>SLKJ01000087.1 GCA_007134675.1 Bacteroidales bacterium
AGACAAAATAAAATGTATAAAGCATGGGGGTTCCATCGGAATTGAAATACTGAATATGAATTACTTGTTAAACATAACTAATAGAATATCAACTTGATAAATATACTTTATACAGATGAAATGGTTTAATTTTGGAAGATATTGAATAATTACCTGATTGTATAGAGTTTTCAACCTTTAATTTCAATCAAATCTGAAAATGAAGAAAATCGGTTCGGCCATTGGGTTAATATACCTCGACAATCAAATTCAGTATTCTCCCAAAGGCATTTTTAAATACCTGTTACCTGCCAGCGTCGATTCAACTCGTAGTATACTGGTTATCATAGCCGGTGGCATCTTGTTTTCAGTATTGAAAAAAATAACCCGGTTGGATAAAAAAAACAAATAGTATTTTGATTATTTTTCATGGAAGATAAAATATGACTAAAAAACAACAAAAACAGGAAAAGCAAAAATGGCACTCCATGGAGGCCGACAAGGTGCTTGACACATTGAAAAGCGGCAGGGAAAAAGGCTTGTCAGCCAACGAAGTAAAAGAACGCATCGAAAAATATGGCCGCAACGAAATCCCAAAGGTTAAAAAACGAACCTGGTGGATGAGACTGCTTATGCAGTTTCATAACGTACTTATTTATGTTCTGATGGTTGCTGCTGTAATAACAGCTCTTTTAGACCATTGGGTTGATACCTGGGTAATTTTGGCTGTGGTTATCATCAATGCATTAATAGGGTTTGTACAGGAAGGAAAGGCTGAGCGGGCACTGGAAAGTATCCGTCAAATGCTTTCACTCGAAGCGGTTGCAATTCGCGATGGCAAAAAGCAAACCATAGAGGCAGAGGAACTTGTACCCGGAGATATAGTGTTGCTCAAATCGGGAGATAAAGTACCGGCCGATATCAGGCTGGTGCAGGCTAAAGATTTTCGTGTGGAAGAGTCGCCACTCACAGGCGAATCCACTGCTGTCGAAAAAAACACTGAGTCGGTTGATGAGTTGGCAATCATTGGAGATCAATTATCAATGGCGTTTTCAGGAACAGTGGTGGTATATGGCAAAGCCACCGGTGTAGTGGTAAGCACAGGCGCTGAAACCGAAATAGGCCGTATTAACCAAATGATCTCATCGGTAGAGGATATAACCACACCTTTGCTGCAGCAGATTGAAAAGTTTGGCAAGTGGCTTTCGGTGATTATTTTGCTTGGTACCGGAGCGTTTTTTGCTTTTGGGTACTTTTTCCGCGACTACTCACTCGCCGAGCTGTTTCTTGCCGCCATTGGTCTTGTGGTTGCATCCATTCCTGAAGGATTACCTGCCATTATATCCATTACACTGGCAATAGGAGTGCAGCGAATGGCCAGGCGGAATGCCATTATTCGCCGACTGCCATCGGTTGAGACCCTGGGTGCAGTTAACGTGATTTGCTCGGATAAAACCGGCACCCTGACCAAAAACGAAATGACCGCCAAAACCATTATTACTGCCGAAAAAGAGTACTACGTGGAAGGCACCGGCTATGCTCCTGAGGGTAAAATCCTGCATAACGACAAGGAAGTTAACCCGGAAGATGACAGGGTACTGATGCAATTACTGAGGGCCGCCAGGGTTTGCAATAATTCCGAGATTGGAAAGGAAGAGGGAACATGGAAACTCACCGGAGCACCTACAGAAGGAGCTCTGCTGGTGCTAAGCTACAAAGCAGGTTTAAAAGACTTCAAGCCTGAACGTATTGACAGTATTCCCTTTGAGTCGGATCACAAATACATGGCTACCCTTAACAAGATTGACGACGAAGTATTTGTGTTTATGTCGGGTGCACCGGAACGTGTTATGGAATTTTGCACTCAACAATATACTGCTGACGGGGACACGAATTTAGACAAGGATTTCTGGGAAAAGGAAATTGAGGATGTTGCTGCCAAGGGACAGAGAATGCTGGGTTTGGCATACAGCAAGACAGATAGCGGACGTACAGAAATCGATAAAGATTCCTGCGAAAAGAAAAAGATCTTTTTGGGCGTTGTGGGCATTATTGATCCACCCCGCGACGAGGTGATTGATGCCATCATAGAATGTAAAGAGGCAGGCGTTGAGGTAAAAATGATTACCGGCGACCATGCCATCACGGCAAGAGCCATTGGTAAGGAAATAGGAATTGGCGATGGCGAAAAGTCACTCACCGGTAAGGAACTGGAACAAATGAGTGACGGGGAGATGCGCAAAGTGGTGGGCGAATATGACATTTATGCCCGAACCAGTCCTGAGCATAAACTAAGACTTTTAACAGCCCTGCAGGAAAACGGCAAACTAGCCGCCATGACCGGCGATGGCGTGAATGATGCACCTGCACTGAAAAAGGCCAATATCGGCATCGCTATGGGCATTAAAGGGACAGAAGTATCCAAGGATGCATCGGAGATAGTGCTGGCCGATGATAATTTTGCCACCATTGTCAACGCCATTGAGGAGGGACGTACGGTATATGATAACATCCGCAAGGCACTTCTGTTTATCCTGCCTACCAATGGCGCTGAAGCCCTGGTGCTTATGTCGGCTATTCTGCTTGGCATTGTTATGCCTATCACTCCGGCTCAAATACTTTGGGTAAACATGGTAACAGCTGTAACCCTTGCCCTGGCACTATCTTTCGAACCTATGGAAAGTAATGTGATGGAGCGTCCACCGAGGGGTGCCGGAGAATCCATTCTTGGAAAGCTGTTTATCTGGCGCATCACCTTTGTATCTGTTATTATTGGGGGATTAACACTTGGCGTTTTCAACCTGTTGAGAAACAATGGGCTTGATGATGAAACTGCTCGAACCATTGCCGTGAACACCCTGGTAGCCGGCCAACTTTTCTATCTGTTCAACTGCCGTAAAATAGAAACTCCCGCTATAGGCAAAGGGTTTTTTAATAACCGGTATGCATTTTTGGCAGCGGGTGCTTTAATTCTTCTACAACTGGGGTTTGTGTATCTGCCTTTTATGAATACATTTTTTGGTACACGTTCAATGGACTTCTCTTACTGGATTTACCCGGTAGCAGCAGGTGCTCTGGTTTTTCTGCTGGTAGAACTGGAGAAGTTTATTATACAGAGGTTTAAACAGGCATCTGAAAATGAGAAATAATTCAACTTTGCTAAGATTTTTATGCATCATTAAATTTAAAAATCCAAAATATGGGAAATAATAGATTTTTGGACAATAAGCATACAATCATACATGGCCTTCTGGCAATCGTATTTGGGGTAATATTAGTTGCATACACTGGTTTGTCTGTTAGACTGCTTGCAATCAGCTTTCCGGAAATCCAGGAGAGAAAAGATCCTTTCAGTGGAATAGAGGATGAAAAAGTTCTGCCAATGCTCCGGAACCTTCCAACACAGCACGGAGGGGGGAATATTCCGGCTATTGATGGACGGTTCCTTTATGATCTGATAACTGAAAAAGGTTATAAACGGGGACTTGAGATAGGGACTTCAAACGGATATTCAAGTCTTTGGATCGGTCTGGCCCTCAAACAGAACAATGGTTCACTTCTAACTTTGGAAATAAATCCCCTGGTATCAGAGGAGGCAAGAGGAAATTTTGAAAAGGCAGGACTTGATGAGGTAATTTAAGTTATAACAGCAAATGCATTGGAAGAAATACCAAACATCCGGGGTAAATTTGATTTTGTTTTCATGGATGCTCTACATACGGACAACTATAAATATTTGAATCTGTTAAGACACAGGGTCATTGAAGGAGGAGCAATAACCACTCATGATGTAATTAGCAGGGCGAGAATTATGGAGGATTTTCTGCATGCCATTGAAAATGATCCCAAAAACAAGAGATTTTTATATTTACTCCCTGCTGGCCATTGGTATGATATTGATCTTTAATTCAGGATTTAAGAATTACCCGATTGAACCGTCAACTCCAAATATCCCTGTGATGGTTCAATGTCCAACACTTCACCATACTGATTTTCTTCCAGAATATAGCGGGAGGACGAATAATTATATCAGCAATCCGAGTGGATCTGGGTCGGGAGCAAAATACCAGCTCTATCTAAATTCAACAGATTTAACAAGAGATGTCTCTTCTGGTATTGAAGTCGAATTTAAAACTTTTAAAGGTAACGGTACAAAAGAAGATCCATATTTAATATCAAGACCAGGTCAACTGGATAGTGTAAGGTATTATCTGGATAAACACTTTAAACAGATAGCTGATTTAAATCTTATTGATTATAGTTTAGGATCAGGATGGAACCCTATTGGCGATGGAGAAAACGCATTTACTGGCACTTATGATGGCAAAAATCATAAAATCATTAACTTAAGCATTGATCGGCCTTCAGAAAATTATACAGGACTATTTGGATATATAAATAATTCAATAGTTAAAAATTTTGCTCTGGAAATTGTAAATATTACGGGAAATGAAGATGTAGGGGGGCTCGTTGGCTCAGGTGAAGTGGGAGATATTATTCGTTTCTATTCAAGGGGCAATGTTACAGAAAAATAAACTTACTAATAGGTTTATCCAAGTTTATCAGAAAAGGCAACTTCAAATTAAGACCTGGTCTGCGTCCCCCCTGTATCAGGCAGAGGCATTATAGAAAGGAAAACACTAACTGTTATTGGAACTGGCTGGGAGAAAGATCAAATTCATGTCAGATCTGAGAGGTATGATGTTGGCTTATATCTGGAGCGCCTTAGTTTGAACTGGTAAGATCTTATAAGGTTAAACAGCTCGTCCTGTTTTACCGGTTTGGTTATAAATCCATCAAATCCTGCTTCAAGCGCTGTTTTTCGCTGACTCTGATCTGAATAAGCCGTTTGAGCAATCAATGGCAGGTTTCTGTTTCCGCTTTTTATGATACGTGCCGCTTTAAGACCGTCTAAAACAGGCATCTTGATATCAAGTAATGCAATCTGAATATCAGGATTCTTCTGTATGTGTTCAACTGCCTGTTGTCCGTTCTCAACAATGATTATATTGGCATTTGTCGGCTTAAATACTGCCTTAAAGAAGAATTGATTGCAGGCATCATCCTCGGCAATTAAGATAGTGATATTTGAAAAATTATATTTCATATTTATTAAGACGAAATAATTACAAAAAGGCTGGAAAACTGATTGTTCAGGTATTTTGTAATATGTATATCTAACATCTTTTTCTTTTTAAAGGATCCAGCCTTAGCTTTTCATTTATTGTTTCCCATAAGATGGTAAACTCCCTTTCGCTCAATTGCCCCAGAAGATAATTCAATTTCTCAGGGTTGTTTGCCAGCTGTTTAATTCTTTGATTTTTAAGCTTTCTCATGATTTTAAATACTTATTGAATACTAATTGTTTTTCTCAATTTTATTTTGGTATACGAAATTCAGGTTTTATAATGTTTCGTTTTGATGGACTTTTTTGCTGAGCATTGGTTTTCAGAAAGTTTTAACAATTTGTATCGATCACTTATGTATCGGAAGGGTGATTAATCATTAACTTTTGATTTTTTCCATTATGATTATTTTTTGTTAAAATTTTGCCAAAAACACCATATTTATCATATTTTAGCGGCTGAATATTTTGTCCGGGTTATTACAAATTAAATCTAAATAACAAATGTTACACGGACCTGCTGCAAAAAAGGAAGAAGACAAGGCTGCATTGCGGAAATCAAAGCTGGGACTGAAGCTGTTTTTTGTATACGGACTGATATATGCCGGATTTGTCGTAGTCGGGGTATTCAGACCTGAGCTGATGGGGGTAAGGGTCATATGGGGTCTCAATCTGGCTATTTTCTATGGTTTCGGGCTGATAATACTGGCTATTGTAATGGGATTTCTTTACCACCTGGCCTGTTCACGGCTGGAGGATAACCTGAACATTAAGGAGGAGAAGAAATGATATATGACGTTTCAAACCTGGCAGTACTGATATTTATCGTATTTGTAGCACTGGTATTGCTTCTCTCTTTTTATTTTGCCAGGAAGACCAAAACATCTTCAGGTTATTTTGCTGCAGGTGGCACAATACACTGGGGGGTTAACGGAGTTGCCTTTGCCGGAGATTATCTCTCCGCTGCATCATTCCTGGGTATTGCAGGTATGATAGCGTTTGCGGGCTACGATGGCTTTCTTTATTCAATCGGTTTTCTGGCAGGATGGGTAGTGGCTCTTTTTGTTGTGGCAGAGCCGATGAAAAGAATGGGTACCTTTACATTTACAGACGCTCTTGATCACAAATACAATTCCCGCTCAATAAAATTAACGGCTGCCATCAGCACACTGGTTGTATCTATTTTCTATCTTATCCCGCAAATGGTGGGTGCTGGTGACCTTGTGGTTCCGATACTTGGACTGCCGCACTGGGCCGGTGTTGTAATTGTGGGTTCTGTGGTTATTTTTATTGTTGCCACTGCAGGAATGACATCAACTACATACGTGCAGTTTTTAAAGGGGGGACTGCTGATTGTTTTTTCTGTGATATTAACCGCCTATATTCTAAGAAAGGGTCTGGAAACCGAACCTAATCCCGAACATCATCATTTTGTCTCTCTGGAGGTTACCACTGACCCTTTCGGGGAAATTATTCTTGAGGATGATTCTCAATATACTCTCCAGGAAGGAATCTCAACAGGTAACGACAGTTTTTATCTTCTTGAAAAAGATGGTATCAGTAACTGGTTCCATCTTGATGAGAGTGATGATGGGTTGTTTCTTAACGAGATGCTTACAATCGTAATTGATGCCGAAGGAAATGTCCTTTACAATGGTGCTCCGCGCACAGAGAGGTTGTTCTACCAGGTGGGACATGTCTCCCGGGTAATTTCTGATGGAGAGGAGGTTGAGAGCTCCGGTCCGTTAAACCCTTTTAGTTTTCTGACCCGGATAGAGGACAGTGAGATTGTCAGGTATATAAGGATCGCATTTGATTTCAACGGGAGTTCCGTTGTTGCCTGGTATCCTGAAGTCACCCCGGGAACTGATATTATGAAGCCTGGATTATTTTACCGGCTTGAAGGTGCCTCCATCTGGGAAAAGCTGAACTTTGTTTCATTAATGCTGGCGCTGTTTCTGGGTACCGCCGCCCTGCCTCATATTCTTATCAGGTACTATACCGTTCCAAGTCCCAGAGATGCCCGCAAGTCCACCATTGTTGCAATTGCAGCAATAGGCTCATTCTATATACTTACCCTGTACATGGGCCTTGGCGCCATGGTAAGTGGCGTTCTTGATATGGAAAGCAGCAATATGTCTGCTCCCTTGCTGGCGAGGTCTTTCGGACTGGGTATTTTTGCCATGATTTCTGCTGTGGCTTTTGCTACGGTGCTGGGGACTGTCTCGGGACTTATCGTGGCGTCGTCAGGGGCTATAGCTCATGATCTGGTAGATAAGTTCTTTAAAGTTAAAATGGAAGACAGGGTGAAGGTACGGGCAGGAAAAATAGCTGCTTTCGGAGTTGGTATACTGGGGATCATAGTGGGTATCCTCCTCCAGGGAATGAATGTTTCTTTTTTGGTGGGACTTGCATTTGCAGTGGCTGCCTCATCCAATCTACCCGCCATAATAATGATACTTTTCTGGGATAAAACAACAGGAAGGGGTGTGTCTGCTTCAATAATGGTTGGGATCGTTTCTTCGGTACTGCTGATCCTGCTGTCACCTACAATGTTTGAAAGGTATGGCCTGGCACGTGAAGCTGCACTATTCCCCCTCGATAACCCGGGTATAGTTTCCATTCCCCTGGCATTCATCACATTGATTGTGGTTTCTCTTCTTACCCGAAGGAGGGAATTGACGGCCTGAAAATTTTAAAATATGATGTTTCCTTTTCTCAGGATCAAAGACTATCTTTGCTTATAAAGGTTGATCCAAATATTATATATTATGAGAATTTCAACTTCACTGTTATTGTTGATATTAATACTTACAGGATGTAAATCAAATGACTACCAGAAGGTTTTTGAATTGGAGGCACGGCACCATGCCCTGATAAATGCCCCGGTCTATGCCTGGATTGAAGATATGGAATTTGAGCATGATGAAATGGTATGCCTTTACCTGGAAGATGAGATGGTGCCCGGACAGGTGGAGATTCTGGACGATTCAAGGCAGCGTCTATGGTGGATTGCCAACCTTGAGATCGGGGATTCTGCAAGATATGAATTGCGGCCTAATGATCTGTGCAGGGAAGATAAGCACCTGACTGAGAGATATATCTGGGAGAGGGTCACAGGGCACTCAACACGCCTTTTTATTGGCGGACTTCCGGTGATCCAGTATGAGCACCCTGTGTTTGATGCTGATAATATTGAAGAAACGAAAAAGCCATTTCATCATGTATTTGAACCGACAGCTAACCGGCTTATTACCAAGGGTCCGGGCGGACTCTATTCGCATCACAGAGGCATTTTTTTCGGATACAACAACATCTATGTAGGTGATAGTGAAGAGCGAATAGATGTCTGGCATGCAAACAACGGCGAAAGAAGCGAGCATATTGAAGTTATAAGAGAATATGCGGGCCCTGTTATGGGCGGTCATAAAGTGAGAATACACTGGAAAGATCATGATGGTAAACCATTTATTGAAGAGATCAGGGATATCAGGGTTTTCAGACAACCTTTCGGGGAAACACTTATTGATTTTCATTCAATACTCAGGGCTGTGGATCAGCCGGTAAGGCTTGACGGCGACAGGCAGCATGCTGGTGTGCAGTTCCGTGCATCACAATATGTGGCAGATCACAGTCATCTTACAAGGTTTATCCGGCCGCACGAATGGTCGCATCTGGATGGTGGTGAGGAGATTGAGGGACCGGAAATGTATGATTTGCCCTGGAACGCCATGCATTTTATTATTGATGACAGACCATTTACAGTATCCTATCTGAGCCACCCTTCAAACCCTGAAAATGCTGAAATGTCGGAGCGGTTATATGGCCGGTTTGGTGAGTTTTTTCCATACAGGGTGACAGATGAGGATCCCCTTACCGTAAAATACAGGTTCTGGGTTACTGAAGGGAAGGTGCCTTCTGTTGAAAGCATCGATTTAAGGTATCACGCATTTGCAAATCCTTCACTTGCAATTGAAAACAGGTGACAGCCCGATAGAGTTACAGCAGGATAACGGACGTAACCCCCTGCATGATACCATGATAATGTCCTGGGGCAAAACTGTTATAATAAACCTTGCCCGTGTTGCAAAGGGATAGTTGCTGATCATGATCATACGCACTACCTGATCATTGCAATCCAGTGACCCCGGTCCGGTGGTTCAATGGTGACTACTTCCCTTGCCAGGCTTTCCGGGGGCATCCACTCTGAGCTCAGCAGGTTCAGCCATTCAATCCGGGGCTCATCCGGTGTAAACAGGGTCAGATCAATTTCCACCGATCCCCTTTCGGGGAAATAAACTGCATATTCCACTTGATGAATTGCCCTGCAATATGCTTCTCCCGGCTCCCTTGACCCGAGGAGATCATTCCGGGGCATACCGTTGAAGAAATCCATCCTGTCACTCAGCTCCCTCATACTTTTTATAACTGCCTGTGCCGTATGATTCAGTCCCTGTCCCGTCGGCGGCCGGTGGAATCTTGCAGATGCACATCCCATCAATACATTTTTTACGAAATTTTCAATGGCATCGCGGGTGGTCTTGTGCCTGCCACCATCATTCCCGTATATCTTAACATTGTTTACAGGCCTGAGGTTACCCATCTGCCTTAATCTTTCTATTGCGGCCAGTCCGTTATTCCAGTGGGCATCGGCGGACTGGTGGTTGTTTTGTGAGATATCCACGAAAGTGAAAATGTCAGGATTGTCAAATGTCTCAGCATGAAAAGGGTGGTTCAGGTCCCACGGATCCCACATTTCGGTGGTGTGAACCTTTTTGCCTGCAAGCTTCGCCTTCTTCTGAATGTATCTGGCCCAGAATACCGGCCAGTCCGACGAAACGGAGGTCTCATTGTCGATGCAGTAAAGGACATGATCATAATTTAGGGTATAGGAGAGGATCTTGTCTACAAATTTCTGCTGAAATTCAAGAACCTGGGCGATTGCCATCTGTGCAGGAACTGACCGGAAAAAATTGTTTTCCGTATAAATTGGATGGGTTTCTACCGTTTCCGGCAGCTTTGACCGCCTGGCATCGTAGTTGATGTTGTTTTTCGGGTTAAACGGGTTGATATCCCAGTTATCCCTGTAGTAGTCAAATGTTGCCCATATCTCTATCTGAACTATTATATCCCTTTTGGCGGTCTGCTCCAGGAATTCTGAGAACCTCCGCCAGTATTCATCATTCCAACTGTTGAGATCATAGAGGCCGTTTTCGGATTTTTCGAAAGCCCATACGTTGCCGCTGTCCCTGCTTGACATCGTATTCCTCACATAGTTGCCACCGACCGATTTAAGCAGGTCGAGATGATCTTCCAGATCCCTGATCTGGAAGAGGTTATCCTGCACCGTTCCTCCCAGAAGGAGGATATCTTCTCTTTTATAGGACCAGTATGAAATATTGTTTTTGCTGATTTCAATGCCTTCGCTGATTTCAATGCCTTCGCTGACTGCCTCTGCCGGAAGTGGGACTGACCTGCAACCGGAAGGAGCTGATAAAACCGTAATCAGCAGCATGAGTATTGATAATGACCTTTCCGGAGATAACTTTCTTGCAACCATTATTAGTTGTAATAAAAATGCAGGGGGAACAAAGATTGTGGTTCCTCCTGCATCAGAGTTAATGATTATTTCCTGCCTTAATAATGGAAAACTACTCCGCCAGCCATCACCTCCTGTTGTTCTTCGTCAAAGGTTACGAACTGCCCGGTACGTAATGCTGCCGTAACCATTATGTTTGCAACTGAGTGATCATAACCCGATTTCACCGGTGCATTTGGCTCCTTACGGCTTCTTACACATTCCATCCAGTTTCTCATATGGCTCAGCGTCATGCTGTCTACTCCGGTATCTGCTGCAGTTACGATAGCGGCAGAGGGGAGTTCTTTTTCAGGCAGCAGGTTTGGCTCCATATTCATCGCTCTGGCGTGGTTTTCAGCAAGCCCGCCTTCGGATGTGATTCTGTTTGTGGCAAGGTTGAGGGTTCCTCCGTTTGAATAATATAGTTCCTTAACTCCGCCAGCAGAGTTAGTGAAGCGGGAGGAATAAACTACCTGGAATCCTTTTGAAGGATCATCCTTTGGTCCGTAGTCAAAAACCGCAGTCATGGTATCAGCGTTTTCTCTACCGTCCTTCCACAGGTATACTCCGCCATTTGCAGCAACACTTCTTGGATAGTCGTAACCACTGAACCAGTGAACTGTGTCTATCTGGTGTGCCATCCATTGTCCGGGAATTCCTGAAGAGTAGGGCCAGAACAGCCTGTACTCAAGATATTTTCTGGGGTCCCATGGTTCATAGGGCCTGTTCATAATGTACCTTTTCCAGTCTGTGTCCCTCTCCCTTATTTGTGCAACCAGTCCCGGTCTTCTCCACCTGCCGGGCTGGTTCACATTCCAGGTCATCTCCACCATTACTATATCGCCAAAACGGCCTGACTTTATAAATTCGTGGGCAGCATGATAGTTGGCTCCGCTTCTTCTCTGCGAACCGATTGTTACGATCTTTCCGGTTCGCTCAACTGCAGCCCGGCCCTTTCGATTATCTTCCATTGTCTCGGCAAATGGCTTTTCAACATAAGCATCTTTCCCAGCCTCCACTGCTTCTATGGTGTGAAGTGCATGCTGGAAATCGGCAGTACCAATTATAACGGCGTCCACATTGCTTTTTTCGTAAAGCTCTTCATTGTTGCGGTATAGATCAACGCTGACGTCTCTTTGAGCCAGAAAAGCCTTTGCCTCGTCACGCCTTCGGTTCCAGATATCGGATACAGCGGTGAAAGCAAAATTAAAATCTTTTGCCTGGCTAAGCATTGCATCAACGAGTGAGTTTCTTGTACGGTCTGAAAAACCGATTATTCCTACATTGATACGGTCATTGGAGCCTATAATGCTTCCGTAGGATTTTGCACTTAAGCCCAAGCCTCCCATGGTTACCCCGGCAGTACCAAGAGCAACTTTTTTAACGAAATCTCTTCTGGTGTTTTGCATGATCTGTGGTTTTGATTTACAAGTTTTTAATATGGAATAAATTAGAAAATTTTATTCTGGCTAACTTATCATTTGTGAGTGGTATTACCCGAAACAACTTGTAAATATATAAATTTTTACAGGTTTTTCAGGTATGATAATTTATGTTTCGAATCTCCTTATTGCCTCTTCCATTATTGCAACCGTAGCGGTGGCGCCGCATCTGGAGCAGCCTGCCTCCCTGACTGCAAGCAGTTGATCAAGTGTCCTTATACCCCCCGCGGCCTTAACCAGCACTTCCGGCCCGCTGTGTTGCCTCATCAGCTTCAGGTCAGGAACAGTGGCTCCCGTATAGGAGAACCTGCCATTCCTGTCTTTTACAAAGCCAAACCCTGATGAAGTTTTAACGAAATCGGCACCAGTTTTAGTGCAGATTTTGCAGAGCTTTATCTTGTCTTCATCACGGGTCACATAGTCGGTTTCAATAATCACTTTAACAATCGCTCCGTTAGTATGGCAGGCTTTTGTCACAGCACCAACCTCTTTTTCAATATATTCCCATTCTCCCGAAAGGGCCTTACCGATATTAATCACCATATCTATTTCTTCTGCACCGTCTCTGCATGCAGTTTCGGTTTCAAACACCTTGACTTCAATAGTGGAATTTCCTGCGGGGAAGCCTGTTACACATCCTACCATCACATCTGTCCCCCTGAGGTATTCTGCTGCCATCCTTACCATATATGGTTTTACGCATACCGAGGCAACATCGTATTTAACCGCCACCTTACAGTCCCTTAACAGATCCTCGTCTGTCATTGTTGGGTGAAGGATAGAGTGGTCAATCATTTTTGCAAGTTCCTTGATCATATCAGTGATTTTTAATTTATTCAGTGAGCTGTTGTTTTTTGACTTGTTTCTATTTTTTTTGTATTTTGAGAAGCAATTTTATCGGGATTCAGTTAATTGTTTTGATGACCTGATCAAAATATTTCAACTGAGTATCATATTTTAAATTTAATAATAATAAAAAAATTGACTAACAAAAACTTTTGCAATTATGAAAAAAGCACTTTTTTGTCTGTTTTCTTCATTTTTAACTGGTTTTATTTCTTTTTTGCCTGCTCAGGATGAATCTGAAGTGTCTGATGAAATTCTTCTGGAGCTTTATGATGGCGCCAGAGTGGCTGATGTTGTTGATGGCCTTGCCACTGCAGGTTATATCGGTGTTGGTGTTATGGATCCGGCTATCTCCCCTTTATGGAAGGATGTTAAGGATATGAGCCACCGTTTCGCCGGAATTGCGGTTACAGTAAGGTACGGGCCAACGAACCGTCCCTGGCATCCCGGTGCAGACCTTACAAAACCTGAAAATTATGAAGTATATCGCAAATGGAGGGGTATGTGGTATTCGCAGCTTTCTCCAGAACCTTTTCGTGAATATATTAAACCGGGGACTGTAATTGTGATGGACAATAAGGATGATAATGATACCGGATCGACCGGGTCGAACAATATTATGAGCTGGCAGGAAAGGGGAGCTGTGGGACTGGTTACTGCAGGGGGAATAAGGGATATTGATGAGATAATACTGCAAAGAAATCCTGTTTATACCAACTATTATGAAAGAGGAAGGGGTGAAAGGATTGGAAGAAATGAAATTATTGATGTTCAGAGGCCTGTGGTGGTTGGTGGGGTGCTTGTTGAACCTGGTGATGTTGTGGTAGCTGATTCTGATGGGGTTGTTGTTGTGCCCAGGCGGGTTGCTGTCAGGGTAGGCCAGATAGCTTATCAGGAGCTGGTGGCAGATATTGCCGGCAGAAGGAGGTTGTATGAGCGGCTGGGCTATGAATTTGATGAGACGGTGCGGTTAAGGGAGGAGCCTGAGGTTTTTTTTAAGCGCCTCGGGTTGCCGCCTGATCCAAATAACCCCTGAGAAATATCAGGCTTCAGAATCTTAACCGGATCAATTTTTCCCTGCAGGTTTTTTCGGGATACATTCCGAATGTTTGAAGTATGAATAATCCGCTACGAAATTGTCAGTGTGGTGTCAGAGTACTTAGAACGTTTTTAATTGCCTCGGCCTTAAGCAGACATTCACAGTATTCATTCTCGGGTATTGATTGACCTGTAATGGCGCTCCCTGCCATAAATGACAGGGAGGATGTCGTTCGGTCATACTGAATGCTTCTGATTACAACATTGAAATCAAAATCCATTTCGGGAGTAATGTATCCTACTGCACCTGAATAAAGTCCGCGCTTACTCTTTTCGTACTGCTCAATTATCTCCATGGCCCTTATTTTGGGTGCTCCGGTCATTGATCCCATTGGGAAGGCAGCCTTTATAATATCAGTAAAGCTTTTGCCATGATTCAATCTGGCTGAAACAGATGACTGCATCTGGTGTACTTTTGGGTATGGATATATTGCACATAGTTCATCAACATTTACTGAGGCTCTGGCAGAGATCCTGGACAGGTCATTCCTTACAAGATCTGTAATCATTATGTTTTCAGCCCTCTCTTTTGGATCATTTTTAAGTAATTCAGAAATTTTAATGTCCTCCTCAGGTGTTTTTCCCCTGACCGCTGTTCCTTTGATTGGTTGTGAAATGATTCTGTTACCTGTTTTCTTTAAAAACCTTTCGGGACTGGAGCAAAGCAGATATTTCTCATTTTGCCTGTAATAACATGAAAAGGGAGTGGGAGATTCTTCAATCAGCTTAAACCAGGTTGCCAGGGGGTCAATGAGGGCTTTCTCTGAAAAAAACTCCTGGCAGAAATTGACTTCATAGATATCACCTCGCTGAATATGTTCCTTTATTTGTTCAATTGTTTTCAGATAGACGGATCTGGAAATTACTTCTTCAATTTTGTCTATACGGTTAATTCCATTCATCTCAACGGGACTGCCTTCTATTTCTGCTACCAGTTTTCTGACCTCCTCTTCGCCGGTGCAATCCGGGCGCCATCCTGCTTCCAGCCTGTTGTTACGGATTATGAAGATGTATAGGGGTACAAAAAATCCTGCCGGGGGAAATTTTATTCTGTCCGGATGGAGGGATGTCAGATTTTCAATTTCATTTTTCAGGTCATAACCAAGATGCCCGAACAGCCAGTCATCTCTTTCTGAGAAGAATTTTTCAAATGAGTTCATCCAATTGCCATCTTCTGACATTAAATTCTCCAATGAACCAAAAGCAGCAATAAAATCATAAGTATGACTGGCCCCGGGAAAAGGGAAAATATTCCGGTAATTATTGGAGTTAAGAATGGCTGTGTTACTGAATTCTTTTCCCCAGGTCAGTAGTTTCCTGATGAAAAGACCAGTGTCTTTTAAGATAAAACTGCTGAATTGACGCATTCCGTAAATATAATAATTGAGCCTGAGTTATAATTTCCGGCCGGGATAATTAACTGTTCAGCGAAAGGGAATAATATCAGGTGCTCCAATTCTAAATCCATCAGGAATATGCCTTCTTTCACTTATCAGATAGAATAACCTCTTTGAGGCTGAATCAGGGAGTCTTGGGAAATAGGCAAATCTGAACTGCAGTGTTGGAAAGACCAGATGTTCGTTCCGCATTCTCATACCAATTCCAAATCCGCTGTAAAAACTGTCATTTATTATTGATCTGTTGCCATCTCCTATCCACCCGAGGTCTGCCATCGCATAAAGGGCATATCTGAATCCGTACCAGTTATTTTTAGCATACAACATGCTTTCAGTCTGCAAAGTAAGCCTTTTTGTTCCTCTCAGAGCATCACTTCTCAATCCCCTGATCCCATAGTCGTTGCTGATACTTATAATTTCGTCTTCAAACCTTGAGATTCCCTGCGTAAAGTTAAGGGTCAGGAACTGCCGGAAATAAAATCGATTTAAGTCCGCTAGCTTTGAGAAGCCCGATGTTTCCAGTCTCAATACACCCTGTTCATATACTCCCTTATTCAGAAATCCCCCAAGCGAGATGCTGTTATTGAGATAGAATCTGTTTTGCATATAATTGCCGGTCATAATACTGAATCCAGAATACCAGCGCTGAAAAAACTGGGATGTTTCATATCCAATAGTAGCCTCCAACCTGGCTCCTGTTGGAATATCTTCAGTCGGGCCATGACCATAGATAAAGTTACTTTTAAGATAACCGATCTGAATCAGTGAAATGTTTAAAAGAAAGAGGTTCCTGTCATGGAATTTATATCTGGTTCTCTCGCCTATTTCAGGGCGTTCAAAATAGATGTTGCGGTTGAACCTTGATGTGATGTAAATGTTTCTTCGATGATATGAATCTTTTAAAGGCAGGAGGAATGATCGTCCAAACCACATATCATATTCATGGAAGTTAAGTTTATGATTGTAAAATGAGGTGTCAGGAAAAATGAAGTTGTCAGTTAGCCGGGAAGTTGTAAATTCCAGACCTCCGGCATACTTCATGGATGGTGTCAAAAAGTCCCTTGTGGCACTGATCCGAAATGTGTTATTCCCGTAAGTGTCAAGGTAACTTATCCTTCCATCTATGAAATTTCCCCTGATGTTGTTGATCCTCAATCTTGTCCCATGCCCGAACAGCCTTTCTGACCCTCCTTCAAAATAAATACTGGTCTTCAGATCCTGTCCCCATCCGAAAACATTTCTATCATAAATGTCAAATCTTCCTTTATCAATTTCAAGCATATCCAAATCAAAACCCTTTGACCAGCGGTCCTTGGTCATAACCACAACATCTGCGTAGCCCGGATTTAATTTATCCTCAAATATATAGATCCGGGCATCTTCCAGATAAGGTAACTGCCTCAGGATTCGCTCGTTGTCACTAAACAGGAACGGGTCAACTTTATCTTCCGTTTTGAAAAGAAGGTTGTTTTTTATTACTCTCTCATTTGTGTTGAAATGTAAAAGCATCCCTATCCTTTCAATACTTTCCGGTAAATGGAAAATTGGATTGTCAATGCTTGGGGCCAGCATATCTGAAGAACTGAAACTAATATTCCTTATAATCAATCCTTCATATTCTTCAAACTCATTTTCGCTTCTTCTGGGCCGCATGATCTGTTGCCGTGCTGATATCTGCTTTTTAACAATAAACTCATGCAGCCATCTTGTAATATACCTGCGATGTGCCACATCCCTCAGGTTATTGTAAAAAATTAATTCATGAGAATTAATTCCGTAATAATCCCGCCCGGGGTTTGTAAATGAATTAGGGTTATCTAAAGGATTAATATTCATCCCTTGTGATTTAATAGATATTGCTGCAGGTTTACCGGGTAATGGCAAAAAAGATGGTTTCAGGCTGTCAGTTTGCATTTGTGCTGACAGACTGGTTGAGGTGAGAAAAAATACTGATATAATCAATACTCTGTTACGCAAAAGACAACTTGTTTAGTCTGTTTCAGATTCACTGTCTTCATGAGATCAGGATTTATTTTGATAAATCCCTGATCATTGAAGATGATTTTACAAATATATATGAAATATTTTCAGCTTAAATTACGCACAGACAAGATGAAAAAATTTGACTTCGTCGATTACACATGCATTATTCAGTTCTTTTTGAATTGTTAACCTGATGTATAATTCACTCGTATAAATTATAGTTAGCAATTTGTTTAACAATATGTTACTAATTCATGATTCGGGTAATTGGCTTTTCAAACCCATGGATCCCCCTGGTTTGTTCATGTCTTTTTGTGTTACACAGTAACATGGGGATTCATTTGAAAACTAAGTGGTGCGTCCTGTGGTCGCGGTAACGTTCTGGAAGTGGATTGTCCGATCTGAGCGATTTTTTTTATTTATTGTGTGTAAGCTGGTATGTAAAAAAAATCAGATAGGCTTTCTGTTATCCAATTTTTTTTACCTTTACCTCTCGGTTTTTTTGATCAGGTATTTTTCAGACCATTTTTTTTAACCTAAATAATAATTAATACTATGAATGAATATGTTATAGGTATTGACATCGGAGGAACATTTACAAAAATGGGCTTTGTGAACCGTGATGGTAATTGTTTTGCCGAAAGTGTTACCCCAACTGATGCATATGATAATGTTGAAGATTATCTTGCAAATCTTGTTAAGGAGCTGAAAAAATCTGAAGATCAGCTTGAAGGGTCTTATAAGATTGTCGGTATTGGTATTGGTGCGCCAAACGGAAATTATCATAAAGGGACTATTGAAAATGCCACCAACCTCAAATGGCGGGGAGTTATAAATTTTACCGATATGGTCAAAGAACATTACAATCTTCCTGTAAAACTTACTAACGATGCAAATGCTGCAGCACTTGGAGAAATGGTTTATGGCGGGGCCCAGGGAATGAAGGATTTTATAATGATTACTCTTGGAACAGGTCTGGGGAGCGGTATAGTTGTTAACGGAGATCTTGTTTACGGCCATGATGGATTTGCCGGAGAACTCGGGCATGTAAATGTAGTTGAAAATGGCAGAAAATGTGGCTGTGGTAACCTTGGTTGCCTGGAGACCTATGTGTCTGCTCCCGGAATAAAGAGAACAGTTTTTGAGCTTCTGGCATCTGACAGCAAAGGGAGTGACCTCGTTAACTACAGCTTTGATGAACTTGATTCGGAGATGATATACAATGCTGCCGTCAAAAATGATCCGGTAGCTCTTAAAGCATTCGAAGTTACCGGCAGGATTCTGGGGAGAAAACTGGCAGATTCAGTTGCCCATACCAGTCCTGAAGCAGTATTTCTATTAGGAGGCTTATCAAAATCCGGTGATTATATTTTCAAGCCGACAAAAAAATATATGGAAGAGAGCGTAATGGGAACATTCAAAAACAAAGTCAAAATACTGCCCTCACAACTGACAGACAAGAATGCTGCGGTTATGGGATCCAGCGCTTTGATCTGGAAGGAACTTGATAAATAGATTATACATTAAGTCAAACAATTTCTAAACTAAATTAATAGACATGTCAAATCACAGCAGCAATACAATGAGGGTGGGAATGATTTTCATTTCCATAATCTTTTTTATTTTCGGGTTTGTTACCACCTTTATTATAACTCTTAGTGATCCTGTAATGGAAGCTTTTGATCTGAGTTATACACAAGGATTTCTTGTCAACTCTGCTTTTTTTATCTCTTATGCGGTCTTCTCAATTCCGGCAGGTGGTGTTGTTAAAAGGATAGGTTACAAAAACTCAATTGTAGTGGGATTGCTCCTGATCTCTTTTGCAGGTTTTCTTTTTTTCCCGGCTATCAGGACAGAATCTTACCCGTTCTTTCTGGGAGCGATTGTAATCCTTTCACTTGGAGTTGTGCTATTGCAGACAGCAGCCAATCCTTTTGTCACTGAACTCGGTCCGCCGGAAACAGCATCAGGAAGATTGAATCTGACACAGGCACTTAATGCAATTGCAACATGGATAGCTCCGTTAATGATTGTTGCTTTGATTCTGCCGGCCGCTCTACCTGCCATAAATGATAGTATTAATGGTGTGCTGACAGAAGGGATTCCTGACAGGATAAGGCCTTCCGACCTGCTTCTTCCCTTTATGCTGATTGCGGTATTTGTACTTCTGATAGCTATTGCAGTACGTCTGATAAAACTTCCTGTTCTCAGTCAGGAAGGTGCCGGTAATTATGCCACCGTCTTTAAATACAGGCATTTACTGCTGGGGGCATTTGCTATATTCTGTTATGTGGGTGCTGAAGTTGGTATTGGTACAGCTATTTCATCTTATGTTGTTAAAGAGGGTATAGGTGGTGGCATCAGCAGAGATCTGGCGATAAAGTTTGTAGGTCTTTACTGGGCTGGTGCTATGATTGGCAGGCTGTTTGGTGCAATTTCATTGTCAGACATTAAAAAGAAGGAGTTGAAGTTTACTTTTGCCGGCATCGTATTAGTATGGGCTTTCATTGTAGGTTTTGTAACACTTGAATACAGTGTGGCCATGGCACTTACATTCCTGGGCTTTGCAATACTTAACTTTGCACTAATGCAACTTGGCAGGGGTAAAGCAAATCTTGTCCTTTCTGTATTCGCAATTGCAGCTGCTTCATTGGCCGTTATATCCATGCTGTCAACCGGGAGGGTGGCTTTGTGGAGCATTGTGTCCATCGGGTTATTTAATTCCATAATGTTTCCGAATATATTCTCCCTTGCTGTAAAAGGGCTTGACAGAAGTGAGGTCAGTCTTGCATCGGGTGTTATCAACACCCTTATATTCGGCGGAGCCATAATTCCTTTTATTATGGGTATATTGGGCGATGCATTTGGTATTCAGTATTCATTTATAATACCTGTTGCCTGCTATCTTTATATATTATTCTATGCATTGGCAGGAAGTAAACTTAAGCCTGTAGGTGAAACACCAGCATCCGGTCCGCAACCTTAAACTTAACTTAATCTTTGAAAAAATTACAAACGGGCTGTCTCCAGAGAGGTGGCCCGTTTGTATTTATGCCGTACTTTTATTATCCGGTCAGGTCAGTTTTGGAAAAAGGAGGTTTTCGTTATAAGGGGTAAATATATACATGATATATTATGGTTTTTCCAGAACATTTTTTATAACCCTTAGATGGTGGGTATACTGTTTCAATGCAGCATTATAGATACCCTGGTGATCTATTCTGTCAACCATGACCTGTGCAGAGGCATGAACTATCTGCTGATTTCTGATTATTATCCCGGTATGGATAATTTCACCCTCTTCGTTATCGAAAAATGCAAGATCTCCTGGTTGTGCTTCGTCTGCAAAATTTACTGTTATTCCAACTTCAACCTGTTGGCGGGCATCTCTGGGAATTGTAATTCCGAACAGTTTCATTACTGTTTGAGTAAGTCCTGAACAATCCATGCCAAAGGGGTTTTTCCCCCCCCACAGGTAGGGTATGTTTAAGAACCCGATAGCTGCCCGGTTAATATCTTCCCTGACTTTTTCCCGGGTGTAAAAAAAAGGTTCCTGCTGACATTGAAAATCAAGGTTATCTATCCGGAAACTGTTTGACGCAGGTTTATATTCGTACATTGAACTTCCTGCAGGGATATAAACCGGATGCTTACTTGTAGTATTTTTAACAGGCAGAAAGAGATTTCCGGTTACTCTGAAATCTGAGTTAATACTTTTTAAGGCAGAGTCTTCTGAAACCTCCATTATCATAGGGTTGTAAAGCCAGCCCTGGTATCTGTCATGGCATATTTCAACAAAGCTCCATTTTTGCTGTTTTTCAATTATCCTTACATATTCTCCAAAAAGGAGCTGGCTGATCATTTCATCTTTTTCAGAGGCCCCTGATCTTAAAGGAACGACAGGTAAAACAGATACTGCATATTGCATATACCAAAAGTGAATTAATAAAACCTTTTCAAATGTAGATGAAATTTTTTTTATTTAAAATTACACACTAACAAATGAAAAAAATTTCAGGGTCATATCATTCTTTAAAATTGTATATTTATCCTGGAAAAAGAAGAAATTATATTTCAATTGATGAGGATTTCTTATAAAACTTTTTCATCTTGGCTGAATGAAATTTTGGATGAAACTTTTTTGTGATTTTTTTTAATCAAATGGTTATTGCATAAGTTGTGAAAAAATTTGTTGAAATACTAAAACGGAATTATAACAATTTAAGCGTGATTTCGATTTTTATGATTACAGGTTTGCTTATTCTCTATTTACTTCCGCGGGAGGGAAAATTCAGATATGAATATCAAAGAGGACGGCCCTGGATGCATGAAACTCTTATCGCTCCGTTTAATTTCCCCATTTATAAAACAGAGGCAGAACTGAATGCCGAACGGGACAGCGTACTCGCAGATTTCCGATACTATTTTCTATATGACAGCCTGGTCTATTATTCAGTTAAATCAAATTATTACAGTTATTTTAAAGACAGATTTAAAGAATTTATCACAGACCGGTACGAGGTTGAAAAGGACCAGGTTGAGCGATTTCTTGAAAACAATCCACGTTTAGAATCAATTAAGAATGAATTCAGTTCATACAGCTCCGGTTTACTGCAGCATGTTTATGACAGGGGAATAATAGATCCCTGCGAAACTGCCGACAGAATTGTCGCTGCCCGCGAATCAATAGTAATAGTAAGGGATAATATTGGTGAAAGGACTTCCCCCGATGATTATTTCAGGCAAAGGTCAGCTTATGAACACATAAGAGAAAATGTTGAAGAATGGATTTCTGCTGAATTATCCAATCTTCCCTCAAACATGCCCGACTTTTTACGGTCCATTGAATTCAGTGATTTTATTGTTCCAAATCTTTATTATAATCAGGCAACTACAGAGAGGGTTCGTCAGAGCCTGCTTGATGAAATTTCGCTTGCAAGGGGTATGGTCCAGGCAGGTGAGCGAATTGTTTCACGGGGTGATCTGATTACGGATGAAGTTTTTCAAATACTTGAATCTCTCAGAAGAGAATATGAATCCCGATTAAGAGGGGCAAATCTGAATCTTATATTACTGGGTCAGCTGATACTAATATTTTCATTACTGGCAACACTTTACCTTTTCTTATATCATTTCAGATACGAAATTCTTATTAATCTGAGGAAAACTCTCTTCATCCTTTTTTTATTCTTTTTAATGGTATTTGTTTCTATAATGTTCATCAGGTATAGCATGATAAGTTTTTATATAGTTCCTTTTGCTATAGTGCCGATCATTATAAGAACATTTTATGATGAAAGACTTGCACTTTTTGTACATACCATTATACTTCTGCTTGTAGGATTCTTCGCACCCAATAGTTTTGAATTTGTTTTTCTTAATTTTGTGATCGGTATTGTGGCCATATTCAGCCTGACCAATCTATACAGACGGAGTAAGCTTTTCTTTACAGCAGTTATAATTTTTTTCTCCTATTCATTGCTGTATTTCGGAATAGCTATCATTCAGGAGAGAAGTATTGCTTCAATTGATCTCCTTAACTTTGCATGGTTTGGGGGGAACGGGCTGCTTGTTCTTACCACCTATCCGCTGCTGTATATTTTTGAGAAGACTTTTGGTTTTGTTTCAGATGCCACACTTATGGAGTTGTCTGATACTAATCAGCCACTCTTGCGAAAACTTGCTGAGGAAGCACCGGGTACCTTTCAGCATTCCATACAGGTTGCCAATCTTGCTGAAGCTGCTGTTTATGAGATTGGAGGTAACCCTTTACTTGTCAGGACAGGAGCGCTTTATCATGATATTGGCAAGATGTCAGAACCTTTGTATTTTATTGAAAACCAAACCTCAGGTTATAATCCTCATGATTCACTTGATTTTGAGGAGAGTGCACAAAAGATTATTTCTCATGTTAACACAGGGGTTGAAATGGGAAAGAAGAATAATCTTCCCCAGCAGGTGATTGATTTTATCCGGACTCATCATGGAACAACACGTGTACAATATTTTTACAAGTCATTTATCAGAAAATACCCGAATAATGAGGTTGATGCCGGCCGGTACACATATCCGGGACCAAAGCCGTTTTCGAGGGAAACGGCAGTCCTTATGATGGCAGATTCTGTTGAGGCTGCCTCCAGAAGTCTCAGGGAAACAAATGCAGACACAATAGATTCATTAGTAGAATCAATTATTGACTACCAGGTAATTGAAGAGCAGTTCAGCAATGCCGAAATAACTTTCAGGGATATTTCAAGAATAAAGGAAATATACAAGAAAAAGCTTCGCAATATTTATCATGCCAGGGTTGAATACCCTGAATAATGAACACTTTACCAGCGCATATCTATTACATCAACTCCAGGGTGATCTGATTCGTTGAAAACAAAGTATGCTTCAGGCAATCTTTGCGTCATGTCATAACCGTCAACAATAAAAGTATACCTGTTGCCATCCTTGCCTGCGATTATCGCCGAATGGAGAAAATTGCTGTTTTTGTCTATAAAGAGCTTGACCGTGTGAAAATCCTGTTCACGATCAACGGGGTAAAGATCTATCTCATAAAGAATGTCGCCCGATTTATTTATTTCCCCCACAAGCCTGTATCTGAATTCTTTATCATACATAGTGAATAGTTTTGCCGGATTGGACATCAGCCCTCCATCTTCTTCATCCGGATCACTTATCATTACTTCATTTACATCAGGCATATAGGTGTATATGGATTTTCCGTCAAACCACGTTTCCATCCCCATTACCGTAAGCCTGTATTTTTCATTTTTCAAAGTCAGACTTCCGTCGAACTGGTCAATTATTTCATCTTTCAGACTCGACATGATAATTGAAAAATCCAGTATTACAGATGGGGCAGTTATGGTTTTCTCAGAAAACTTTTTCAGTATTTTCCCGGCTCTTTCATCATTTTGAGCGTTCAGATTAACGCTGTATAGTAACAGGATTAATATTGATATCAAAGTAAGTTTGTTCATTTACCGATCGTAATTAATTATTGATTATTCTTTAATTATTCATCTCTTTCAATAACTGTTCCAAACTGTATTCATCATGGATTAAAACCTGTCTTGCCTTGCTGCCTTCGAACGGGCCCACTATTCCCGCTGCTTCAAGTTGATCAATCAAACGGCCGGCGCGGTTATAGCCTATAGAAAATTTTCTCTGAATAAGAGAGGTTGAACCTTGTTGATGCTGCACAACAAGTCTGGCAGCCTCATCAAAAATATCATCTCTTTTTCTCAGATCGACTTCTGCCGATTCAGCACCAGTATCTCCAACGTACTCAGGCAGCTGATGAGCGGTAGTGTAACCTCTCTGTGATCCTATGAATTCAGTTATCCTGTCAATTTCATCAGTATCTATATAGGCGCATTGCAGTCTTATCATCTCACTTCCCGCAGTGATAAGCATATCCCCCCGACCTATAAGCTGGTTTGCTCCCGGAGTATCAAGAATGGTCCTTGAATCCATCATGGAAGTTACCCTGAATGCTATACGGCTCGGGAAGTTTGCCTTTATTACACCGGTAATGATATTTGTAGTTGGTCGCTGTGTTGCTATAACAAGGTGTATTCCTATGGCCCTTGCCAGTTGGGCCAGTCTTGCAAGCGGGGTCTCTATTTCCCTTCCGGCTGTCATTATCAGATCTGCAAATTCATCTATTATAACAACAATATAGGGCAGGTAGCGGTGGCCTTTCAGAGGATTAAGGCGTCGGGCAATGAACTTTGCATTATATTCTTTTATGTTCCTGACATGCGCCTCTTTTAGCAGGTCATAACGCTCATCCATTTCTATGGTGAGTGATTGCAATGTATGTATGACTTTTTGGGTATCAGTGATTATAGCATCTTCTGTGTCTGGAATTTTAGCAAGATAATGACACTCTATCTTTGAATAAACTGTCAGTTCCACCTTTTTTGGATCGATAAGCACAAATTTCAATTGTGCAGGATGCTTTTTATACAGAAGTGAAGTGAGTATTGCATTCAGACCTACTGATTTACCCTGGCCTGTGGCCCCGGCAATAAGAAGATGAGGCATCCGGGTAAGATCCACGGCATAAGTTTCATTTGAAATTGTTTTTCCCAAAACTATGGGGAGTTCGAATCTGGCCTCCTGAAATTTTACTGAGCTTATTACTGATCGCATTGACACTATTTCAGGGTTTTGATTGGGTACCTCAATGCCTATAGTTCCCCTGCCAGGGATCGGTGCAATAATTCTTATACCCAGGGCAGAAAGACTTAATGCAATGTCATCTTCAAGGTTTTTTATTTTTGAGATGCGAATGCCGGGCGCCGGAACTATCTCATAAAGTGTTACTGTGGGACCTATGGTTGCTGTAATTTTATCTATCTGAATTTTGTAATTTGCCAAAGTCTCAACTATCCGGTTTTTATTATTTATAAGCTCTTCTTTGCTGACCGGGCTTTCAGAGGACTTATACGGCTCAAGAAGGCTGATTGGCGGGAACCTGTAGGATGCCAGATCCAGAGTGGGATCATAGTCCTCTATCTGATGTGAGTTTATAATGTCATCCGAGAGACTTCTTTCATCAGACTTTTTTTCTTTCACATGCAGTTTTATATCGCCTTGCAGATTGTCTGACGAATCCTCATCATTTACGTTTGCTTTCAGGCCGGTTTCATCTTCACTCTCTATTTCGGCAGGACCGGATCCCTGGATGCTTTCATCTTCATCGGCTTTATATTCTTTTTCTTCGATGTGAACCGCGACTTTATCTTCCTGCTGCTGTTCAGTGATGCCGGTATCTGATTTTTTAAACCCTAATTTGCGGAGAAGATTTTTTGTAAATAATAATGAATCTTTAACAGAAAACAGTATAAAGGAAAAAATAAGCAGAATCAACAAAAATGCAGTTCCCGTTTTACCAATGAAGGCGTTGAGCCATTCTGCAACAAAATATCCGTGAGCACCTCCGGGACCGCTTCCCAGAAAACCACCCGCATCGCTGAAAAGATAACCAAGAGATACAGATAGAATTATGGCACCTGTAATTGTAATTCTTAATGTTCTGCCATAATTTAAAAGCCTTATCCTTAATAGCTTGAAGCCAGTCAGGATAAGGAGAAAAGGAATGCTGAATGAGGCTATTCCGAACCATTTGTTTAGAAAAAGCGATGATAGCCAGGCACCTGTTTTGCCGGCCCAGTTTTCAACTCTTATATCCGGATTTGAAATAATTTTTTCCCATTCAAAACTTTGGTCACTTTTCCATGTAAAAAAATAGGATATAAATGACAAAGTAAGGAACAGGGCAAATATGATGATAAAACCACCCAATGACAATCTGAAACGTTCATCCTTGAAAAAGCTTATGATCCTGTTTTTATTTTTCCTGCTATTCACCTTTTTTTCTTTAACTGGGGCCATAATCAATAATCAGTGAAATTACTCTCTGGTGATAAAAAATATTTTTCTGGTTTTACCGGACTTATGCAATTAATAATGTTGGTGCAAAATTGCAAAATATTATCCAAGTTCCCTTTTTTTTTCTCAAAATATCAGGATACTGTTTTATAGCAACTAATTCGGGGCACGGGCTTAGTAATGTGGAGAAAATATTATAGCTTTGTAAATTTGGTCGTTAGCTAATAAATATCTGTTTATGTGTAAATTAGCTGTCATAGCCCTTGGAGGTAACGCATTGTTGCGTGGTAATCAATCCGGGACAATAGATGAACAGGAACAAAACACTACCGATACCCTTGAAAATCTGATCTTTCTTTTAGAAGAGGGATATAACCTGGTAGTCACCCATGGAAATGGGCCACAGGTAGGGAACATACTTATGAGAAATGATGCAGGTGAGCAGATTTATGATATACCACAGATGCCACTGGATATTTGTGTGGCTGATTCCCAGGGAGGTATTGGATATATGATAGAACGAATGATGCATAATGTGCTGAAAAAGCATAATATCAAAAGAGAGATAGTAACTCTGGTTACAATGGTGGAGGTGGATAAGAGTGACCCTGCATTTGAAAACCCTACCAAACGTGTGGGGCGAATATACAATAAGGAACAGTCCGGTAAGCTTGCAAAGGATAAGGGTTGGGAGTTCAGGGAAGAAGTTAAGGTAAAAGAAGGATGGCGCAGGGTGGTTCCTTCTCCGCAACCTGTAAGTATCCTTAATTATAAGGTAGTGGAGACTATGGCCAGAAGTGGAACCATTGTAATTGCCTCCGGGGGTGGTGGAATTCCTGTATATTATGATGAAAACGGTAATGTCCGGCCTGCTGAGGCTGTAATAGACAAGGATCTGGCCGGGTCACTTCTGGCTTCAAGTGTTGGGGCTGATGAGTTTTACATACTCACGGATGTTTCTTATGTTTATATTAATTTCAATAAACCTGATCAGCAGGTTGTTGAATTCCTGAATCTGGCTGATACCAGGAAATATCTTGCCGAAGGAATGTTTGCCGAAGGTAGTATGGCTCCAAAGATCAGGGCATGTATGCAGTTTATAGAAAAGGGCGGGGAAATGAGCGTGATAACTGAGGCATTTAAATTAGCTGATAAAAAATTTGGTACAAAAATAACAATGGAATATGAGGATTGATAATGTAATACCTGGCAACAGCTTTTATTTGTTTAATTAAAACATTGAAAACATGGCCTTTAATTTAAAAAACCGTCATTTCCTGAAATTACTCGATTTTTCTCCCAAAGAGATCAGGTTTTTACTTGATTTATCTGTAAGTCTGAAATCAGCAAAGTATTCAGGCACGGAAAAACAAATGTTAAAAGGAAAAAATATTGCACTTATTTTTGAGAAAACATCTACACGAACCCGCTGTGCTTTTGAAGTTGCAGCTTTTGATCAGGGAGCACATGTTACCTATCTTGGGCCTTCAGGTTCACAGATTGGTCACAAGGAATCGATGAAAGATACTGCTAGGGTTCTTGGAAGGATGTATGACGGCATTGAATACAGGGGTTTCGGCCAGGAGATTGTTGAGGAACTTGCATTGTATGCCGGTGTTCCGGTTTGGAATGGACTGACGGATGAATTTCATCCCACTCAGGTTCTTGCCGACGTGATGACTATGATGGAAAATTGCGACAAACCTCTTTCAAAGATTTCATTCTGCTATCTGGGTGACGCACGCAACAACGTAGGCAATTCACTTATGGTAGGTGCTGCCAAGATGGGTATGGATTTTCGTGCTGCAGCTCCCTCCGAGTGCCAGCCGGAGCGTGAACTTGTGGATAAATGCCTCGAAATTGCCGGGGAGACTGGAGCAAAAATCAGAATAACAGAAGAGGTAAGGGAAGCTGTGGCGGAAGTTGATTTTCTTTATACCGATGTGTGGGTTTCAATGGGTGAACCGGGCTCTGCCTGGGAAAAAAGGATTAAATTGCTTAAGCCATACCAGGTAAACAAGAAGGTCATTGAGTGGACCGGTAATCCGGGGGTAAAGTTTCTACATTGCCTCCCGGCATTCCATAATCGTGATACGAAAGTTGGTGAAGAGATGTACCAGAAGTTTGGTCTTGAAGCTATGGAGGTTACCGATGATGTATTTGAGTCAGACCACTCTGTTGTTTTTGACCAGTCAGAGAACCGGATGCATACTATCAAAGCAGTTATGGTTGCAACCCTTGGCTGATAATTTCTCTTTACATCAACAATATTCCCGGGGCAATTGCCGATTTAGTTCCTGATTTGAGGTAATACTGAAAACAGACCAATGAGGGCAGGCGTGAGTGATTCCGCGAAAGCATCCTCCATTGTATTTTTTTATCTTTTTTTTTTCTATTCAAACATTAATTCATAACTTGTTAGGGATTTTTAATTCATTTTTTAAGGATAAAATTTTCAGTTATGACAATTTATATTGGGAATATTCCTTATTCCTTGAAAGAAGCCGATATTGAGCAGTTATTTGCCGAATTCGGATCAGTATTGTCTGTTAAGATAATTTCTGATAAATTTTCCAACAGATCAAAAGGTTATGGTTTTGTTGAAATGGAAAATGAGGCTGATGGTGAAAAAGCGATTGAAAATCTCAATGGCAGGGAGGTGCTGGGCAGGAATCTAAAGGTAAGCAGGGCCAACCCGAGAAAAAACAATAGAGAAAAGGTATAGGGAAGTCAGTAATATTATTATTCCTTAACTTTTCAGGTAATAATTATTCTGTTAATAGTTTCTGTATTGACAAAAAAAAACCACCCGGTGAAAAGGGTGGTTGTGGTCCGGATTTGTGGAGCTGGAGGGAATCGAACCCTCGTCCAAACAAGGAACCAGCATGGTTTCTACATGCTTAGTCTGTTATTGATTGTCGGATCCAGGCCGGCAACAGACAGCCTAACTGAACCTTATTCCCTGTTTTCTCGTCCGGAACACGGGAATTGTTCCAGACCAGCCCGAACTTATCGGTGCCTCTTAACCAAAAACCGCCGGGCAGGGTTTTTGAGAGACAGCTTGTCTGCGATCCTTGACCGCAGATTATGCATAAATCTTCTGAAGATTATGCTGCAAGCGCGTAGTTATCTTCGCCACTTATTTGTTTGCAAGGCAGTTTAACGAGATGCACTGCTTGGCTCGGCATGCTTACATACCCGCTCATCTTGCTGTCAAAACCAGTCAGCCCCATGAACAGTTTGTAAAAGTACAAAAATCCTGCCACATGTAAAACTCTATTATTTTTTTTTAATGTGGACCAAAATAATTAATTTCGTAAAAAGCAGATCATGTACATTGGTATTCTAAGTGAAACAAAAGTTCCGGCTGACCGCAGAGTTGCATTAACACCTTCTGCAGCTGTAAAATTGCAGGAATTATATCCTGAATTTAAGGTTACCGTTCAATCCTGCAATATCAGATGTTTTAGTGACAATGATTACAAGGAGGCAGGAATTGAGGTAACCGATGATATTTCTGATTGCGATCTTCTTGTTGGTGTTAAGGAGGTAGCAGTATCCAGCCTGATACCCGGGAAAACTTATATGTTTTTTTCCCACACAGCCAAAAAGCAACCCTACAACAAGAAATTATTGCAGGAGATAGTTAAGAAACAAATTACGCTGGTTGACTATGAGTATCTGACAGGTAATGATGATATTCGGCTTGTTTCATTTGGCCGCTGGGCTGGGATGGTAGGTGCATACAACGGTCTCAGAGGTTATGGCATCCGGTTTGGATTATATGATTTGAAACCGGCGCATCAATGCCACGATATGTCAGAAATACCCGATGAATTGAAAAAGGTTAATCTCCCGCCGGTAAAAATACTTATAACCGGTGGAGGACGTGTAGCCGGAGGTGCACGGGAAACACTTGATCCACTCGGTTACAGGTATGTAGAGCCATCCGGGTTTCTTGCTGACCGGTATGATGAACCTGTTATTTGTCAGATAGAGCCATGGGATTATGTTAAAAGGAAGGATGATGGTGATTTTGATCTGCAGCATTTTTATTACTATCCTGATGAATATGAATCTTCATTTTTTCGATACAGCCGGGTGACTGATCTGTTTATTCCATGCCATTACTGGGATCCCCGGTCTCCTCGCTTTCTTGTTGAAAAGGATTATCGTCAACCGGACTTTAATATTTCAGTGATTGCCGATGTCAGTTGTGATGTTAAAGAGCCCATTGCATCCACTCTCAGGGCCTCAACAATTGATGAACCGTTTTATGGATATGATCCGGAAACAGGCTCGGAAGGAGATCCGTTTGACTTAAAAAACATAACTGTGATGGCAGTGGATAATCTGCCCGGTGAATTACCAAGAGATGCTTCATCTGATTTTGCTGAGAAGCTGGTTGATAGTGTATTCCCCGCTTTTTTAAACGACAGGGACGGTATTATTGAGAGGGCAACTATTGTAAGAGAGGGCGGACTGACCAGGAGTTTTTCCTATCTGGAGGATTTTCTTACCGGTAAGGGTTAAAATCATTATTCTTCCTGTTCTGATATTTTTTCAGGATATTTTTACGAATATTAATGAAACTGTTTGAAGAGGCTTCTGAATTGGTAATTCAGGTAATTCTTTTACAGCAGTTTTTCAGAGAGTTAATTATCTCAGAAGGATTATCTGAACCAAAAATAGTATTTCCCGCTACAAGAACATCTACTCCTGCCTGAACCAGGTGAGTGGCGTTTTTGGTGTCAACTCCCCCGTCAACCTGAATCAGTGCGGAAGATGAAGTTTCCTTTATCAGTTCCCTTAGTTTCAAAATCTTGTTATAACTGCTCTCAATAAAAATCTGCCCCCCGAACCCCGGATTTACAGTCATCAGAAGAACCATATCCAATAAGGGCAGTATCTCTTCCAGAAGTGATACTGGTGTATGAGGGTTTAGTGAAACTCCTGCTTTCATGCCAAGAGATTGTATTTTTCTGACTGCACTGTCAAGATGATCAACTGCCTCATAATGCAAAGTCAAAACTGATGCTCCTGCTTCCCGGAATCGCGTGATGTAATTTTCCGGATTGACTATCATAAGATGCACATCCAGGGGTTTCCTGGTCTTCCTTTTTACAGCCTCCAACACAGGAAAGCCGAAACTGATATTAGGCACAAATACGCCATCCATAACATCAATATGGAGCCAGTCGGCCTCACTGTTGTTTATCATTTCAATATCAGCATCGAGGTTGCCAAAATTTGCAGAAAGTAATGAGGGTGATACTAAAGGTTGCATTTCAGAGGGTTTAGATTCAGGTTGGCTTTAAAAAACAGGGTAAAAGGTATGGCATAAACTACAGGTTTCGATTATAAGTATGTTTTCAGGATCTTGTTTCTTGTTGAATGCTTCAGGCGTTTGATAGCTTTTTCCTTTATCTGCCTGACTCTTTCCCTGGTGAGATTGAAGGCTTCACCTATTTCTTCCAGTGTGTGGGGATGCTTGCCATTAAGACCAAAATAGAGTCTTACAATATTAGCCTCCCTGTATGTAAGTGTGGATAATGCTCTTTCTATTTCCTTCCTGAGTGATTCATTAAGCAATTCCCGGTCGGGAGTTGGCATATTGTCAGTAAGAAGTACATCGTACATTGTTCCTTCCTCATCCGGGTTTATCGGAGCGTCCATGGATACATGACGACCGGAAGTTTTGAGTGACTCCTTAACATCTTTTGGTGCAAGTTCAAGGGCCCGGGCAATTTCCAGAACCGAGGGTTCTCTTTCAAACTTCTGTTCAAGCTCAGAGAAGGTTCTGTTTATTTTATTTATGTAACCGATCTTATTTAGCGGCAGGCGTACAATCCTTGCCTGTTCTGCAAGTGCCTGTAAAATTGATTGCCTTATCCACCATACGGCGTAAGAAATGAATTTGAAACCCCTGGTTTCATCAAAACGTTGTGCTGCCTTTATAAGTCCGAGATTCCCTTCATTAATGAGATCGGGCAGACTGAGTCCCTGGTTTTGATACTGTTTTGAGACTGATACGACAAATCTAAGGTTAGCCTTTATAAGAATATCAAGGGCTTTATCATCACCATTTTTGATTTTTCTGGCCAGTTCAACTTCTTCTTCAGCCGTGATAAGATCAACTTTTGCAATTTCATGCAGATATTTATCAAGTGAAGGAGTCTCCCTGTTTGTTACCTGTTTGATGATCTTTAACTGTCTCATTCAAACTGAGCTTTTGGTTTACCTGGGTATTTACGAGTACTGGTATGTAAAAGTTGCAACCCCTTAAATAATAATAAAACAGTAGTTGAAACTGGAAAGATTTATTTTTTAATTAAAAATAAAATACATTAACTTTGCTGTCTCAAGCAAACTTAAGTATAAAGTTATCGAAAATTGCAATTTGAAATAGAAAAATATATTTTTTTTCTGTTTTTTTGTATATTTCACTGAAATACTTATTATTGCATAATAATTCCACGTTTGAATTGCACAACTGTTTTATAATTTCCTTTTTATATCGAAGCCGGTTGCCACATTTTACCGGAAATGCATCATTATAATTATCTATTATACTCATTAATTCCAATTAAACACATGTATGATATTCTTGAATTAAACAAGAAGCTGGTTTCTGATTTGCGTGATCTGGCAAAAGAGCTTAATATTAAGCGTGTTGAATCTCTAAAGAAACAGGATTTAATATATAAAATCCTTGATCAGCAGGCAATAAACACTTCAGAGAAAGATGTTGAAAGAAGTGTCGGAACATCAGGAACCAGGGGCCAAAGTACCGGAAAACGCCGTGGAAGGCCACCCTCAAAGCATAAAAAAAAGAAAGAAGATCAACCTGATAAGGATAAGCGTGCTGTTGAAGTTAATCAATCCGTTACTACTTCCTCCCCGGGACCGGGCAAGGTTGGCGATGAGTCAGCAGGAACCTCTCCAGCAAATCAAACGGAACGACCGGACTCAAAGGGTAAATACTTTAAAGAGAAAGAAATTAAACATAAAAGGCAACCTCAGATTGAATCAAAATCCCATCAATCAACTCAAGTGTCTGAAAGAAAATCCCATCAACATGATAGATCGGGAAAAGAGGGATTTACAAAGAAGCAACAGTTTGATAAGAAAGCAATTAATCATGAGTTCGATTTTGACGGTATTATTTCTTCCTCGGGACTGCTTGAAATAATGCCTGATGGTTACGGTTTTTTGCGTTCTTCAGATTATAATTATCTGAATTCACCCGATGATGTCTATGTTTCACAATCACAGATAAAGCTTTTCGGGCTTAAAACCGGTGATACTGTTCAGGGAACCATACGACCCCCAAAGGATGGAGAGAAGTACTTCCCCTTAATCAAAGTAGAGCAAATAAACGGGCGGACGCCGGATTATATAAGAGACCGTGTTCCTTTTGATTTTTTAACACCTTTATTCCCTGACCAGAAGTTTACGCTAGTCAGCGAGAGTAGCAACAGTTTATCTGCCAGAATAGTAGATCTTTTTGCTCCCATTGGTAAGGGTCAGCGTGGTTTGATAGTGGCTCAGCCTAAAACCGGAAAAACCGTATTGCTTAAAGAGATTGCCAATGCCATTGCTGCCAATCACCCGGAAGTATACATGATGATCCTTCTTATCGATGAACGGCCTGAAGAGGTTACTGATATGGCCAGAAGCGTCAGGGGAGAAGTTGTTTCCTCAACCTTTGATGAGCCAGCTGACCGGCACGTCAGGGTCGCCAATATGGTAATTGAGAAAGCCAAGCGCATGGTTGAATGCGGACATGATGTTGTAATACTGCTGGACTCCATAACAAGGCTTGCCAGGGCTTTCAATACAGTTTCTCCTGCTTCCGGCAAAGTGCTTTCTGGAGGTGTTGATGCAAATGCACTTCAGAAACCAAAACGTTTCTTCGGTGCTGCACGTAACATTGAGAATGGAGGTTCACTTACAATACTGGCTACTGCACTGACTGAGACCGGTTCAAAGATGGACGATGTAATCTTTGAAGAGTTCAAAGGAACGGGTAATATGGAGCTTCAGCTGGACAGGAAGTTGTCCAACAAACGAATCTATCCTTCTGTAGATGTTAATTTATCAAGTACAAGAAGAGAGGATCTTCTGCTTGATAAGGAGATGATGAATAAGATATGGATACTCAGAAACTATCTCTCCGACATGAATCCTGTTGAATCCATGGAATTTTTGAGGGACAGAGTCTCAAAAACCAATTCTAATGAGGAGTTCCTCATTTCTATGAACAGTGAATAGTTTCTACTGCAGCATCACTCCCAGGGTTTTGTGTAAATCATTCCGGCACCAGGATAATAATATGGTTTTACCTCATAAATACCGATCTGCCGGCCATTATGAGCAATATCATATAATTATTGCCTGAGGTTTTATATTTTTGTATTTTGCTGTTTTTTTAACTACTGACAGTGAACATGTCCACATTAAGACTATATAACCAACTAATTGCTATACAAATATGACTAAAAAGAAAAAATTTATTACCTGTGACGGCAACTACGCAGCGGCACATGTTGCCTATATGTTCAGTGAGGTTGCTGCAATTTATCCAATTACACCCTCCTCAAACATGGCGGAAAACGTTGATGAATGGGCGGCTAACGGCAGAAAGAATATTTTCGGAGAAATTCTTAAAGTTGTTGAGATGCAATCTGAAGGAGGTGCTGCCGGTGCAGTTCACGGATCGCTGCAGTCTGGTGTACTTACAACAACCTTTACTGCTTCTCAGGGACTTCTTCTTATGATACCCAACATGTACAAGATATCGGGTGAATTGTTGCCCGGAGTTTTTCATGTCAGTGCAAGAAGCCTTGCCGCACAGGCTTTATCAATTTTTGGTGATCACAGTGATGTAATGAGTACAAGGCACACAGGTTTTGCATTACTCGCTACCGGTAGTGTACAGGAAATTATGGACATAGGTTCTGTTGCTCACCTTGCCTCCATTAAAACAAGAGTGCCCTTTCTGCATTTCTTTGATGGATTCCGTACTTCGCATGAAATTCAGAAGGTCGAGCCCTGCGAACAGGATGAAATGGTAAAACTTCTTGATAAGGATGCTGTTCAGGCCTTCCGTGAACGTTCACTTAACCCGGAACATCCGGTAACAAGGGGAACAGCCCAGAATCCTGACATATATTTCCAGTCCCGCGAGGCAGCAAATAAGTTTTTTGATGCTGTACCCGATGTAGTTGAGGAATATATGCAGAAGGTAAGCCAGATTACAGGCCGGGAATATCATCCATTCACATACTACGGTGATCCTGATGCGGAAAACATAATAGTTGCAATGGGATCAGTTACTGATACAATCAAGGAGACAATTGATTACCTTAAATTACAGGGAGAAAAGGCAGGGCTTATCACTGTTCATTTATACCGTCCCTTTTCTTCAAAGTATTTTATGAAAGTGCTTCCGAAATCAGTTAAAAGGATAGCCGTCCTTGACCGTACGAAAGAACCGGGTGCCAATGGTGAACCTCTCTATCTGGATGTGAGGGATTTATTTTACAATTTACCTGGTGCGCCGGTCATAGTTGGTGGTCGTTACGGGCTGAGTTCAAAGGACACAACACCTGCAATGATCACTTCGGTTTATCAGAACCTCAAAATGGCAGAGCCTAAAAATGGCTTTACATTGGGCATAGTTGACGATGTAACCTATCGTTCGCTTCCCTTGTTACCTGAAATCGATGTCTCTCCCAAAGGGAATTATGCTGCAAAATTTTTTGGTATAGGAGCTGATGGTACAGTTGGCGCAAATAAGAATTCCATCATAATAATAGGAGATACTACTGATAAATATGCCCAGGCATATTTTGCCTATGACTCAAAGAAATCCGGTGGTATTACTGTTTCCCACCTGCGTTTTGGTGATAAGCCTATCCGTGCTCCTTACCTTGTCAATACGGCTGATTTCATTGCCTGCCATGTTCCTGCATATCTTGAAAAGTATGATCTGCTCAGGGGACTTAAAAAAGGAGGCACTTTCCTGCTTAACAGCATCTGGGATGAGGAAGAGACCAAAAAGAAGCTTCCTGCAAGGATGAAGAAATACATGGCAGACAATGACATTAAGTTCTACATTATAAATGCAACCAGTATTGCCAAAGAGATTGGCCTTGGAGGCAGGACCAATACCATCATGCAATCTTCTTTTTTCAAGATATCAAATGTAATTCCTTATCAGAAGGCAGTTGATGAAATGAAAAAAGCTATTATCAAATCTTTTGGAATGAAAGGTGAAGAGATAGTTGCTATGAACCATGCGGCGGTTGATCGTGGTGGAGACGTTATCAGGATAGATATTCCGGAGGACTGGAAAAAAATTGATGACAGGAAGTCCGATGATAAAAGGGATATTCCTGACTTCATAAAAAATATTATGGAACCTATCAATGCCCAAAATGGTGACAGCCTGCCGGTCAGCGCCTTTCTGGGACGTGAGGATGGTACATTTCCGGCAGGAACAACTGCCTACGAGAAGCGGGGCATTGCTGTCAATGTCCCCGAATGGCTGCCCGATCACTGCATTCAATGTAATCAGTGTTCCTATGTTTGTCCCCATGCAGTAATAAGACCATTTCTGCTTACCGATGAAGAGGCGAAAAACGCTCCGGAGGGTACAGTTACCATAAAAGGTATAGGTGGTACTAAAGACTATAATTACCGCATGCAGATAAGTCCGCTGGACTGCACAGGCTGCGGAAACTGTATTGACGTTTGTCCCTCTAAAACCAAGGCTCTTGAAATGAAGACTCTGGAATCACAAATGGTTGAAAATGAGCGATGGGACTATATGCATCATAAAGTTGGATATAAAGATACTGTTCTTGATAAAACAAAAACAGTTAAAAACAGTCAGTTTGCGCAGCCATTGTTTGAGTTTTCAGGAGCATGTACAGGTTGTGGCGAAACACCATATATTAAATTGATTACCCAGCTTTATGGCGGCCGGATGATGGTAGCCAACGCAACGGGTTGTTCGTCAATTTACGGCGGATCTGCACCTTCCACGCCTTATACGGTAAATAAAAACGGTTATGGTCCGGCATGGGCCAATTCATTGTTTGAGGACAATGCAGAATATGGCTATGGTATGGTGTTGGGTGTGAATCAGATGAGAATAAAGATCGGGGGTCTTATGAAAAAAGGCCTTGAGAGTGATTTATCTTCTGAAATAAAAGAGGTATTCAGAGAGTGGCTGGAGGTGAAGGAAGACGGAGAAAAATCAATAGCTGTTTCAGATAAAGTAAAAGAGGTACTTAAAAATAAAAAAGATGATATTTCGGTTGAGGTAATGAAACTGAAACAATACCTGGTTAAGAAATCAATCTGGGTGTTCGGAGGTGATGGATGGGCTTATGATATCGGCTATGGCGGACTTGATCATGTGATAGCTTCGGGAGACGATATCAATATGCTTGTTATGGATACTGAGGTATACAGCAATACCGGGGGACAGGCCTCGAAGTCCACACCCATTGGCGCAGTTGCCAAATTTGCTGCAGCTGGAAAGAGGATCCGGAAAAAGGATCTTGGTGTAATGGCTATGAGTTATGGCTATGTGTATGTTGCACAGGTGGCTCTTGGAGCAAGCCAGTCACAATTCTTCAAGGCAGTCAGGGAAGCTGAATCTTATCCCGGGCCTTCTGTTCTGATTGCATATTCACCCTGTATCAATCATGGATTCAGGGGGGGAATGGGTAAAACCATGGAGCAGACCAAGCGTGCAGTCGAATCGGGTTACTGGACTAACTGGCGCTATAATCCACTTCTTGAAGAAGAGGGAAAGAATCCGTTTATACTTGATTCGAAAGAACCTGACTGGAGCAGGTTCCAGGAATTCCTGAAATCAGAAGTTCGTTATACATCACTTCAGAAAGCCTTTCCTGAGGTAGCTGCAGACTTATTTAAATCGGCAGAAGAGAATGCCAGATGGAGATATAACAGTTATGTCAGGATGGCTTCCATGGAATTCGATAAAGTATGATGATTGTATCACATTCAAAAAAGCGGTCAGCATGGACCGCTTTTTTATAATTTATTAATATGATTGTTAAACTAAAAAATTTAAAATATGGCTGATCTTAAAACCAAATTTATGGGAATCGATGTTAAGAATCCCATTGTAGTTGGTGCCTGTAATTTATCACAGAATCCTGAAACACTTGTTCAACTTGAAAAAGCCGGGGCTTCTGCAATTGTATACAAATCACTTTTCGAGGAGCAGATACAGTATGAACGGGTTCAGATGAGTGATTCATTGCACGAATTTGATGATCGTCATGCTGAAATGACAAGTATTCACCCTAAACTGGAACATGGTGGTCCGAAAGAGCATCTTCTGGAATTGAAGAAGGCTAAGGAGGCATTGACAATTCCCCTGATAGCCAGCTTGAATGCAGTTTACAAGGAAACATGGGTTGAATACGCCCAACTGATCCAGGAAACAGGTGTTGATGGCCTTGAACTTAATTTTTACGCAGTTCCCAAAGACACAGGTTCTGATGCAGCCAAACTGGAAGGTCAGCAAATCGAAATATTAAAAGCAATTAAAAAAGCTGTAACCATACCTGTTTCAGTAAAACTAGGGCCATTCTACTCTAATCCGCTGTATGTTACTGCAAAGATGGACGAAGTCGGTGTAAATGGTTATGTATTGTTCAACCGGCTGTTTCAACCTGATATAGACATCGATAACGAGAAACATGTCTTCCCGTTTTACTTAAGCAGGGAAGGTGATTACAGATTATCCCTTAGATTTACGGGAATGTTGTTTAACAGTACTAAAGGAAATATCTGCAGTAATACCGGAATATATTCAGGAAAGGATGTTGCAAAAATGATCCTTGCAGGAGCAGATTGTGTTCAGGTGGTGAGTGCTCTTTACAAGAATAAGCCGGGGCATATATCTGTTATGCTTTCTGAGCTGGAATCATGGATGAAATCCAAATCCTATAATTCTCTCCCTGATTTCCAGGGTAAGCTTTCCAAAGCATCCACCAGCGATCCTTTTGCATATTCCAGGGCGCAATATGTTGATATTTTAATGAAACCTGAGGAAATATTAAAAAGATATCCGATCGTATAGAATATTATCAATTCTGCAATTGTAAAAAGGGGAGTTTATAGCTCCCTTTTTTATTTACTCGTGAATCCATATGATACCGTGCCTCACAGAAAGTGATGAATATTTTATTATAATATTGCTTCAGGCTTTTTTGTAAAAAAAACATATATTTTTAGCAATTAATAATTATTTTACCAGATTAAATGTAAATAACAGGTATCCGATAATGAGTAAATCAGAGGAAGAACAGTACCGCAAGGTGTTTGAATCAATGTCTATGATATCGGTTCAGGGATATAATGAGAGACGTGAGGTTATATTCTGGAACGATGCCAGTGAGGCTCTTTACGGATATTCCAGGGAGGAGGCAATGGGCAGGAAACTGGAAGACCTTATTATTCCGGATGAGATCAAAGCCAGGGTGATAGAAGATATTGCAAACTATTTCGGATCAAATATAAAGATTCCAGCTTCAGAGCTGGTTCTGAAGAGAAAAGACGGTTCAAGACTCAATGTTTTCTCTTCCCATGTAATGATCAGAAATACCAAAGGAGAAAAGGAGATCTATTCCGTAGATCTTGATCTTACACAGATAAACCGGCATCAGCTTATCCAGGAGGTCCTCAGTGATATTGCTGCAGCTACAAATACCAGTGTTGATTTTCAGGATTTTCTTAAAAAACTGAAGGATTCTCTTTCGAGGATAATTAATACACAGAATTTCTTTATAGCACTTTATAATGAAGAGGATGATTCTCTTTCTCTGCCTATTTTTATTGATGATGTAGATCAGTTCGGAACCTTTCCTGCGGGAAGAACCCTTACTGCATATATGATAAGCAAAAATCAGCCGCTTTTACTCAACGAAAAGGAGATGGCTGCACTGGAGGATGAGGATATAATAGACAGGGTAGGGTCTCCATGCAAGCTCTGGCTGGGTGTACCGCTCAGAAGGGATGATAAGGTTATGGGGGCCCTTGTTCTTCAGTCATATACCGATGACACAATTTTTGATGAAACAGATATGCTTACCCTCCAGATTGTTTCTGAACAGATATCCATTGCAATCGACAGGAAGGCCAGGCAGGAGCAACTCCGCGAGAGCGAAAGGGCAATGAAAACGCTGATTTCAAATCTGCCGGGTATAGCATACCGGTGCAAGCCTGATGAATCTTTTACCATGGAATTTTTATCTGATGGTTTTTCGATACTCACCGGTTATGATGCCAATGATTTTATTGGAAATAAACGATATAAATATGCCGATCTGATCCATCCTGATGACAGGTCTAAAGTCAGGGAAACTATTAAAAGAGAAACCGATCGCATTGAACCATATTACCTGGTATACCGGATTACTGCAAAGGGAGGTGTTGTCAAATGGGTTTGGGAAAAGGGCACAGGCGTTTATGATGACAATGGCAATTTGCTTGCGCTCGAGGGTTTTATAATTGATATTACCGACCGGATCGAAATGGAAGAACAGATCATTCAGGCCAAGGAACGGGCTGAGGAATCAGACAGACTTAAGTCCGCCTTTCTCGCCAACCTTTCCCATGAGATCAGGTCGCCGATGAACAGTATAGTCGGATTCAGCCAATTGTTGATGGGAGAGAAAGTGCCTGATCCGGTATCCCAATATGTTGATATTATCTTTCAAAGTTCTCGGCAGTTGCTCAATGTAATCAATGATATTGTTGATATGGCCAAGGTCGATTCTGGCCAGATGCTGGTCAGAAAAAAAGACTTTAATCCGGAAGTTGTAATTGAAAGCATGAAAAAATATGCAAAAGAGCAATTAGATAATTACGCTGATAAACAGGTGATTATTTTATTATCTGCGCAACCGTCTCCTGATTATATTTCTTTATATTCTGATGAGATTCTCATACGAAAAGTTATGGTGCATCTGATTAATAATGCAGTTAAGTTTACTGACAGGGGGAGTATCGAGATCGGATATGATATTGACATGAATGGGGTATTCCGGTTTTTTGTAAGGGATACCGGAATAGGAATACCATCAACGGATCACAAGCTGGTATTTGAACGTTTCAGGCAGGTGGATGAAAGGTCAACCAGAAAGTATGAAGGAACCGGACTTGGACTTTCAATATCAAAGGGGATAATCGGGCTCCTGGGAGGTAATTTATGGGTTGAAAGCTCCGAAGGAAGCGGGTCTGAATTTTATTTTACCATACCGGGTAAATAATTTTCAAATTTAGTTGTGACAATTTAATTGGCCAGGGAGAAACTTTGTATGGGTAGAATAATTGGAATTGATGTAGGGCAAAAGAGAATCGGACTGGCTGTTACAGACCCCCTCAGGCTGTTTGCCACCGGTCTGGACACAGTCCCTGCCGGAAAAATATTCAGTTATCTGGCTGATTATATCCAGAAGGAAAAAGTTGATCTTTTTGTAGTTGGTTCACCCCTTACGATGAACAATAGACCATCTGAATCTGTTAAATATGTTAATCCATTTGTAAGAAAACTGGTAAAAACATTTGATCCGATACCTGTTAAGCGTTTTGATGAGAGGTATACTTCAAAAATAGCAAAGCAGACTATTATTTCCGGCATACCCGGAAGGAAAGCGAGACAAAACAAAGCTTTGGTTGATAAAATAAGTGCCGTTATAATGCTTCAATCATTTCTTGACCATGATAATTCCTTAAATAAATGATATTGCCTGTTTATGTATACGGTTCACCAGTCCTGAGAAAGATCGCTGCAGATATTCCCGAGGATTATCCCGGACTGGATGAGTTAATCGAGACTCTTTTTGAAACTATGTACCATAGTGATGGCATTGGCCTTGCTGCTCCTCAGGTTGGAAAGCCGATCCGGATTTTTGTTGTGGATGCATCTTCCCTTGAAGAGGATGATGAATCTCTGAAAGGTTTTAAAAAGGTGTTCATAAACCCCAGGATAATTTCCTATGAGGGTGAGATCAGTACATATAATGAAGGTTGTTTGAGCATACCTGATATAAGGGAGGATGTTGAACGGGAGTCTGCTATTATTATCCGTTACTGTGACAGGGAATTTAATTACAGGGAAGAGTATTATGAAGGCCTTGCAGCACGGATCATTCAACATGAATATGATCATCTGGAGGGCAGGCTGTTTACCGACCTTATTTCCCCACTGAAGAAGCGCCTTCTTAAAAGGAAACTTACCTTGATCAGCAAGGGCATGATTGATGTAAAGTACCGGATAAAGCATATTTAGCTAACTATACTATTGACTTAGTCCATGGTTTTCATTAACTTTAATAAAGGATGACAACCAAATGAAAAGAGATGGGCTATTCAATGGGGTTACAAAGGATGCCTGCACTACGCCTTCTTCTTCCTTTTATTGCAGGGATCATACTCAGGGATAGTATTCAAATTCCTTTTCCATTGCTTACAGCTGGTTGCTGTTTCTTCTTACTGCTTCTTTTTTTTATCCGGTTTTATGAACCGGCTAACATCAGTTATAATAAACGCTGGTTGTATGGCCTTGTTCTTAATTCTTTTATCATGATTTTTTCCATGTGCCTGCTGAGTAAAAAAATGCAGGCACCATCATTCATGGACCATGCAGGCAAAGGTGGTTTCATTATTGCCAGGGTCGCAGAACCCCTGCTTGAGAGGGAAAGACGGTACAGAGTACTTATTGAGCCTTTGGCAGTTGTAGGGGGTGAGAGCATAAAAAAAACCACCGGCAGGGCTTTAGGCTGGTTCGGGAAGGACAGCCTTGCCGGGATGCTCAGGGCAGGTGACCGACTGGTAATTCCCAACAGGTTCAGTGAAATAGGAAATAATGGAAATCCCTTTGAGTTTAATTATCATAATTATATGAGGATACAGGGAGTATCAGGGGAGATCTTTCTGGATTCCGGACAATGGTTCCGGCTAGAACAGGGAACTGCCGGAAATCTTAAATTAACAGCAGCCAGACTAAGGGAGCGTCTTTTGGATATTCTCGAGAGCAATGGTATAACGGGCAGGGAGTTTGCGATTGCCGGAGCACTTATTCTGGGCTGCCGGAGTGAGATTGACCAGGAGACAAGACATTCATATGCTGCATCGGGTGCTATGCATGTACTGGCTGTATCAGGTCTGCATGTGGGAATAATTTACCTTCTGATTCACTGGATACTTGGATTTGTGAAGAAATTCAGATATCACAGAATTGTCCGGGTTATTATTATCCTTATTATTATCTGGTTTTATGCTTTGCTCACCGGATTGTCCCCTTCTGTGACCCGCGCTTCTACAATGTTTTCATTTATAGCAGTTGCCGGATTGTTTCGCAGATCAGCCTATATATTTAACACTCTTGCTTATTCTGCATTTTTTCAGCTTTTAATTAATCCATTTACTCTCTTCATGGTTGGATTCCAATTATCCTACTTTGCTGTTGCCGGGATTGCATACTACCAGCCGGTTATTTCCTCACTATTCAGGTTCCGGAACGTGCTGGCAGAAAAAGTATGGGCACTTTCTACTGTTTCTTTTTCGGCACAGCTGATAATATTTCCGCTCGGGATTTATTATTTCAATCAGTTTCCTAATTACTTTTTGTTAACTAACATACTTGCGGTGCCAATGGCAATGATCATTCTATATCTGGGACTTGTACTTTTTATAATCTCATTTATTCCTTTTATTGCCTCTGTTGTGGCCTCCCTTTTGTATATTGCTTTGTATCTTCTCAATTTTATTACCGGGACCATCAGCAATCTTCCTTTCTCTCATTCTTCAGATATGATCATAAACTTTCCGGTTCTTATTATCCTTTATGGTATAATCTTTTCGTTAACGCATTTCTTTATCCTTAAAAAATCATGGCTACTGCAGCTTTCAATCATTTTTGCTATAGCAGCCCTGGTATTTAGATCATGGTATTTGATAAGTACATCAGAGCAGAAGAGTTTTTTGGTTTATAATTACGGCAGACACTCACTCTATAGTTTTATTTCCGGCAAACAAAACATTATTGTTTCAGGAAGGGATAGGGATATTGAAGAAGCTGTTATACCATATGCAGCTTCAAGAACTGCCCTGTTTATGAATACTGTGGAAGTGAGTGTTATTTCTGTAAGGGAAATGGTTGATGGCAGAACTAATGGAATGCCCTGTCCATATTATGTAAAGGGCAGGTTTATTAATTTTTACGGATACATTATTTATTTTGCTGAAACCAACGATGCTGGTCCGCCTTATTTAATGAACCCTGTTCATATCGACATACTTGTAATCTCCTCCCGGTTCTCATCACCCCTGCATGAGATATCCAACATAGTAATTCCCGGTAAGGTAATTATAGATTCATCAGTCCCTTTTTACCTGAGGGCTGAATATATTCAGCAGTGTATAGAGCTGGGTCTGGAATACCATGATGTGCGCGGAGCTGGTGCGTTTAAAATTTCAGTTCACCAAGTCCCTGACGGATTATAAGGGGCTCCTGGTCAGTACAGTCAACCACCGTTGAAGGTATATTGTGCCCGTAGCCACCATCGATAACCACATCAACCAACTTTCCGAATTTCTCATGAATAAGTTCGGGATCAGTAGTATATTCCAGCACCTGATCATCATCATGAATTGAGGTTGTCAGAATTGGTTGACCAAGATTCTTTACTATTTCCAGAATTATATTATTCCCGGGTATACGGATTCCTACAGTCTTCTTATTGTTCTTGAAAAGTTTGGGGACATTGTTGCTTGCCGGAAGTATAAAGGTAAAGGGTCCCGGGAGATTTTTTCTCAATAACTTGAATACAGAGCTTCCTATAGGCCTTACATAATCTGAAAGATGAGAGAAATCATGGCATATGAATGAAAAATTAGCATCTTTAATCCTTAAACCTTTAATTCTCGCCACTTTTTCAACTGCTTTCACATTGAAAATGTCACATCCTAGCCCGTAAACCGTATCTGTAGGATAAACTACAAGTCCGCCGTTACGAAGTATTTCCACAACCTTTTGGATAGCCCGTGCACTTGGGTTTGAAGGGTGTATCTTCAGGAGCATATTAATTGTTGTTTAATAAAGATCAGGAAGTCTGCTCTAAAAATTTATAAAAAGTGGGTAAGCTACTTATATCGCACCGCTACAACCGTTTACCCTTGCTTCCTTCCGGACCTGGGGGAGTTCAACGGGAGCTGGTCGTATAAGACTTACCCACCACAAAGTTAGTAAAACAAATTTTAGATAAAAAAAATTTCATGTACATTTATCCTGTAAAAACAAGAGTCAAAATTTCGTAAAGAAGTTACAAAATTTTGACTGACAGGATGAACCGCTGCGCTTTCCGATGAAATTTTTTTCATTTGTTAGTGTGTAATTTTAAATAAAAAAAATTTCATCTACATTTGCGTACAATCACAAAAATGAACAAATATGGACGATAATAAACAACCCTCATTGGTCAGAAGCACTATGAATTATGGTGCAATGCTTGGCCTGGCCCTTATAATATATACTATTCTGCTTTGGATGATGGATTCATTGACCAGAACAGGCCTTGCCTCGGTAAGCTATCTTATTATGATAGCAGGTATTGTTTTTGCCACCCGATCATTCCGTGACCAGGAACAGGGTGGGGTCATTACTTATGGTCGTGCTCTTGCGGTTGGAACCCTTACATGTGTTTTTGCCGGGGTAGTTACAGCATTTTTCACATATTTACTGTATACTGTAATCGATACCGGTCTTATTGATAAAACCTATGCTGCAATGGAGCAATCATACTATGATGCAGGCATGACAGACAGCCAGATAGAGATGGCCATGAGCATGGCAAAACGCTTTACCAATCCGGTTATGATGTCTGTTATGAGTTTACTTGGCAGCGCATTTATGGGATTTATTTTTTCTTTGATAACATCCATATTTTTGAAAAAGGAGGAAGATCCCTTTGAATCTGACAAGGTTTAGTTCCTGTTACTGGATTTATAATGGATATCTCTGTTATCATACCCCTTTTTAACGAAGATGAGTCACTTTCTGAGCTTGTAGACCTGATAAGAGCGGTAATGGTTAGAAATTCAATCTCTTATGAGGTTATTATGATTGATGACGGAAGTACTGACAGATCATGGCAGGTTATCAAAAGGCTTGCTGACGGTAACAAATCTATAAAGGCGATACGGTTCAGGCGTAATTATGGTAAATCAGCTGCATTGTACTACGGATTCAGGTTATCGGAAGGAGATGTCGTAATAACTATGGATGCTGATTTGCAGGATGATCCTGATGAGATACCCCCGTTATACAGGATGATAAAGACCGATGGTTTTGATCTTGTTTCGGGGTGGAAAAAGAATAGACAGGATCCTCTTAACAAGAGAGTTCCCAGCCGGTTTTTCAATTTTACGGCAAGGTTAGTTACAGGTATAAAATTACATGATTTTAATTGCGGACTAAAGGCATACCGTAAGGAGGTTATTAAGAATATTGAGGTATACGGCGAAATGCATCGGTATATTCCAATGCTGGTAAGAGATGCCGGGTATACTAATATAGGAGAAAAGGTTGTAAAACATCATAAACGTAAATACGGGACAACAAAATTCGGTATGGAGCGATTCATCAAGGGCTTTCTCGACCTTCTGTCACTTTCGTTTGTTGCAAGGTTCGGTAAGAGGCCCATGCACCTCTTCGGCACTCTTGGCACCCTGATGTTCATTGTCGGCTTTATTGCAGCAGCCTATCTCGGTGGTTCAAAACTTTTTTATTTAAGTAAAGGAATCAGGATCGGCCTTGTAACTGAAAGCCCCTATTTCTATCTATCCCTGACAGCAATGATAATAGGCACCCAGCTTTTTCTTGCAGGATTTATTGGTGAGCTTATTACCAGGAATTCCCCATTCAGGAATTCCTACGAAATAGAGAAAAAAATAAATGTTTAGATTTTGAAGATACTTCTTGTCGGACCTGCATCACCTTTTAGAGGAGGTATTGCCAATTTCAATGATTCACTTTGTACTGTACTGGACAATAAACATGATGCCCGTATCATTAGTTTTTCATTACAATATCCCTCGCTTTTATTTCCGGGAAGAACTCAATATGAGGATAGTACTTCAGAGAGCGCAGTCCATTCAATAAACCTTATAAACTCCATTAATCCCTTCAGCTGGCATTCTGCTGCAGCAGAGATAGCGAAAATGAAACCCGACTGCCTTGTTGTTCATTATTGGATGCCTTTTTTTGCACCTGCCCTGGGTTCAATAATAAGGAAGGTTAAAGATAAAATCAAGGTAAAAACAATAGGTCTGTTACATAATGTCGAGCCACACGAAGGCATGCTGGCAGGCAAAAGACTTGGCAGGTATTTCTTTGATTCGTGTGATGGATTTATTACCATGTCATCAACGGTGCTCTCTGACCTTAAAAATCAAGGCATAGACAAACCGGCGATACTTATACCACATCCTGTCTATGATATTTTCGGCAAACCGGTGTCCCGTCAGTTTGCCTGTGAAAACCTCAGGCTCAATTGTAATCAGAAGCATCTTCTGTTCTTCGGGATCATAAGGAAATACAAAGGACTTGATCTTTTACTTGAAGCATTTGGAAGACAGAGGTTAAGCAACCTTAACATTAGACTGATTGTTGCTGGCGAATTTTACGAAAAGGAGAGAAGATACATTGATCTGGTTCGGAAACTTGGGCTGAAACATAAGGTGATTTTTACCAGGGGGTTTGTTCCTAAAAATAAAGTGGCTCAATATTTTGCAGTATCTGATCTTGTGGTTCTCCCTTATCTTACAGCAACTCAGAGTGGTGTAACTCAGATTGCATATCATTTCAATAAACCGATGCTGGTGACAAATGTCGGCGGACTGAAGGATGTGGTTGCCAGCGGAAAAGTTGGATATGTATGCGAAAAAGATCCTGATGATATCGCTGCTGCCATTGCAGACTTTTTTGAAAATAGCCGTTCATCCCTGTTTATTGAAAACATAAAGACAGAAAAGAAAAGGTTTTCATGGGATGCAATGGTGACAGGGATCGAGGAACTTTACAGTGAGATAAAAAATTGACCGGCATCACTCTTTATCTGTTTTGAGTTCAATTCTCAATATTTCTGCTACAACCTTATCAACAGGGAAAGTCAGGTCGTCGCTCTTAAGCTCATTTATGTCTTTCCAGCGGAAGGACTGGCTGCCATCTATCAGTTCAGGAAAATCAAACGGCTTCACGGTTGTTTTGAATGAGACAGGATCAGGAAGGCTGATTCTGTAGTAAATGCTTATCAATTGATGATTGTCAAAAAACATCGCCTTCTGGTAAAAACCAGTTGTATAAAAATGGCATATTATTTCAACCGGCTGACCAAATTCCTCCATTGCTTCCCTGTGCATGCAATCTTCGGGTCCTTCCCCAAACCTGAGTCCTCCACCAGGGAACTTTGTCATTTCCATACCAAACCTGTATTCATCACTGAGAAGAACCTCTTTACGATCATTTATTAAAATACCATAAACTCTTATGACAAATTGCCCGGGATTATGTCTGGTTTCCATGTGCATTAAGTTAACTATTTTAATTTTAATGATGGTTTTTTTCTTATCTATCGGTTATCTCATTATATCCCGGTTCGATTTCTTATTAAATCAATTATGCTTTTCAGATCATCAGGATGAAACCATTGTATTTCCTCGTCTTTTGACAACCAGGTCAGTTGTCTTTTTGCATATCTTCTGCTGTTTCGTTTAATCAGTTCCACTGCTTTATCAAAGGTGGTTTTGCCATCAAGATAATCAAAGAGTTCTTTGTAGCCAACAGTATTCAATGCGTTAAGATGCCTGAAAGGGTAAAGGTTCTTTGCTTCCTCAAGCAATCCCTCTTCTATCATTTTATCAACCCGTGAATTGATTTTTTCATATAGTACCTTCCTATCCGTGTTAAGACCGATTTTAATAACAATAAAATTTCTTTCTGCTTTTTTCCCTGTGAGAAATGATGAATAGGGCTTACCAGTCATAAGGCTTATTTCCACAGCTTTTAAAATGCGATTTGGGTTTTTAAGATCCACAACCCTGTAATGTTCCGGATCCAGTTTTTTCAATTTGGATCTGAGCCAGTTAATTCCATGTGAACGGTATTTTGCAGCCAGATCCTCACGTAGTTCATGGTCAACTTCAGGCAGATCATCAATCCCCCGGCAGACTGCATCCAGGTATAGTCCTGAACCGCCAGCCATAAAAACAATCATTTCTTTTTCAAATAATTTTTCCAGAAGCTCCAGGCATTCTCTTTCAAACATACTGGCGTTATAGTAATCATGTATTGAAAGATTACCTATGAAATAGTGTTTTGTTTGTTTTTGTTGATAAGGTGAAGGTACAGCAGTCCCAATATTCATCTCTCTGTACATCTGGCGGGAATCGACAGATATTACAGGAGAATTAAAGATAGTTGCAAGTTTTGTGCAGGTACTTGTTTTGCCGACTCCTGTCGGACCGGTAATTATAATAAGGTATGGCTGGTGTTTTTTTTGCAACTGACTGCTGAATAATAGATCTCACTTATCAGGAGTGTCTTTGTCCTCTATAACCAGTTGGTCAGGAGGGCTGCCACTGCCTGCTGTGCACTTTGGGTATTTATTATTCTTTTCTTCAGGCCTGATGGATAAAAGCTCAATATAAAAAAAACGATCGGAGAAGAAATCAAAAACATAAAGAAGGCGTTGTTTCTCCTCAGAGATCAACTCGCACAACTGTGTATTATCCATTATTATCACAGGAGTGAAGGTGTCTTCTGTCATATCGAACAGATTTATTTCCAATCCTTTTTCCCATTTATTATTGGCAAGAAAGAAAGAAGCCATCTGTTTGTTGTCATATCCAAGTTCTTCCTGAATTGCATTGTGAAAATCCCAAAAAGTCTGGTTGTCTTTTATTTCAAAATCTCTGAAAAATGGTTCTGTCCCAGTTCCAACAAGTCTGAACTTTAAGACCATAAGCTTTTATAGATTAAATAAAAATTTGAGAGTGTCAATATTATCTGCATATTCATTCAGCCCGGGCTCCTGTGCTTTGCCAAATGGAACAATATTATCTTCCAGAGATTGCTTCCCAACCAGACACTGCAGTTTCTGGTTGTCTTTTTGGGCAATTCTCAGGGCAGATTCCGGGCTGTCTGCTTTTTCATAATTGATAACAGAAATGGGAGATGCCAGAGAGCTGTTTTCCCTGATTATCATAAAACCTGTGTCCATATGAGGAATTTTTTCAATAAGATGAATAGCCCTCTGATATTCGTAATTGTTAGCCCATTGATTGTGGTTGATAATATGATTGTATTTTTCAAATGTTTTCAGAAGAACTTCAAAATCATAATCCGGAGGAACAAAAATTTTTGAGACGCTTCTGCAACCCAGTCCGAAATACCTGAAAACGTCATCTGCCAGCCCTTCCAGGTCTCTGGTTGTTTCTGTACCGTCAATTATGGCTGCCGAATTTCTGTTTTTCCTGATAATATTAGGATATTTCCCGAAATAATATTCAAAATACCTGGCTGTATTATCACTACCGGTTGCAATTACAGCATCAAAATCTTTCAGCCTGCTATCTGTAAAATTGATCCTTCCATTGAGTTCACTATTGATAGATGAAATAATTTCAGCAATCATCTTAAGCATCTGGTCATCCTTAACTGAAAGCTTGGCAAGAAGATTATGACCTGAAATCATAACGCTAATCATGTCATGAAAGCCGACCATAGGTATGTTGCCTGGCATAACCACTGCAATAGTCTTTGGTACTGCAGGAGTTGGTGGTTCACCGTAACAGCTGAGCCATGACACAAGAGATTCAGCTGTCAGTGACCTGCTTATAGTCCCCAATGCAAGACGAATATTATCTTCAGTAAACCAGGGATTATGAATATGGCTGCTTTGAATGATTGATTCCATTGGCTGGAAGAACTGATCATTAAGCTCTTCCAGCCAAGGCTCCAAAGATTCTGTCTGCCCCCCCGTACTGCTGAACTGCTCAAGAAATATACCAAGTTTCTCAAATGTCTTTATTTTATCTGTAAGCATCATATAACTGGCAGTGCGAAGTCATTTCATTAATAATTCGGGTTAAAAGTTACTTAAAATATCTTCCCATGGAAAGAAATGCATAAAGCCTGTTCCGATCGCAAGCCCGATTATACCGATAAGGAGGCCAGCGCCTGCCAGAATTGTCCCTATCAGTGCACATATCCATCCGGCATTCAGGTTTTTATAGGAGGATACCGAATAACGGTCAGGGTTCTCTTTGTAAAGTTTTTTGGATTTTGACCCGAGTATCAGTGCGATTACACCCAGAACCAATCCGATACCCCAGCAACACCAGAACAGTATTGAAAGAATACCCAGCACCAGAACTGCGGTTGCGTTGGGAACCGTTTCTTTGACGATTGGTTCCGTATTTTCTTTGCTTCCTTCGGAGGGTTGAATTGTTTCACTCATAATTTAAAATTTAAGGGGTTAATAAGTTATAAATATAATTTAAAACCATGATAAGCGCATTGCAGATGAACAAAATTTTGATATAGAGCGCACCATTTCTTAACTTAAAAATAAGATGGATGATAAGGAGCAGTATAAGCAGGATGCCTGGAAGGAGGGCAGGAAATATTGCAATTGACTCAAGGATGTTACCTTTAAGTAGTTCAATGAATGCCCTTTGCGTGCCACACCCGGGGCACTCAGCACCCAGAAATTTTACATAGAGGCATGGCTGGGTAACAGATTCAAGCCAGCTAATAAATTTTTGTAGCATTACACTGTTTTTTACAACCGGAAAATTAGGTAATAATGTGAGAAAAAAAAAACCGTTATTATAAAGCATATAATCAACTATGAAAAGAAGAAAATGGACCGGTTGAAAATATAATATATTGAACAAATAAATTAATTTTGTTGTCTTGAGTATGGATCCGGCACGGGTTTTAATTTAGATCTAAAGTATGGGAAGTATTTTAAGGCTTGGATTGTTGTTCTGGGAGAATATACGTATCTCCACTCAGTCAATACTTTCAAGTAAGCTTCGGACAATTCTGACAGTATTCATTATTGCCTTTGGAATAATGGCTCTGGTTGGTATTCTCACCGCTATTGATGCTATAAAGGCCTCTATAAGTACCTCTTTTATGAGAATGGGAGCTAATACTTTTTTAATCGAGGGACGCAATATAACCAGAGTTGCCTCAGACAGGCAACCTGTAAGGAATTATGCCTATATCAGTTACAGGGAGGCCAATACTTTTAAGGATGATTTCGAGTTTCCTGCCAATATTTCGGTTTTTACAAGAGCTTCCGGAAGTGCAGCAATCAGTCATGGCTCGACGAAAAGCAATCCTAATGTAACCGTTTTAGGAGCCGATGAGGAATATTTATTGACTGCCGGCTATGAAATAGAGAGGGGCAGAAACTTTACCCGCAATGATATAGAGATGAACCGGCATCTCGCCATAGTTGGCAGGGAAGTCATCAACAATATTTTTGATGCTGGTGAGGACCCTCTTGATCAAATAATTTCGGTAGGAAGTGGTAATTACAGAATTATTGGAATACTGAAAGAAAAAGGGACTACATTTGGTGGTGGAGGAGACAATATTTGCATCCTGCCGGTAACAAACGTCAGGCAATATTTTTCCCGTCCCAGGATGAATTACAGGATAAATGTTATGCCTTCAAGTAGTCAACTCTTAGAAATAGCAGTCAGTGAGGCAGAAGGGGTCTTCAGGCAGGTGCGGGGACTAAGGCCCGGTGACGAATCTGATTTCCGGATCACCAAGAGCGATAACCTCGCTAACATGGTAATTGAAAACCTTCGCTATGTTACAATCGCTGCCACACTAATTGGTATTATAACCCTTTTTGGAGCCGCTGTCGGACTTATGAACATAATGCTTGTCTCTGTCACGGAGCGAACAAGGGAAATCGGGATCAGAAAAGCTATGGGTGCAAGGAGTTCCTATATAAAACACCAGTTTTTGTTTGAGGCTGTTATTATAGGACAGCTTGGTGGTTTTGTCGGCATTATTCTGGGTATTTTGATTGGTAACCTGGTTTCTCTTATAACCGGGTCACCTTTTGTTGTTCCATGGATATGGATCATTTCCGGGGTGCTGCTTTGCTTCATAGTCGGTCTGTCGTCCGGATATTTCCCGGCAGTCAAAGCTTCAAAGCTGGATCCCATTGTTGCACTCAGATATGAATAAAACAAAAATCAGTTCCTATGAAACCGGAAATCCTGAGAATTGAAAAAGAACAGAAAACCCCTTTTATTGAGCTTGATCCCTTTGAGGGTGTATTGACGATTGAGGGTCGTTCAATACCTGAGGATCCTGAAGCTTTTTATAATAGTGTTTATATTAATATGCTTGAATACTACAAAGCTCCCCGGGAACTCACTACCTTTAATTTTCAGTTTGAATATATTAACTCCGGATCTTCTAAATTCATACTGAAATTTTTCCTGCTTATAAAGCAACAGTATGATGCCGGAAATGACTGTGTAGTTAACTGGCGCTATGAAGAGGATGATGAGAATATCCTGGATCTGGGCAGGCATTATAAAAACACGTTTAAACTCCCATTTAAGTTTATTGAAATCTACAGTTAGCCCGGCAATTATTTTTACAGGCACCTTTGATTACACAGGATTATAAAAAATGTCACTGGCTGGATGCAAGACTAATAAAAAAAGCTGCCTCCTTGAAGACAGCCTTTTTTATTATCAGGGTGGGTCAGGTTAAACTGAGTCCATAAAAAGTGCAAGATCAACCAGTTTGCTGGCGTATCCCCACTCATTATCATACCATGCCACTACTTTTACAAAGTTGTCGTTCAGGGAGATTCCCGCATTAGCGTCAAATATTGATGTTCTGTCATCACCGTTGAAATCGGTCGAAACAACGGATTCTTCAGTATAACCCAGAATGCCTTTCAATTCTCCCTCTGATGCTTTTTTCATAGCTTCTTTTATCTGGTCATATGACGCTGATTTTTCAAGGCGGCAGGTTAAATCAACAACCGATACGTTTGCTGTTGGTACACGGAATGCCATTCCGGTAAGTTTTCCCTGTAGTGCCGGGATAACTTTTGTAACTGCTTTTGCTGCACCAGTAGATGATGGAATTATATTCTGGGCTGCTCCGCGTCCGCCTCTCCAGTCCTTTGCCGAAACACCATCAACAGTCTGTTGTGTTGCTGTAACAGCATGTACGGTAGTCATAAGCCCTTCAATAATGCCAAAATTGTCATTCAGTACCTTGGCTACCGGAGCGAGGCAGTTTGTGGTGCATGATGCCATTGAGACAATGTTCAGATCATTATTGTAGGAAGTGTGGTTAACTCCTAAAACGAACATAGGGGTGTCATCTTTTGAAGGAGCCGATAAAACAACTTTTTTTGCACCGGCATCAATATGCTTTTGAGCAGTCTCCTTTGTAAGGAATATCCCTGTGCACTCAAGTACATAATCTACACCTAATTCATCCCATTTAAGGTTGGCAGGGTCTTTTTCAGAGGTTACCCTGATTTCAGTACCATTTACTATCAGCTTATCTCCTTTAACTTCAACAGTTCCGTTAAATTTACCGTGTGTAGAATCATACTTAAGCATGTAAGCCATATAATCTGTGCTGATCAGATCATTTACACCGAGAACTTCCACATCACTCCTGTTTATAGCTGAGCGAAATGCCAGACGTCCTATTCTTCCAAATCCATTGATTCCAATTCTAATTTTTCCCATAATAAATATTATTAGTTTTATAAATACTTTTAGGTTTTTAAAACCGGACACAAAAGTAAAAAAAAACATCTAATACTCAAAATAGCATGCCACTGTTCCAATGACAGGTTATTGATTACATAAAAATGCAATGCGGGTACTGATAAATTTCCTGACAGATTGATCAGGCAGGACTAGAAAAGAAAGGCGTTAACTTTGCCGGTCATAATGCTCACTTTCATGTTGCGCGTAGGCCGGGCATTTTTGAACTGAGCATGAGTTTAAGACACTTACTGCAAAAAAAGCAACTGCCAGTATAAAAAAAATTTTCTTCATTTTTCAACAAAATTATTGGCTCTTTTACGGTATAAATATACAAGATTTATTTTTAAAACAAAATTCAAACATAAAACCTTTGATAGCTGGCTGAAAGTTATACCTTTTACGGCGGACCGGGTTTGAACTTTTTTGCTTTTTGCAGGTTAAGTATTTTTAACTATTTAGTAAGTGTAATCATAAATGCGAATTTTTAAAAAAAAAAGTTTTATGAAGCTGGATGGTAAGAATGTTGTTATTACAGGTGCTACATCAGGAATAGGCAAAGAGGCAGCAATTGAAATTGCAAGAATGAAACCATGCCTGGTTTTACCGGTAAGAAATCTGGAAAAGGGAGAGCAGGTTAAGAAGCAGATTGTTGCTGAATCGGATAATCCTGCAGTTTACCTTATGAAGTGTGATCTGGCATCATTTGATTCTATTCGTAATTTTGCCCGGGAGTTTAAAAAGCAATTTAGCGGGTTACATCTGCTTATAAACAATGCAGGGATCTGGCAAAATAAAAAAAGCGAAACTAAAGATGGCATTGAAATGACTTTCGGTGTTAATCACCTCGGACCTTTTCTGCTGACGAATTTGCTACTGGATGAAATAAGGAGTGGAGTCCCGGCTAGGATAATAAATGTTTCCTCCGAAGCTCACCGCTATACCGGTATGAATTTCAATGACCCTGAAGGCAAAAAAAAGTTCAGCACTTTTAAGGCGTATGGGCAATCAAAACTGGCCAATATATTATTTACCAGATATCTTGCACAAATGCTCAGAGAAGATGGTGTTACTGTTAATTGCATGCATCCCGGATTTGTAGCAACAAATTTATTCGATAGAATAGCTCCTTTCCTGCGACCGGTCTTTGGATTGTTCATGAAGACTCCCCGACAGGGAGCAGAAACAATCGTTTTTCTTGCATTATCTCCCGGGGTTGAAGGGTCTACCGGCGGTTACTATGTCAATAAAAAGAAGAAAAAACCATCAGGGGCTGCACTTGACAACAAGGCAGCAGAAAAGCTTTGGATGTTGAGCAGTCAGTACACAGGTATGGAAGAAACCAGCTTAATTAATTTGCCATTTGAAAATCAGATCTGAATGGATAAAAGAGGCGACCCGCGTTTATATAAAATTCTTTATGATCTTTATATTCCGTATGATTATTACGAGCATCCTCCCGTACCAACGGTCGAAGAAGCATCAAAATACTGGAAAGATATTGAATCGGCCCACTGCAAAAACCTTTTCTTTCGCAATCATAAAGGGAATCGCCATTATCTTGTAATATTTGAATATTCAATGTTGCTGAAAATCCGTGAGCTGGAGCAGAGACTCGGGCAGGGGAAGCTGACTTTTGCATCACCAAAAAGGTTGATGAGGTATCTCGGACTGGAGGCGGGATCAGTTTCTCCGTTCGGACTAATAAATGATAAGGGAAAGCATGTTCACCTTTTTATTGATGAGAACCTTCGGAGTTATGAAAGGATTAGTTTTCATCCAAACCTCAATACTGCTTCTGTGGTCATACCTTTCAAAGGTTTTGAGAAATTTCTTGATTGGACAGGCAACAGCTATGAGTATATCAGGCTTTATGATTGATTTTCAGAATACCGGGCAGCATGCCGGGCCAATTTCCCCGTAAGGGAATATACCGTGTTATTATCCTGCAGGGAAAGGTGGAGGAGGACCGGTAGCCGGCCGGTTATTGGTTAAATGTATTCTATTAATACCTCTTTCAGGAATTTTTCCTCCAGTTTCCGCCCTATGCGTTTAAGGACTGTTCTTCTTATTTCCAGCTCTACAGGAAGGTTGGGATCCTGATGTGCTATATTGATCTTTGTGCCAATTATAATCTTTATCTCATCACTCTCCAGGAGAAGCTTAACAATCTGATCGGCTGGTCCTTTGCCTAATACCCAATTATGAGTGTATTCATTGAGTATTTTTGAAACTTTGCTGAGTGTAAGAATGCCCTCAGTTACAAGGTCAACACCCTCCATATATGACATGGGCGGAAGATCAGGATCATGAAATTCAAATGTTTCTGTTATCTTAAGGTCCAGTTCCCTGGCGACTATATCGCCGGTAGTTCCTCCTGATAAAATCTTTTTTCCTGGAAAATCATCTACAATGGATGCGAGTCTGGCATCATTTTCATCTTCAAAGGGGGGACCGCTGCAAAGAAGGAGTTTTCTGGGTTCTCTGAAGTAAAAGACGGCGCAGGAGGTATCATCCTGGGCATTATAATTGTCATTTCTGAAGGCTGCGTTAAGTATTCTTGACGAAAGATTTTGAGCTGAAATGTCAGGCTGTTGATCTATTATCTCTCTTACGAAACTCTTCACATTTTCCCAACCCCATCCAAACGGATATTTCCTTGATCCCATACCGGACTGGGTTATGCCGTCTGAACAGAATATGATCCTGTCCTCCTTGCGGGGACGGAAGGAGCAGCTTTTTATCTCTTTACCTTTGTTCTGTTCTGAACTTAAAATAAGGCAGTTCCATTCGGCCTCGAGGGGATTGCTGCCGCGCATAAGTAATGTGCCCGGGTTATCATATTCCAGTATGCTGGTTCCAGAGTTCATATCAATATCTATGGCGGTAAATGTAGAGTAACTGATCTTACGGACACTGCAGACGGGGAGGGTGTTCATGATTATTTCTGCGATGCGGGATACATCCTTGTGCTCACGGGTAAAGTTCAATGCCATTGATGCTGTGAGGGTTGCCAGGATATTGGCTTTCACACCATGCCCCATTCCGTCTGAAAGGACTGCCACAATTCTATTCTCTTCCTTGATTCTGCGTGATAGGAATACATCGCCGCAGATCCTCTCTTTTCCGTGATTTTTTTGCTGATAACCAACTTCAACATAAAAACTATTCTCCATCGTCCCCTGGTTTTTCCGGCATTTTGTAAGATTCAATAATACTGTTCAGCATAGCTTCTGTTTCGGAAGCACCTTCCCCGAGAAGGAAACCTATCTGCTGAACCAGTCCCAGATTCTTGTCAATAACATCTGTCACCCTTTTTATTACCTCCTCTTTTCGAACTTCAGGAACGTATAAATCCCTAATAACAGCACCAACAATTTTGTTTTTCCGGATGGTGAATATTGAGACATTATAGAGGATATCATTAAAATGCACATCGCGGTTAACAATATTATCGTCATGGCTGAGAACGTATGAAAACAGATTATGGAAGTTGTAGGGCAGTAATGTTTTGAGATCGGCACCCTCCAGTCCGGGTATAACATCCTCTATGACTTTTACCTCTTCGTCCAGAATATTGATAAAGCTTTTATTTGCCTGGATCACCTTAAGGTCACTATCCACCAGGACAACGCTTGATGGGAGCTTCTCAAGCATAGTGCGGGTTGTTTCGAAGGATTCCCTTGCAAGTTGCTGATCACGTCTTGCATTTTTTTCTGACTTTTTAAGAGCTGACTGTGTCTCTGCAAGTTTCTGGTTTGTCTCCCTGAGGGTTTTAATATAGTCATGACGGTTCTTCAGTGTGAAGGTAAGGCACATCTCTGTCTTGGCGAGTCCCCGCGCCACTGCAACGGCAAAATCCCGGCAGGAAGGGTAGCCGCAGGATGCGCAACCTATTTCATCAACATTATGTTCTTTTCCAATCATCTGCAGTATTTCCTGTATTTTTTCCTCATCGGGGTAGGGTAGGCGCTGGTCATCTTTGACAAAATTTCTTGAGAGGTCGAGGGTGCTGAATTCATTCATATCTTTTTCCCATTTCTTAAGGTCGAAATCCGCCAGCCTTTTTTTGGCGTAAGCCACTACGAGTGCGTGACGGAGATATTTTTCTCCACCCCTTGAAGTCCCCGGGCCCATTAAACACCCTTCATTATAAAAAAGATTGAAATGCTTTTTTATTGAGTCTATATTATTTTCAAACTGCCTGACAGCTTCCAGCATATTATTCCTGCCCTCTGCGGTGATAACATTACCTGTCAGAAGGTGCTGGTCAATATCAGAGGCTTCGAGTATCCCCGTGCTTACAGGGTAAAGGGAGCCTTTATATCCTATAGGAGGATCAAAATCGGAAAACTCTACTTTCTTTTCAGTGATATTGTATTCTGAGAAAAGTTCCCTCAGCTCGGTGAATGTCAGCACCGAGTCCACTCTGCCATCATCCCTTTGTTTTTCTCCCTCTTTTTTAGTTTCAATGCAGGGGCCGATATAAACAACTTTCACATCTTTACCGTATTTCTTTCTCACCACTTTAGTTGTTGCTATCATCGGAGAAACTAAAGGGGCAAGATTATCAGTTAGTTCGGGATGAAATTTTTCAATATAGGAAACGACCGAAGGACAATTTGCAGTTATGTAATATTTCCCTTTGAAATCTGCAAAAAGTTCCTTGTATCTGCGGGCCACGAGGTCTACTCCGAAGGATGCTTCAACCACATATTCGAAACCGAGTGCCCTTATCATTTCAACAAACTTCCTGTAATCTGTAATATCATGAAATTCTCCGGAAATACTTGGTCCGCAAACTGCAGCAACTTTATATTCAGATCTTAGCAGATCTTTGGCCTCCTCTTTTGAATCCTGATAGCTGATGGCAGAGGGAGAACAGACTTTCAAACAGTGACCGCAACCTATACATGCATTGTGCATAACTTCCGGATAGTCCATATGTGCTTCTACTTTAATGGCATTTACCGGGCAGATCCTTACACAGGAATAGGAAAGGTTGCATTTGTTGTTGTCTATGTTTACAAGAGCCATACTATTTTTCTATGTTCAGTGTTCGGTTGAGTAACTCTAACATATCTTCAGGATTAACTCCCTCGAATATTTTATCTCCTATTTTCAGTATGGGGCCTTTATCGCATTTGTCAAAGCAGCGGCTTCCGCGAAAGAAAAATTTCTCCTCAAGTTTGTTGTCTTTAAGAAACTTTTCTATTATGCCCATGCATAGTCTGTTTCCTCTCGAGAAGCATGAGCTGCCCAGGCAGATTACTATTTCCTGTTTATCATCCATAATACCGGATCACTTTTTCTGAGCACAAATCAACAAAAGCCTGATTATAAAGCAAAAATAATACTTTTTTCATTCAAAAACATGTCATTATTTATTGTTAATTTAGTAACAATGTTTGTAAAGTAACAATATTTTTTTGTAAAATTGTGTTTTATAACCACTGGTGATTTAATAACCTTGTTTAACATAAATTATTATGGATGATCAAACTTCTGTAATACTGTCAAGGTATCCCAGGGGGCATCGTGATTGCCTCATTCCTATATTACAGGATATTCAGCAGGAGTACGGCTATCTTTCAGAGTCCTCCGTCACTGAAATAAGCAGATACCTGGGTTTACCATCAAGCAAGATATTCGGACTTGCAACTTTCTATAATCAGTTTCGTTTTGAGCCCAGGGGGCGTTTTCATATCCGTATTTGTCACGGAACATCATGCCATGTAAGTTCTGCATCAGAAATCATCAAGGAACTGGGAAAAAAACTCAGGATAGCTCCAGGGGAGATTTCAAGGGATGGAATGTTCAGCCTGGAGCTGGTTGCCTGTATGGGAGCATGTCATTTGGCCCCGCTTATGCAGGTTAATGATAATTACCACACTAAACTTGATTCCGGCAGCATCAATGATATAATAGATTCATACATTGAAGGGGAGGATTAATCATGTCTTTAAAAACTCATATACCTGTTGAGAAAGAGTACCTTGTGAATAATGTTCTTTTGAATGAATCTGCAGACCTTCCGGCCGATGTTGATAAACTGCTTAAGCTTGTGTGCCGGGAAAAAGTGAAGTATCCGGTAATTTTTATTGGGACCGGAAGTTGCGGACTGATTTCCGGTGCCGGGGAGACACTGTTTGAAATAAACAAGTATTTATCCGACAGAAACTTAAAGGCAGATGTGGTTGAGACCGGATGTGCGGGATATTGCTCTATGGAGCCGGTGGTTGGAGTACAGTTACCCGGGAAGACCAGGGTCTCATTTAAAAATATCACTTCAGAAAAACTTGCTTTTATACTTGACGGTATGTTCAACAGCATAATTCCGGAGGAGCATGTACTGGGGCAGTACAAAAGTCCATCTCTTGAATTGTGGAAGGATGTTCCAATTATCAGTGAGCTTTCTTTTTTCTCGATGCAATACAGGAACCTTATGAAAAACTGGGGCCGTATCAGTCCTTTCTCCATTGAAGAATACATTGCAACAGGCGGATACAGGTCTTACCTGAAAACTATAAGTAATTATACCCATGAGGAGGTTTGTGATATAGTTGAGAAGAGCGGTCTCCAGGGCAGGGGGGGAGGTGGATTCCTCACGGGGAAGAAATGGAAAGTTGCTCATACTGTTATGGCCGACCAGCGCTACCTGGTTTGTAATGCTGATGAGAGTGACCCGGGAGGTTTCGCTAACAGGGCAATGATTGAGAGTGATCCGCATCGTCTGCTTGAGGGTGTTATAATTGCTGCATATGCAATAGGGACCTCAAAAGCATATATATATATCAGGAACGACTACAGGAATGCGATAGAGAGACTGGAGAAAGCAGTTGATAGTGCCAGGGATTACGGTCTTCTGGGACACGACGTATATGGCAGTGGTTTTAACATAGATGTGATTATCAGAAAAGGCCCCGGTGCGTTCGTATGCGGAGAAGAGACAGCCATGATAAGCAGCATTGAAGGCAAACGTGGTATGCCCAGACCCAAACCACCATATCCTGCTGTATCCGGGCTTTTTGGCAAACCGACGGTTGTGAATAACGTGGAGACTCTTTCAAATATTCCCGCAATCTTTGAAAACGGTCCGGACTGGTTCATGTCACTGGGCAATGAAACATCTCCTGGTACCAAGATGCTTGTTCTATCAGGGAGGTTAAACAACCAGGGAATAATTGAGGTACCTTTGGGTACCAGGGTAAAGGATATCATTTTTGGAGCAGGTGGTGGAATACCCGGGAAAAAAAGGTTCAGGGCTGTCCAGGTTGGAGGTCCTTCCGGTGGATTTCTTACAGGTGATAACATTGATATCCCCTATGACTTCGATTCCCTTGCATCAGAAGGTGTCTATATGGGATCGGGTGGCATGGTAGTACTTGACCAGGATTGTTGTATAATAGATACCGTAAAATATTTTATGGATTTTATTCAGAAGGAGAGCTGCGGTAAGTGCATACCCTGCCGGGAAGGTACACGCCGCATGCTTGAAGTTTATGAGAATATAACAAAACGGCCTCTGGATGAAAACGGCCATACCACGCTTGAAAGGTTTAAGGGAGTGATGCAGCTTGAAAGTCTTGCCAGTGTCATAAAAGATACCTCTTTATGCGGACTCGGACAGAAGGCTCCCAATTCTGTTATAAGTTCATTGAAATATTTTCGTAGTGAATATGAGGAACATATTTTTGACAGGAAATGCAGTGCTGGTGTATGCAAGGAACTGAGGTTGTTTTATATTGACGTCGAAAAGTGTACGGGTTGTACGGCCTGTGCACCAAAATGCCCCGAGTCAGCAATAATAGGTACAAAGCATCACCCGTTTTTTATTGTCGAAGAGAAATGTACTGGTTGCGGTATATGTTATGATGTTTGCAAATTTAGCGCTGTTCTGGTAAAATAGTTCTGGTAGGTTTAAATAATCGAAATTATGATAGTACAGATAGAGGTAAACAATAAAATCATTAAAGCGCGAAAGGGAGAGACCATAATGTCTGCTCTCAGTTCAGCCGGAATAATGATCCCCTCCATATGCTCGATGAAGGATTTCACTCCTACCGGAGCCTGCAGGATGTGTGTTGTTGAAGTTGAAGGAAGGCAGGGCCTGGTTCCTTCCTGTTCCCAGCCTGTCAGTGAATGGATGAATATAAAAACCCATTCTCCCAGGGTAGTGAAATCGAGAAAAACAATAGTAGAACTGCTTCTGTCCAATCATCCCGATGATTGCCTTTACTGTGAGCGCAACGGCAACTGTGAGCTGCAGATCCTTGCCGAAGAGCTTAATGTGAGGGAGAGGCGCATTATGGGTAAAAAGAATAAATACAAACTTGACCACTCCAGTCCCTCGATTGTCCGCGATCCCGCCAAATGCATACTTTGCGGACGCTGTGTGCGTGTATGTGAAGAGAAACTTTCGGTATTTGCAATTGATTTTGTCAACCGGGGAAACAGGACTCTAATAGGAACAGCATTTAACAAGGACCTTAACTTTTCAAGTTGTATAAATTGCGGACAATGCATAATGGTTTGTCCCACAGGAGCCTTGTTTGAGAAAGACAGTTTACCAGAGATCGAAGATGCCCTCAATAATCCGGAAAAAACCGTAATTGTTCAATACGCACCTTCGGTTGGTGTTTCCCTGGCTGAGGAGTTTGGAATCAGGCAAGGTAAGGATATTAGCGGATTGATAAATGCGGCCCTGAGAAAGATTGGATTTGACAGGATATTCGATACTGCTTTTGCTGCCGATATAGCAGTTGTTGAGATGGCGAACGAACTGCTGTCCCTGAAAGGCAACAAAGACAGACGGCCTCTTATTTCTGGCAGCTGCCCGGCCTGGGTGAAGTTTGCCGAACAGTGGTATCCGGATCTTCTTCCGGCAATGTCATCATGCAAATCACCACAGCAGATACTGGGAGCAATTCTGAAATCCCGGTATCCCGGTGTATCCGGTATAGATGCTGCTACTGTCTATTCCGTAGCTGTGGCACCATGTACTGCAAAAAAGTTTGAAGCACAGAGGGAAGAGATGACCAAAAAGGGACTGTCTGATATAGATGCCGTAATTACTACAAGGGAACTGGCCAAGCTTATCAAGCTTTACGGAATTGATATGAACCAGATAGAACCTGAAGCAGCTGATGAGCCCTACGGAATCCGTAGTTCGGCAGGTAAATTGTTTGGTGCATCGGGCGGAATGGCTGAAGGTATTATTCGGTCACTGCCATATGCTGCCGGAGCAAAAGAACCTTCGCGGATAAAATATCAGGAGCTCAGAGGGGGCAGGGGAAGAAAAGAGGCTGAGATCAGGATCGGGAAAACCACATACCGGTTTGCTGTCATAAATGGTATGTCGGATGCGGTTAATCTTATTGAGGAGATTCAGGCAGGTAAGTGTGAATACGATTTCATCGAGATAATGGCCTGCGCCGGAGGATGTGTCAATGGTGGCGGTCAGCCTATTGGTACTGGTGATAATGCGGTACGTACAAGGGTGAAGGCTCTATATGGTATTGATGAAAAGGAGACCATCAGATGTGCCCATAAAAACCCGGAAATCAAAGAGTTATATGATAATTACCTTGGCAGTCCCATGAGCGAAAAATGTAAATCACTATTACATACAAGTTATTCCGAAAGAAAAGTTTTATTATAAAATATGTGATCCTTAACTTGCTACATCCATTTCTGAAATTAATTATGTAACCCCCATCATACTTCGTCAGACAAAATAACATGAATAATGCAGATGATCACAAAAAGCTTCTTATAACACTCAAGGACAGATGCCGTGTTTGCTATACATGTGTCAGGGAATGTCCTGCCAAGGCAATAAAGATCATTAACGGGCAGGCTGAAGTTCTTATTCAAAGGTGCATCGGATGTGGTAACTGTACACGTGTATGCAGTCAGGGAGCCAAGGTTTACAGTCGTTCCGGAATGCAGGTTGCAGATCTGATTGAATCACCCGGTCAGGTTGCGGCTTTAGTTGCCCCCAGTTTTCCTGCCGAATTTACTGAAATTGATGATTACCGGCGTTTTGTCGGGATGATGCGAAAAATTGGATTCGATAATGTTTTTGAAGTCGGTTTTGGTGCTGATCTGGTGGCTCTTGAGTACAAAAAGATCCTGGAGGAAAAGGGCGAAAAAAGGTATATATCTTCTGATTGTCCTGCCATAGTAAACTATATCAGGAAATATCATCCGGAACTTATTCCTTCTCTTGCAGGTATAGTTTCTCCGATGGTTGCAATGAGCCGTGTTGTAAAAAAGAAACTTGGCAATGATGTTCGGATAGTTTTCTGCGGACCCTGTATTGCAAAGAAAGATGAATCACAAGAAGTGGATGAAGTTCTTACCTTTGCAGAAGTAAGAGAAATAGTAAAAGAAAGGGGTATTGATATAAAAAATGTCACTCCCTCGGACTTTGATCCTCCGGAAGCAGGAAAGGGCGCTGTTTTCCCTATCAGCAGGGGACTGCTTCAGACTGTTGATATTAAAGATAATGCTTTTGAAGGAAACATCATTGTGGCTGAAGGCAGAGCCGACTTTCAGGAGGCTATAAAAGAGTTTGAAGCCGGGCTGATAAGCGGACAGCATCTTGAACTTCTGTGCTGTGAGGGTTGTATTATGGGACCGGGGATGTCGGAGGGTGGGAAGCACTATGCAAGAAGGTCATTTGTAAGTAATTATGTCAGAGAAAAGATCAAAAAGTTTGACATGACCCGATGGGAAAATGATATAAGGGAATACAGTACTATCGATCTCAGATCTGAATTTATTTCTGATGATCAGAGGCTGCCCACCCCTTCAGTCGGTGAGATAAGAAAAGAACTGGAAAAGATGGGTAAGGTTGATGCCCGGGATTTTCTCAATTGCGGGGCGTGCGGATATGAATCCTGCGAAGAGCATGCTATAGCTATTATTGAGGGACTGGCGGAGATTGAGATGTGCCTGCCTATGACCATTGATAAGCTTCATAATTCTATAAATGACCTTGCCGTCACAAACGAAAAACTGGTATCTGTACAGCAGGCCCTGAAGCAGTCAGAGAAACTGGCCAGCATGGGACAATTATCTGCCGGCATAGCCCATGAGTTAAACAATCCGCTTGGTGTTGTGATAATGTACAGCAATATACTTCTGGATGAACTACCTAAAAATGCTGAATCCTATTCAGACCTGAAGCTAATTGTCGAGCAGGCCAACAGGTGTAAGAAGATTGTTGGGGGACTTCTGAACTTTGCACGTAAAAACCAGGTTAATCCCACTGAGGTAAAACTTGAAAGGATTGTCCGCCATGCTCTTGATGCCATCATCATTCCCGAAAACATAGAGGTCGAATTTGATCTTGACGGTATGGGTCATCCCACTGCAATGCTTGACAGCGAACAGATCATCCAGGCGCTGACCAACCTGATTAAAAATGCTGTTGAAGCTATGCCTCAAGGGGGAAAGTTGACAATTTCAATAAAGGAAGAGAACGGAAATGTGGAGTTCCGGATAATCGATACCGGCACAGGAATATGTGAAGAAGACAGGGATAAAATATTTGAACCTTTCTACACTACCAAGGGAATAGGGAAAGGAACGGGTCTGGGACTGGCAACTACATACGGGATAGTAAAGATGCATAACGGACAGATCAGTGTGGATTCAAATACTGATCCGGAAAAGGGAGAAACGGGCACAAAGTTCATTGTTAAACTGCCGGCAATCCATGTATAGTTTTACCAATAACTTAAAATAATGGACAGGAAAAAAAAGACAATTCTTCTGGTTGATGATGATGAGGATTATCTTTTTCAGACAAGGCTTAATATCGAACAGTTTGGCTTCAGGGTTATCACGGCAGACAGTCAGGCCGAGGCTGAAAAGCTCCTTGATACATTAAAACCTGATCTTGCAATCCTCGATCTTATGATGGAAAACGAGGATAGCGGGTTTATTCTCGCATATAAACTTAAAAGAAAGTACCCTGACGTTCCGGTTATCATAGCAACGGCTGTAACTGCTGAAACGGGAATGACATTTGGTGTCAGCTCCGAGGAGGACCGACAGTGGATCAAGGCCGATCTGTATATTGAGAAAGGGATAAGGGCAGATCAGCTTCACAAAGAGATAGTTAAAATGCTAAAAATCTGAGATGGAAAAATTGCATGTCCTTGTAGTCGATGATGAACCCGGGATCTGCAGCGGGATAACCAGGATATTATCAAAATTCTCAGTAGGCTTCCCTTTTATGGATGAGAATATTGGTTTTCAGGTGGAAGAAACCTTTACAGGTGAGGATGCAATTAAGCTGGTTGACAACAAGGTTCCGGATATTATTCTGCTTGATAACAAACTTCCGGGAATACCTGGTATTGAGGTGCTCGAATATATAAACAAAAAACGCCTTGATACCATAGTGCTTATGATCACTTCCTATGCATCTCTTGAGCTCGCAGTAAAGGCAACCAATAAGGGAGCTCATGATTTTATTCCCAAACCATTCACACCCCAGGAACTAAGATCTGCCATAGAAAGTGTTACCAAGCATATCTTCCTGAAGCGAATGACAAGGAAGCTCAACAAAGAGGGTAAGCAGATAAGGTTTCAGTTTCTTTCTGTTCTGTCTCATGAGCTTAAAGCTCCACTGAATGCAATAGAGGGATACCTGAAAATCATGCAGGAGAGACAGGCAGGTAGCGATCTGAAAGCCTATGAAAAGATAATTGAACGCTCCCTTATTCGTGTTAATGGAATGCGTAATCTAATACTCGATCTTCTTGACCTTACCAAAATTGAATCGGGCAAAAAGAACAGGGAGGTTAAGCCTGTTGATATTGCCGAGGTAGCAAGAATGTCTATTGATACAATGGGGCCGATCGCAATTCAGAAAGATATCAGGATATATTTGAAATCTCCTGAAAATGTGATTTTTGAAGCAGACAGGGAGGAGATAGAGATTATTTTAAATAACCTTCTGTCAAACGCAATAAAATACAACATTGAAGGAGGCAGGGTTGATTGCATAATAGAAGACGGACAGTCCAGCCTGGACATTTCAGTTAAAGATACGGGGATCGGCATAGTAGAGGATCAAATCCCGAAGCTTTTCAGCGAATTTGTCAGGATAAAAAATGAACAGACAAAAAATATTTCAGGCAGTGGGCTGGGTTTATCGATTGTAAAAAAACTTTCCCGTTTATATAAAGGTGATATAAGCCTTATCAGCAAGCCTGGGGAGGGAAGTACTTTTAAACTTTCTTTCCCGAAAAACTCCTACTCTCCGCAATCTTGAATGTTCCACTATTAACCTGATTTGTACGTATGAAACTACCGGGAAAAACCATTGAAAGACTAAGCCAGTACAGGAGAATTCTGCTAAATTGCCTGAATACAGGTAAAACACATATATATTCGCATGAACTTGCAGAAATTTTGGGTCTTACAGCTGTGCAGGTAAGAAGGGATATAATGCTTATGGGATACTCAACAAGTCAGAAGAAGGGCTATGACATACATGAACTGATAGATGTAATTGGCTCCATCCTTGATACCAGGAAAGGCCAGAATGTAGCCGTTGTTGGCGTTGGTAACCTGGGACGGGCAATAACCGGTTATTTTATGGGAAAACGGTCCAAACTTAACATTGTGGCTACTTTTGATACTGACCCCTCAAAAGTCAACCGGGTAATTGCCGGTGTGAACTGTTATCCTGTTCAGCAGTTTGATGAACTTATTAAGGATCTGAATATCAGCATTGCTATTCTTACTGTACCACCGGATCATGCTGCCAGTGTTGCAGAGTCACTGGTAATATCAGGTATAAAGGGGATACTGAACTTTACATCAGTCTCCCTGAATATAAGTTCTCATGTTTACCTTGAAGAGTATGATATGATAACCTCCATCGAAAAAGTGGCCTATTTTGTAAAAAAGAACAACTCAGTTTTGTAAATTCGCGACTTACAAAAACAGAACAGAAAGATGCAGGTACATTACGGACTGGACAGGGAGTTTGATATTCGTAACCCGGTAATTACGACTGGTTCATTTGACGGTGTCCATATAGGACATAAAACGATCCTGAACCGTATTCGGAAACTTGCAAAAGAGGTAGACGGAGAATCCGTTCTTATAACTTTTCATCCACATCCCAGAAAGATTCTCTATCCGGATTCAGCAGGCAGGGAGTTACGGCTGATCAATTCACAGAGTGAAAAGATCAAACTTCTGAAAACAACCAGACTTGATCACCTTATAATTGTTGAGTTTACTCTTGATTTTTCCAGGATGACTTCAGCCGATTTTATCAGGACGATTCTGGCAGGCAAGCTTAAGGCAAGAAAAGTCGTAGTTGGGTTTAACCACCATTTTGGACACAATCGTGAGGGAGATTATGAACATCTTTACACTCTGGGCAAGTATTTTAATTTCGAGGTGGAGGAAATACCTCAGCAGGATATTGATAATGAAACGGTCAGTTCGACCAAGATAAGAAAGGCGCTGAGAGATGGTAATATACAGCGGGCTAATGCCTATCTGGATCATCACTACATTATAAGAGGGCAACTGGAAAAAGGTGACCCGGTTTTGTTTTCAAAAGGTTTCCCTACGCTCAGACTGCCGGTGGAAGAAGATACCAAGCTGATACCGCCGGACGGGGTTTATGCCATACACCTCATATCGGGAAATATTTACTACAGGGGAATGTTAAATATCAGACGGCCCGGGGGGGATACCACCATGCCGGCTACAGACGCAGCCATCGATCTGCATCTTTTCGAATACAATAATAACCTTGCCGGGAAGAGTGCCACTGTTTTTTTTCACAAACAGATGCGCAACGAATCAATATTCACCAACGGTTATGATCTGCTTGCCGAACTTGAAGAGGCCAGGGAGGAAACCGAAGAACTTATTTACTGAAAAGAAAAATGCACCAGGTAAAACCGGTCATAGATGAGGGATGGAAAGAGCTTCTGGCAGATCAGTTCACAGCCCCCTACTTTTCAGGGCTTAAAGGATTTCTGGTCGAGGAAAAGACAAAATTCAGGATCTACCCGCCCGGTAAATTAATATTCAATGCCTTCAACCTGACACCAGCGGATAAGGTTAAGGTTGTTATACTGGGGCAGGATCCTTATCATGGAGCCGGTCAGGCTCACGGCCTGTGCTTTTCTGTTCCCAGGGGCATAAAACCTCCTCCGTCCCTGGTAAACATTTACAAAGAGCTCAGCAGTGATCTCCGTCTGCCGGTTCCCGTGCATGGCAACCTTGAGAAATGGGCCGGTCAGGGTGTACTGCTTCTAAATGCAACTCTTACTGTAAGGGCCGGTCAGGCGGGTTCGCATCAGAACAGGGGATGGGAGACATTTACCGATGCTGCTATTTCTTCGCTTTCGCGGAAATATACAGGTATCATATTTCTACTTTGGGGACGTTACGCGCAGGCCAAGGAAGCACTTATTGACCGGAACAGGCATTTTATTCTGAAGGCTCCTCATCCTTCACCCTTTTCTGCCTCCAACGGATTTTTCGGCTGCCGTCATTTTTCGAAAACCAACGAGTTGCTTGCAGATCAGGGCAAAGAACCAATTGACTGGGCCTTGTAAGATCCCTATCGCTGTTTTTATCAATTATCTTTATAAACAGTTACTGCTGCAGCAAATTCTGAAAATCTGAAAAATGGAATACCATGTTTCACATTTATTATATTTTGAGCTAACTTAGCCAAAACTGTTTGAGAGAATGAAACCCTTATTTATTCCAGACTATTGAAACACAAGGTCTTATCAGGGTGTTCCAGATAATAATAATTTACCGGTATAGTAAACCTGTTTTTTAAGAATGAAGTTTAATCCCGAAAAATGCAGCATCAGAGATCAGCGAATGAAACCGTTCATTGACCCGGATGAGATATGGGGTCTGATCAATAATACCACCGCAACACCCGGTCGGATCAGGCAGATAATAGCCAAATCTCTCAGCAAGGAACGTCTGACTATTGAAGAGACTGCTGCACTTATCAATGCCGACAGTCCCGGACTTATTGAAGAGATAAAGGAAGGAGCCAGGGAGCTGAAGAAAAGGGTCTACGGAAACAGGATAGTGCTGTTTGCCCCGCTTTATGTCGGTAACAAATGCACCAATAATTGCACCTATTGCGGATTCAGAACTTCAAACAAGTTTGCCGTAAGGCAGACGCTCTCTGATGATCAGCTGGTAAAAGAGGTTGAAGCCCTTGAGGAAAACGGACAAAAAAGACTCATACTGGTTTACGGAGAACATCCTGCATATGATGCCCGATATATTGCACATACCGTAAAAACGGTCTATTCCGTAAAGAAAGGTAATGGTGAGATCAGGAGGGTCAATATTAATGCTGCCCCGCTCGATATTGACGGTTTCAGGATTGTCAAGGAGGCGGGGATCGGTACATACCAGATATTCCAGGAGACATATCACCGGGAGACCTACCAGAAATACCACCTGGGGGGCAGAAAGATGGATTATGATTACCGGCTCACAGCTCTTGACAGGGCACAGGAGGCTGGTATTGACGATGTAGGTATAGGTGCGCTGTTCGGACTCTATGACTGGAGGTTTGAGGTACTGGGACTGGTACGGCATACTAATCATTTTGAAGCCTGTTACAGGGTCGGGCCTCACACAATTTCTTTTCCAAGAATCCAGGATGCATCAGCTGCTTCGATAGATCCCCGATATATGGTAAGCCATGAGGAGTTTATTCGCCTTGTTGCAATACTCCGTCTTGCGGTTCCCTATACCGGCATGATCCTCACCGCAAGAGAAAATGCTATGGTTCGCAGGGAAGTGATGAAATTCGGGGTGTCGCAGATTGACGGAGGGACAAAACTGGAACTGGGAAGTTATTCCGGGAGTATTAACGAGGATCAGGACCTTAACAGGGAACAGTTCAGGATCAACGATTCCAGGTCACTTAATGAGATAATTGACGAACTTCTGGAGGATGAATATCTGCCCTCCTTCTGCACAGCATGTTACAGAAAGGGAAGGACGGGGGAACATTTTATGGAATTCTCGGTTCCCGGATTCATCAAACGCTTCTGCACTCCCAATGCCATACTAACCCTTGCAGAATACCTGGAAGATTACGCGACCCCTGATACAGCTGAAAAAGGCTGGCGGGTAATTGAAAAGAACCTTGAAGAGATAGATGTTCAGAAGAATGCTGCTGAGATCCGGCGACGTATAGAACTTATCAAAACCGGAAAGAGAGACATCTATTTTTAATTTTAAAAGTTAAGTATATGCAGGAGTTAAGAGTTTTGGGACTTCAGGTCTTTGACCGTATCAAGGAGGCAGGCCGCACCCAGAGTGTGCTGTCAAAGTATGCCCACTGTATCCGTACCAGGCTTGGTTTCCATGAACTGACGAGTGAGGTCTGCAGCCGGGA
>SLKJ01000127.1 GCA_007134675.1 Bacteroidales bacterium
ATAATACAGAATCAAAAAAATTGGCTAACGGAGCAGCCTTGCAAAGGCTAATGAAAATAGGGATTACCGAATATTCTAAAAATTTACTTATCACATTGTTGCCATTAATTTAACTGGACAGTAGTGATGAGGTTTAAGCTATAATTATGATCTGCAGCAAGAGTTACATCGTTGCAATCAAAATATTTGAGGATCCCGTCTTTAACCAGTGCAATAACCCAACACATATTTTGATGCATACCCCAATCTATAACCTTGTCCGGTTCCCAAGGGGGTTTGTAAAGGTGAGAATCATAAAAACGAACAGTGTTACACAATTTTGGAAAGGTGTTGCAGATTACACGCAGTGACAATTGAAGTTGAAATGATGTAACTTATTATACTAATGTAATATTTTGTACGGACTGACGCAAATGATAGGAAATTTTTTTCAACGTTCTTTTCATCCATTGGTGATTCTTTTTTTAGTTTAATAGATTATGGTGCTTCTTTCATTCTATTGGGTTTTTATTCGCGTCCCAGGAATTACGGTTGTAAACACCAGGTACTCCGTGGTCTCCTTCTTCAAAGTCAAATGAAACGTGATTTATTCCTCTTAATTCGGTTAGAGAAAATGTCGTTGAAATCATATAACTCTCCGCTCCGGCAGATCCCATTTGTTGTGTCAATACTTTGCTGTCCGGAATGGAAATAAATGCCGTGTCATTTGAAGTTCTGATGAATTTTATCTGTACTCTCGGCCATGATTTATTAATTATTCTCTCTAAAGTCTCACCTGTTAAGGTGTCTCTGTCAACCGAACGTAATTGCTTTACTTCAAATTCTTCAGTCTGCTGGTTAAAGTCATACCTCCATAACGCGTCAGATGGATCATAAACCACTGAGCTCTCTGAACCGATATCACTTTTCTCATCCAGATCACCTGTCGCTCTGTCATCCTGCTGTGTCGTATTACAGCCGATTATCAGCAAAATTAGTACGAGTGGAATCAGTTTATTTTTCATAAGCTTTTTAAATAGGGCAAAGCAGAGTTGGTAACCTATATTAACTGTAAGAATCATTGACTGCTCAACCGGCCCAATATGGTATCCAAAGATGTTGTTAGCTTATCTAATGCTCCATCCACCGCCTGGTCATGCGTATCGGCCTGATTGGTAACAGCAATTGGTTGGCGGCCATCCACGCGTGCTTCCATCATGCATCGCATGGCGCCCAATCCATCTTTACTTCCATCCTCATCAGATAAATGAACCTCGATACGTGAAATGTGATGACTGTACCTGCTTAGCGCTTCTTCAATACGGGCTACATATTGAGCAGTAAATGTCTTGCTTCCGGCTATGTTCTTATCTGTATTAAATTGAATAGTCATATACTGTATTTTAAAAAATGGGAAAAATTATTTTAGTATCGCAGTATGGCCGCAATGCCTGTTTTACCAGGCATTATTTCTTTTGGCAGAATAAGGATTTTGCCACCCTTTTTACTTACCAGCTCTCCAATATCATCAAGCAAGTCATCGAGTTTAGGCTGCGTAACGTCCATTACTTTATATGTGCCATTGATATTTCGCAAACGCTTTGCAATAATCCGGTGTTCTTCAATAAAGAGTGTATCCACTCTGCCGGCTACTGCTGCTTCGATCACCTCTTCAATATTGTAGCAGCCCAGCCCGTCTGACTTTGCCTGATTAAATTTTCCTGCCAGTGTTTCAAGCTTTTTTAAATACACTGGCTGCATCACTTCCCATGATAATTCCGCTAGTTTTTCTATCGAAACTGATTGAGGGTTGATCTCAACTCCTTTAGGCAAAACGAAAGGATTCTTGTTTACCAGATTAAAATGATAATGGTGCTCGGGCAGGGCTGCCAGTATAAGCGGCAGGCCTAAAGGTTTAGAATAATTATCATATACAGCATCGGCTGCAATACGGAAAAACCGTTTAGTATCATCATCCACTTGATCTTTTTTGCCACCATGCCCGTGGTGCATGTTTCCACTTTTACCACCCACGCCACCAAAGGAGGCTACCGTGATATGTTTCTCTGTCAATTCCTCGCCCAGTGCATCTGTGATTGTTTTTGGAAAATCATCTGGAAGTTTGGTTTCAACAAGGGAATGCCGATTGCCTTCAAAAAACTGGATGGCATCCATGGTTATCGTCAATACCTGGTAGCGATCTGCTGATTGCAGAAAATGTCGAAGCGGTTTGGTGTGAAAGCTATCGGCTACAATCACCAGTTCTTCAACAGGTATCTGCAAACGAAACACTTTGAAAAGCCCGGTTGAACGAAGGACACCAAGGCCATAACTGGAATTATTCCAGAATTCAGTATCGCTGGCAAGCGTTTCTAAAGGTTCAAGTAATTCTTGAATTTCGGCAGTCGGATATTTTTCTAGCAATGATGCCTTCACCTGCTTAACAAGATTTTCGAATCGAATCGTATCCTGAATATTATCCGGATGACTTCGATGCGTGGGCATGTATAGAGAGATGCAGGGTACTTCGTTTAAAGTCAGCAATTCGTGAATCAATCCTTGTGTAAGTAAATCTGGTTTAATCATATCTGGATTTTCCATTAGGGGTTTGTTATTACCAATGATATGAACCATGGTAACTTAAATCAAATGTATGTACTCCTGACTGGAAAGTAGTTATACATTTTCCGAAATGAGTTACATCAATCCCATGTTTCTCAGAGTGTGGTGTTCTGCCTGATGGAAATCATGTAATTGTTTAGGCTAAATATATAACAAAAAGCATGCTCATCTGCAATACCTTTAAATGATTATTGAACCTTTAAAGATGTAAAAAATGAACAAAACGGAAATTAAGGGCTCCTGGAACGAGCAAAAGGGCAGGCTCAAACAAAAATTTGCCGAATTGACTGATGATGACCTGATGTTTGAAGAAGGCAAGAAAGATGAGATGCTTGGGAAGCTTCAGAAAAAGCTTGGTAAATCAAAGGAGGAATTGAACAGATTTCTGTCAGGACATTAAACGATGAA
>SLKJ01000203.1 GCA_007134675.1 Bacteroidales bacterium
AATGGCCTTCTCAGCACCATACATCACGCGTGTTGCAGAAACTTCATATCCCCCCTGAGGGTAAGCTGAATCGGTTATCAAATAACCACTGGCACCATTGCAATGGGTTATTATATGAGTATTTTTATAGGGAGAAAGCTCCTTTATTTTCATCCCTATTTCAGAAAAAACCTCACCGGATATTCCTGCAAAAACAATATTTCCCACTCTAAGCAACGAAAGTCTGACAACAACATCCGGTCCTGGTTCATATGATTCCTGCGGCAGCCAGGATCCTCCTGATTTTTTCCCCGAAAGGGTAATAACTCTTTGCAGGGCATTAATCGAGGAAGCACTAAACGTATTTATTTTATCACTTACACGAATTACCTCTCTTCCCAAAATGATACCTATCTCCTCCATTTCACCGGCATCAAAGGTTGGCCTCTGCCTGTAAACGGGATTTACATCACCAGAAGCACCAGCGGTAACCGCAGCAAATACAGGTAACTCTCTCTCGATATATCTCCTGGTCGCACCAGGCCAGTCGCCGGTTATCATATAATTATGCTGCCCCATTACAGTTGCATGGGTGGGCCAGGTGACAAATATTCCAATTGGGATACCTTGCAAATTATCGACCCTTACCACTCCAACTTCATGATCAACCGGACCATCAGGGTTCTTCCCTATTCTGATTCCACCTGTATTCGAATCCAGTGCACGACGATTAATCCCCATCCTGCATATCCCTTTTCCAGAACCAATTAATGCCGGTTGTAAATTTTCCGATGCCTCCTTTGTAACAGATACTATATTATCCCTTAGTTCTTTGTAATATTGAGCAAGGTTGACCTCATTTTCCACGCCATAAAGACCCATAGCAGGACCACCATGGGTGTGATTGGGAGAAAGCAAAATGTATTCCTGCTTAATACCGGTCTCCCTTTCTATCAATCTGGTCAGATCATCCCAAAAATCATGAGAAAATCCAATAAGATCCACCGCAATAATGGCTGCCTTGTTTATGCCGTCATCAAAAACAGTGGCAACGGCAAACAATGAATCATTTACACCTTTAAAAGGATCGAGTCTGTCAAAATAGCCCGACATCATAACCGGAACAGAAGGAGTAATATTAACCATGGCAAATCCGGCTTTGAATCCAGCATTTTCCGAATCATAAATAGCCGGTACAATATTGCCAGGTTCTGTTAATAAATCCTCGCAAACCAATGATTTGTCATAATGATAAAACTCATGGTGCACAGAGTAAGAATTCAGCATACCGATTGAAAAGTTCAGCAATATGATAACAACAATCAGTTTCAGCAAGGAATGCTTTCTGATATGACTAGCTGTAGTCCTGGATGGGTATTTTAAATTATTCATACGGGTATGGTAATTATTAATTAATTAAAGTTTTGCATTAAAATTAATATGCTGAATAACAGCTAAAAAAGATAAAAAAAAGCAGCGTGGCATTTATGTTAATATCCAGAATATTAACGGTGTACACAAAAACACATCGCGGGGGGCTATCTTTTCAGACATAATTCTATTTTGAAATCTGAATATTATCCAGATCAGAAATACGTATCTTAAGGACCTCAATCATGTGTTTAACAGACCCGGCAAAAAACCACACAGGCAGTCACTTCTCCGGTTATCCCGGAAAAGAGCCATGAGGCTTTTTCCATCGGGCAGGATCCTAAATGTCCTGGATCGTAAATCGAAGTGCTGATTTAAATAACAGATTAAATCATGAAGTCAGTTCATGCCACTGGTCCAGCATTGCCTGACATTCTTCATAAGATTCAGGATAAACCTTCGGACGCAGAATAACACGGGCCCCTGTACTTCTAACCAGTGAACCAATTCTTTCAATATATTTCTTCCACGATTCGCCCGGCTCTTCAGCTACCCGGCTGTAAAGAACTGTATTTGTTTCAGTACATCTCTCAAGTATCCATCTGATATCATATTTTTCAGGATTGCCAAGGTCAATTGCCTTTATCTCGCTTAACGCGGAAAACTGGGAAAATATGGTCGGATGATGACCACAATAGTGCAGAAAACCACCTCCAAAAGGCTCAATACTGCGCCTAATAAATGGAATTATCAACTCCTCTATCATTTCCGGAGATAATAATACAGCAGTATCTTCCGAAACCCTGACCCCGCAATGCGGAAAAAATACTCCCTGTTCTGTGCCATGACCATGCACCATTGAATTAAGATCTTCATCCAACAGAGCTTTACACTCTTTAGTTGCTCTAAGATACATATTCAGGCTGATCTCCATCAATTCCATAAACCAGCTTTCTCCTCCACCCTCAAGTACCGAAAGGAAGATCTCATCACCAAATAAAAGGTGTGCTATATCAAATACCCCCTGGGTATCCGGGAGATAAGGAACAATCTGTTTTTCGCCGCTTTTAGTGTGGATTTTACAGAATTCGTAAATAAGCCCGTATATTTCCGATACGGTAAGATCATTTTTGCCGGCCGCTATAATCTCATCTTTATCCAGGCCCCCCCCCGGCCAGGGCATCGAATCTGGTGGAATCCTGAATGTCTGACCCGCCATTCCGGGTACAGTAATAACTCCAAGGTTTGGTCTTACTGTCGGAATACCATCGGTAGGCCAGCCAATCACAGCACTGGCCCTCCTGATCTCAGATTCCCACATTAATCCGGGATCGTGAAACCTGGCAGGATAATCATCCAGATCATACAACTCTTCCTTAAAAGGGGGAATTAAAATAAGACCGGGCCCCTCACCCTTCCAGAATTTTATGTGGAGTTCAATTTTATTCTCCATTAAGCATAGTAATTTTATTTATTCAGGCGCTCAGATACTTTCAAATAACCGGATAAGATAATAAAAACCATCATTCCGACCGGCAGTTAATTGAATTCTTATTATCAATATCCCTCAGGATCCCAGATAGTAGAAGCTATATACCTGTAAGGTGGTTTGCTGATATCAAGTGCATGGTTCCAGTAATAGGTTATTA
>SLKJ01000105.1 GCA_007134675.1 Bacteroidales bacterium
AGTAGATTAAGTTAATAATTTGCTTATAACGATTGTGCCATGAGCACGTAAAGCAAAGTTAAAGACAACGGACTGGATTTTTATTCGTCTGTGTGTCATTTAAAAATTGTCATGTATATTTGAGTTCTTCAGAATTAAATTGTATATTGCTTAATAAACAATGGCTGCCGGTAATTCAGTTTCTTATATGGGGGGAATTTTTAAATATAGATCCATAAAATCATGGTACTTTTTCAGCCTGGCTTATATTATTTCATCGACTGTTATTTTTTTGACCGGCTGCGAGCATGATGATGAACTGGTTGCTATTACATCCTTTGAAACGATTGAACCCTCATTAACTGCCGACGGTTTCGAGACCGGCGGCAGGCTGAATGCAAACAGGGAAATTGATCTGCTGGAATATGGTGTGGTATACAGTACAACATTAAATCCCAATATCGAAGACGATATTATATCTCCGGGAACAGATCTTGTTTTTAACGATAACCAGAACAGGTTTTCTGCAGAATTCAAAAGCAGGCTCACCCTCTTAAATCCTGGCACTACCTACTATATAAGAGCATTTGCTACAACCAGGTCCGGAACTGCATATGGCAACCAGATAAGTTTTACCGTTAACTGATATTAAACTGGAACAGATCCGGTCCAGTAATTATTGTATGTAAAACAGTATCATCACTGGTCATGCTTCAGTAATTCTAAAAGCTTTCGGACAGATTTGAGATTTGAATATTTTTTATTTAATTCGTTCTTTCTGTAATTCAGGTCATCAACACCAAAGTCCCTGGTGAACAAATCCGGTATTATTTTGAAGTAATCATCTTTGTTATTGGCTATATGGCATAAATTTACCAACCCGGTGTTTTTTACCATCTCATCATTAACAACACAGAATCGTCCTCTATACAAGGAATTCAGAAGTTTTAACTTCATCCCGTTAGCATTAATTGCCGGTAAAAGGTTAATTTGTGCATTAATCATCAGGTTATCCATTTCTAAAGAATCCGGATTTTTAATCAACCTGACATGGCCGAACCTGTAAGAGGCTTTTATTATTCTTTTTGTTGGATTCCTTCCTGCTATGATCAATGGAATTTGAAGTCGGGAGAAAATCTCATTCAGAATGAAAAGTACTGCTTGTTCATTATCGCTTACAGAAAGATTACCATGATAAAGAACATAATTACCCCGGCCAGGTAGTGAAATAACTTTACTGTTTTCATGAAAAGGAGGAATATGGGTAACTGACCGGAATTTATTATAAGCCCGGTTCTTAAAATATTCTGTTTCTTCCTTATTTATAGCGGCAACAGAAAGCTCATTGCTGAGACTTTTTTCATAACGGGCAAGTTTAATAGCTTCCAGCCTGAAGAATAACTTGTCCGCAAAACTGATTGACGAGGAAGACAGGCTACTGTAATACCTGGATTCAATATTATGCATCCTGACTATCTGAATCCTGTTCTTCAGTTCATCTCTGCCTGCAAATATGCAGGTATGAATTCCTTCATAGATAACAGGATGGCTGTCTTTCAACAAGTTTTTGAAAAGCAATGTGTTATGGCGTGTGGCTATAATATATGGGTCCCGTTTAAAGAAATTTCTGAGCCCAAGATATCTTTTATAATAATTTACCCGGTAACAGATCTTTTCCAGTTCACTGCTTTTTGCCCTGCCGTATTCGAAACAATGAAGATGTACCTTGATTCCTGAATCATTCAATGCCTTGATTTTGTAGTAGACATCAATAATTCCACCATAATCCGGTGGGAAAGGGATATCAAAAGACACCAGATGGATATGATTTACCTGGTCCGATTTTGGTTTCGCCACAATGTGGATGGTATGGAAATTATTCAATCATAATTATGGTTGCCGGATCGTGAACCTGAAGTGTAAATGACTCGGTAAAAAACAGGCGAACTTCCTTTTCGTTATGCGATTCATAACCAATGGAGATATCCTGTCCCAGAATAAGGTTAAGCTCTGATGCATAAGCAGGAGCAAGGAAAGCTTCACGAATAAAATGGCTCAGTATTACCTGTCCGCCCAATAACTTTTCCAACTGGATCTTAAGAGGGTAACCCTTAAAATGTGATGAAATCTTTTGCCATTTATCGGGACTAACAACAAGGGTATATGGACCGCCAAATGAGGCTTTGACAAGTTTTGTTATTCCCTGCGAAACAACAGACAGAAGGTCTTCTACCTGTTCGGGAAAATCAAGCTTTTCTTTTGTGTTGCAATCCTTTAATCCTTTAATTGATGCATTTTTCAGTCCGTAATATATTGTCCTTTCCTCAAATTCAGCAAGTTTTATGGCAGCATTTTCCATTGGGTCAAGGTTGATATCCTTTGCACCCCTGGCAAGATTGTCAAGTTCCCATATGTTAAGATGAAAGCTGATCCGGGGTTCAATCAGAGGCTGCACCATGTGGATACCGTAAATCACTTCTTTTTTATCTTGATTTCCGGGAATATTGAGCCTGCCGACAGGCACTGCCGGATAATCCCAGCCTTTCGGACCAACAATTTCAACAAATCTTCTTGCTGTAAGATGTGCATTCAGAAACCGCTTGGCCTCCGACTTAATTTCTTCCCATGCTTCTGCCGAAACAGGGGCAATTTTTTGTTTTAATATGTCCATAGCTGAATTATTTTGTGTTTCTTATTCCGAGGCTGGGGGGATCATCGCTTCCCTCATCCCCTTTAAATAACTGTTCCCTTAATTCCTTGTCCCAAACAGGCATATTCTTCCTGAGCCACTCAATTGTTTTGCATGCATGTTCTATTTCTTCATCCCTGTTATGCTCAAGGATTTCTTTTAATTCCTGGTCCTTCGTGGTTACCACTCTCTGGTGGTACCAGTCAATTGCTTCAACTTCCTCTTTCAGACTCTTGAGGGCCCTGGAGAAATCCCTGGCTTGTGGACTGAGTTCTTCAACCGGTTCATGATAATAAGACATAGTTTTAATTGTTTTTATTCAAAAATTATGTGTTTAAAAATATAAAGTTAAAAATAATTAGGCTTAATACCTAACCTCATTAATTCATGTTTATTCACATTAATTTTAAATTCAGTTTGTTAACACCTTTGTAATGAATTTATGTATTGTGCACAAAGCTCAAAAGATCAGCAATGTTTATTAAGCAATGAATTAAACTGGCCAGACCATTTCTGTCAGCTTATTTTTGCAATCATATGATTTGCTAATATTATGGTCTTTTTACTCCGGAATTTATTACTTTCATGGTAATTTCTATTTAGGTTTATTCAAAAACCCACGTCATCGTGGTAATGTCCTGGCGGAGATTTGCCCGAAAGGCATGTGTGATTAGAAAAATTTCCGATGCGAATTTTTTACTTCATAGCCGGTGATCATTAGAATAACAGAATCAATATAAGTTATAGAATTCAGGCTATTGATGCATATTCTGGTATCTGCCAATACCTGAGTTATTTCAGTTAAACCGCGGCTGATTCTCTAACGTTAATATTTAACAGATTTGGTAATGGATAGTTTGTGACAAAAAATTTTGTTTTTTTAATGGTGTCAATACCTCTCTGTTTATTAATTGTTAATAAATATATCAAAAAATTGACAGGTTCAGGTTGACTGTTTATTCCGGCAAAACAGTTGATCAAGGAGAGAAAAAAGGACCTAGCCTGATTGGTAGAGGCCAGCACGAAATACATATAACATCAAACATACCAGGGGTTTTCATTATCAAATCCGGTTGCAGAATTTTCAAGAGGCCATTGTTTTTTGTTATCAGAAGGGATATTTTTATACAATAATTGTAACCGGGGTAAGCTGTTGTTTTTTATTTTTGCCTTCTTCTTATCTGACTGTTAAGCAGAATCATCTTTTTTTTCAGTAATTTCGAATGTAAGTTTTGACGATATGGAGCCCGAAGATGGATTAAATATGAAGGAGGAGCTTCTGAAAGCTTTAAATAAAAGCAGGGAGCTTTTCAGGGTCGTTTTAAACAGTATAGGTGAAGGTGTTATAACAACCGATGCGAGCGGTCATATTGATGAAATGAATGAGGTAGCAAGGAAACTTACGGGCTGGAAAAATAGTGAAGCTGCGGGAAAAGCTTTGAATAAGGTGCTCAGATTAACGGACAGGCATGAGACAGGTTCTGTTTATGAGTCTGTTAATGAATTAGTTGAGTTAGGTAAAACAGGAACAGGCAATATAAATCAGCTGATTTCAAAGAAAGGGGTACAGATACCTATAGCCCTTTCTTCATCAGTGTTAAGGGATCAATCAGAAAGAGTTACCGGGTATGTTTATATCTTCAGTGACCAGACAGCCGACTGGGAGATGAAGATAGCAGCAGATGCCAGGGAAGTGCGAATAATAAGACAAAGGGTTGCTCTGGCGAAGCTTTCGGTTGACAGCTCCATTATTTCAGGCGATATTCAATCTGCCAAAAAGGTAATTGCCGAAATTGCTGCTGATGCAATGCAGACTGAGAGGATAAGTATCTGGCTTTTTTCAGATGATGAAAGCGAACTTAACTGCATTGAGCTTTACGATGCTGAAAGAAAAGTGCATTCTGAGGGACCCAGACTTATTACCGCTGATTACCACCGGTATTTTTCAGCAATAAGAAAAGACAGCAGGATCAATTCTCCTGATGTTAATTCAGATCCACGTCTTGCTGAATTAAAGGATAATTACTTTACTCCGTTAGGAGTCAAGTCATTGATAGATGCAGGGATTTTTATTGAAGGCAGGCTGGCAGGAATTCTAAGTTTTGAGCAGGTGGGACAAAAAAGGGACTGGTTTGCCGATGAGGAGTCGTTTGTCAGCACCATTTCTACTCTTATCGCACAGGTTCTCATCAATGCAGAACGTACGATGGCCCGAAAGGCGCTGGAGGAGAGCCTGGCACAAAATCAGGCGCTTATAGATTCCATACCTGATCTTGTTTTTCTCTTCAGCAGGGATGGGATTTTTCTGAATATTCATGCACCTGCCTCTGACTCTTTATTTCTCAGACCGGAGGATTTTCTGAACAGGAATATTAATGAGGTGCTTCCGGGATACCTTGCCGGGCTCACTCATAAAAATCTGCAATTACTATTTAAAACCGGGCAACCCCGGTATTATGAATATGAAATGGATCATAGTGGCGTAGTCAAATATTTTGATGCAAGAATGGTACTTTGTGGCAAGGATAAAGCCATGGCTATTGTCAGGGATATAACTGAGCAAAAAAGAATCCAGAAAGAGCTTCTTATTGCCAAAGAGAAAGCCGAAGAAAGTGATCGTCTGAAATCAGCATTTCTTGCAAATATGAGCCACGAGATACGAACTCCCATGAACAGCATAGTGGGGTTTGCGAGTTTGCTGAGGGGAAAACTACCTGATGATGAAAGGAAGGAAAAATATCTTGAAATAATAACTTCCAATGCCGATCACCTGTTGAGACTGATAAATGATATAATTGATATATCGAAGATTGAATCAGGTGACATAGATCTTCATGAAGAAACAGTTGACATTCAGAAACTTTTTGAGGAGCTTCTCAAAATGTTTTTCGACAGGAAACCGGAAGTTGAAATAAGATTCCCGACAGTTTCAGTACCTAACATTATCTGCGACAGGGTCAAACTGTCGCAGATACTTACCAATCTTCTGGGGAATGCTATAAAATTTACAAGCCGGGGTTATGTTGAATATTCGGTGGAAATTGAAGGTGATAGCCTGGTTTTCAGTGTGGCGGATACTGGTTCCGGCGTTTCGGAAGAGATAAAGGAGCTTATATTTGATCGTTTTGCGCAGGGGGATAATTCTTCCAGGATGAGCCGGGGAGGTACGGGACTTGGGCTGGCAATCGCCAAGGCATATGTAGAAAAGATGGGAGGTAGAATATGGGTGGATTCCCTGCCGGGTAAGGGAAGTACTTTCTCTTTCTCAATACCCTACGTGCCTGCAAAGAAAAAAGAAACGATAAAACTGAAGCAGGAGGAACTGATTGGAAGAAGTATGAGTATTCTCGTAGCTGAAGATGATATTCTTAATTATCTTTTCCTGGAAGAGATCTTTTCTGATCTTGATGTGAATATTAAACATGCAGCTAACGGAAAGGAAGCTGTAGAGCTTTTCAAGTCAGAAATATTTGATCTGGTACTGATGGATATTAAAATGCCTGTTATGGACGGCTTGGAGGCTACCAGATTAATAAAATCAATAAACTCTGCAGTTCCTGTTATTGCAGTTTCAGCCCATGCTTTCTGGTCGGAGCAGGAAAAGGCATTTCAGGCCGGATGTGACGATTATATAACCAAGCCTCTTCGTCCTGAGGAACTTAAAAAGAAAGTGAATGACCGAATTAAATTATCAAATGAGTAATTAAAGATGCAGATAAAACTTCCCGCATATCTTAAGTTTGTTGTAATCCTGTTTGGGATTGTACTTATTGTTATGATAATGAGGGAAGCCAAATCGGTTCTCGTGCCCCTGATGATTGCCGGCTTGTTTGCCATCCTGGTAAGTCCGTTTACTTCATGGATGGAAAAGAAGGGTCTGCCTTCTCTTCTTGCAGTTGCCATCAGTGTAATTGCCCTTCTGGCTTTTATTGCAGGTTTTGTATACTTTTTCTATAATCAGATTATGGGTTTTGCTAAAGACCTTGGAGCTCTTGAGCACAGGGTGATAGAACTGGTAGAATCTGTAAATGAATTTATGGCTGAACATCTGGAAGGTGCAGTGCCAATCTCCATGGACAATATCAGGGATACTCTTTTCAGGCAACTTTCCGATAACATTGATGCTCTTACAAGCGGTATTATTGCTACGGCAGGTACAATAACCATGGCATTTATTATCCCTATATATATATTCCTTTTTCTCTTTTTCAGGAAGTTTCTTGCAGAATTCATAAAAAGGGCTTTTGCTGATCACCATAAGGAAAAGGTTACCAAAGTTATGGATAAGGTACAGTATGTGGTTCAGAATTACATCAAGGGAATGTTTGTCGTAATATGTATACTTGCTGTGCTCAACAGCATTGCCCTTTTCAGCATCGGAATAAGACATGCACTTCTTTTTGCCAGTTTTGCCGCTTTGCTTAATGTGATACCTTTTGTAGGACCATTTCTGGGAGCCACCTTCCCGATTACATATGCTCTGCTTACCACAGATTCTCTCTGGTATCCCTTTGGGGTTTTTATGGCTTTTTACGTTATTCAGCTGGCCGAGAGCAATATTTTCACACCTCTTATAGTGGGAGGCCGGGTTTCAATGAATCCTCTGATGACGATTATTGCACTTTTTGTCGGGAATTTCATTTGGGGACTTGCGGGAATGATCTTGTTCATCCCCGGTATGGCGGTTCTGAAAGTTGTATTTGATGAAATAGAGGGGATGGAGCCATATGGGTTTTTACTGGGTAAGATCAGGGATGATAGTAAAGACCCGCCTGTAAAACAGGATCCCAAACTTTTAGCTGAAATTAAAAAACGCATGAATTTCTGATTAGATTTTGGATCCAGCCCCGTCAATCGTACCGGTTATGTTATAAGGTCAGATCTCAATGGTTCAGGGGAAAAATGATTTTTTATGAAAAGAGAAGCCAAAGATGTAAAGGTTCTGCTGTCACGTCAATTCCCCGAAAGGGGGATAAAAATCCTGAGACAGGAAGGCTATGGGGTAACTGTGTGGGATAAGGACAGGCCAATGACCCAAAAGGAACTCATAGAGAATTCCCGGTCACACACCGCTCTTTTCTGTACATTATCTGAGAAGATTGACAAAGTATTTCTGGATGAATGCAGCCACCTTGATATTATCTCTCAATTTGGTGTGGGATATGATAACATTGACATTTACCAGGCAACACGCCGGGGAATACCTGTTGGCAATACCCCCGGCGTGCTAAGTGACGCAACTGCAGATGTAGCATTCGGTCTTATGATAAGTGTTTCAAGGAAGATGGGTTATCTCCATAAAAGTATTTTACGGGGTGATTGGAATTATTTCAGGCCAAATGCGAATCTGGGAATTGAACTTAAGAACAAGATACTTGGTCTTTTCGGACTTGGCAGAATCGGGTTGGAAATGGCAAAAAGGTGCAGGGGAGCATATAATATGGAGATCATATATCACAATCGTTCCCGAAATAGTGAGGCCGAAAGGGAGACAGGGGCAAAATACGTAAGTTTTAATGATCTTGTTCAGAGTAGCGATGTTTTGAGTGTTCATACCAGTCTCAATCAGGAAACAACCGGAAGATTTGACAAAAAAGTTTTTGACATGATGAAACCATCGGCAATATTTATTAATACGGCGAGGGGACAGATACATAATGAGGAAGATCTGATACATGCTCTTGACAACGGCATTATCTGGGGAGCCGGGCTTGATGTAACAAATCCCGAACCAATGTTGCCGTCAAACCGTCTTCTCAGTATGGAAAATGTCATGGTACTTCCGCATATCGGGTCGGCTACTGTCGAAACCAGGAATAAGATGGCTGAGCTTGCGGCACTAAATATCAAAGAATTCTACAGGGGCAAAGATATACCTAACCTGGTCAACCCTGAGGTATTAAAAACAGGTTGAGTACTTTCTCCTGCCTCAGTAAGGCAGCTGGTACTGTTTATTTTCAGACTCAGGGGCTATATGATAGAGATTTCTTTATTTACTTATTAAAATGAAGTTTTTTTTACCATTCAGGAGATTATTATATCAGTTTTTTTTCTATTCTGAATTTAAGTTGTAATTTCCCGTTCAAACTCTTTTAAAACCTCGGCTATGCGTAATTGTGCTTATTTGATTATAACAATATTTTTTTTATCGTTCCAGCCTGCAAAAACACAGTCGCTCGATCATATATTAACAAGACATTTCGAAGCCTCGGGACAGGAACGATTCAGTAAAGTCACTACTGTAAGGTCTACCGGCAAAGCTTTGCAGATGGGAATGGAACTTCCGTTTATTCAGATACAAAAGCGTCCGGATAAAATGTATCTTGAGATCGATATTCAGGGGATGAAGATAATACAGTCCTATGACGGTGAGAGGGGGTGGGCGGTAGAGCCCTGGATAGCTCCTGATCCCCGTGAACTTAGCGGCCCCGAACTGCTTAATCTCGGACGAATGGCAAGCATTGACAGTGATCTTGTAAACTGGAAAGAAAAAGGTCATTCGCTTGAATTAATGGGAAAGGAACCATTTGAGGGAAGGGAGATATACAGGCTTGAGCTTATTAAAGACGATGGAGAATCCTATCAGTTTTACATTGATTCTGAATCATACATGGTAAAAAGAATGGTTACTCTTACAAATTATGAAGGGAATGTTGTTGAAGGTGAGACGATTCTTAGTGATTACAGGAATATTGACGGTATCAGGGTGCCTTTTAAAATTGAGTCAAGAATCGGAGGGAAGACAATGATGACCAATTTAATTGAAAAGGTGGAATTTGATGTTGTAATTGAAGAGGGAGTTTTTTCCCGACCGTAATCAATTTTTTATATGAGCGCCAATTTGGATAATCTGGATTTTTCTTCATTGAAGGACAGTCTGGATGGAGATGTTTATACCGATAATGTATACAGGATGATACATGCCACGGATGCATCTGCCTACCGGGAACTGCCGGTTGCCGTTTGCAGGCCGGCGGGTGAAAATGATATTGTAAGGATCGTGAAATTTGCCGCAGCCAGTGGTATTTCAGTAATACCCCGTGCGGCGGGGACTTCACTTGCGGGACAGGTTGTTGGCAATGGAATTGTTGCAGATGTTTCAAAGTACATGAACAGGATTATTGAGCTCAATACAGATGAGCGGTGGGTCAGGGTAGAGCCGGGTGTTGTTCTGGATGAGCTGAATGAGTATCTAAAGCCTCACGGACTCTTTTTTGGCCCCGAAACATCCACATCCAACCGGTGTCTTATCGGGGGCATGGTGGGTAATAATTCCTGCGGGGCACATTCGCTGATATACGGCAGTACACGTGAACATACCCTGGAGGTGAATGCCGTTTTGTCCGACGGGAGCACAGCTAAATTCGGAAATCTTACGAAACAGCAATTCAGGGAGAAATGTACCGGAGATACCCTGGAAAATAAAATTTACCGGCACCTTTATGAAACCCTGTCAAAACCTGAGGTTCGCGAAGAGATCCTTAATGGGTTCCCCGATCCTCAGGTTACCAGGAGAAATACCGGGTATGCTGTTGATCTTCTGATGAATTCCGGGCCATTTATGGACGGGGGCGGGGATTTTAACTTCTGCAGGTTGATAGCAGGGTCTGAAGGGACACTTGCTATGGTTACCGGGATCAAACTTAACCTTGTCCCTCTTCCCCCGGCTGAGAAAGCCCTTGTATGTGTACATTTCAAAACCAAAAAGGAGGCTTTGAGCGCAACACTTGTCGCACTCGAATTTAATCCGGGAGCCGTTGAGATGATGGACCATATTATTCTGGAGCTGACAAAGGCCAATATTGAGCAGAAGAAGAACCGCTTCTTTATTGAAGGTGATCCTGCCGCGATCCTTATTATTGAATTTGCAGGGGACTCAAAAGAGGAGATTCTCGGACTGGCTGCCGCATTGGAAAAAAGAATGAGGAAGGTTGGTTACGGGTACCATTACCCGGTTATTATTGGGGAAGATATTCAGAAGGTGTGGAGCTTAAGAAAGGCCGGACTCGGAGTGCTGGCCGGAATGAGAGGTGATGCCAAGTCTGTATCGCTCATTGAAGATACCTCTGTAGCGGTGAAAGTGTTACCCGAATATATAAGCGAGGTGCAAGGTGTCCTGGATAATTATGGAAAGGAGGTTGTTTATCACGCTCATGTCGGTTCAGGTGAGCTCCATATGCGACCGGTACTGAACCTTAAAGATCCTGCCGATGTTGAGCTTTTTTATAAAATAGGCAGGGATATTGCCCATATTGTAAGGAAATACAAAGGATCCCTTAGCGGGGAACACGGGGATGGCCGTCTTCGCGGCGAGTTCATACCGATAGTGCTTGGAGAGAAGAATTATGAACTGCTGCGTGAAATAAAAAGAAGCTGGGATCCAAATAATGTTTTCAATCCTGGAAAGATCGTTGACACACCAAAGATGAACACCTTTTTGCGCTATGTGCCCGGCCGCCCGGTCAGAGAGCCGGAGACAGTTTTCGATTTTTCAGCCTGGGGAGGAATCGTGAGATTTACCGAGCAGTGCAATGGATCGGGGGACTGTCGCAAATCGGAGATAATAGGGGGTACCATGTGCCCCAGTTTTATGGCTACCCGTGACGAGCACACCACTACCAGGGCAAGGGCCAATCTGCTCAGGGAATTCCTTACCAATTCAGAAAAGTCCGATCCCTTTAATCATAAAGAGCTTTATGACATTCTGGACCTGTGCCTCTCATGCAAGGGATGCAAGTCGGAGTGTCCCTCCAATGTGGATATGGCAAAGCTGAAGGCCGAGTTTCTCCAGCACTGGTATGATGCCAACGGAATTCCCCTGCGGG
>SLKJ01000090.1 GCA_007134675.1 Bacteroidales bacterium
CCACCGGTGCCTGTATGATGGTGAGGGGCGCCCACTGGCATGAGGAGGGGGGGCTTGATGACACTTTCTTTGCCCACATGGAGGAGATTGATCTCTGCTGGAGGTTGAAAAATTCCGGAAAGAAAATAATGGTCTGTCCCTCTTCCGTGGTGTATCATCTTGGCGGGGGAACACTCCCGCAGTACCATCCCAGAAAGACTTTCTGGAACTTCCGCAACAGCCTGTTGATGCTGCTTAAGAATCTGCCCCCCGGGAAACTTTGCCTGGTATTTATCCGCCTCCTGTTTGACTGGCTATCTGTAATTAAATATCTTGCGGCACTCTCTTTTTCAAATGCATTTGCGGTGTTAAGGGCACACATTGCGTTTTTCGGACTTGTTCCGTGTTACCTCAAAAAAAGGAGGGAGCAACATCAACGAAACATTGCAACAAAATGGTTCAGGACAGAAAAAGATGCCACCCCTCGCAAGCACAGGGAGATATATTCAGGAAGCGTTGTAATTGGCTTCTTTTTATTGAAAAGGAGGTATTTTTCACAAATTTTTAAATTAAATTTTGTAGATTAGGCGTGATTTGAAATTCCACAGTTATCATTTAAATTCTGTTGATCATGAGTATATATTATGACCGCCGGGAATTCGTTAAAAAAGCCGCTGTATCTGCTGCAGGTATAGGCCTTATGGGCAGCTACGGCTTTTCTCACACTAAAAGGGCTTCTGTAAATGACAATCTCAGGGTTGCAGTTATCGGCACCAACTCAAGGGGGGCAGCACTGGCCCGGGGATTTGCCCTAACGGAGGGGATTGATGTATCCTTCATTTGCGATGTAGATGAAAAAGCTGTTGCAAAGGGCCTTGATGCCGTTAAAAAGTCCGCGCCGCAGAAGAAAGTTACCGGGATGAAAGATTTCAGGCATGCTCTGGAAGACAATTCTCTGGATGCCGTGGTTATCGCAATGCCTGATCACTGGCATGCGCCTGCGGCCATTATGGCCATGCAGGCAGGAAAGCATGTCTACATTGAAAAACCAGGCAGCCATAATCCCCATGAAGGAGAGCTTGTTGCAGAGGCAGCAAGAAAATATGGCAGGGTAGTGCAAATGGGCAATCAGCGCAGATCATGGCCTAATGTAAAGAAAGCGTTGCAGGATCTCAGGGCAGGAATAATAGGAAACCCTCATTATGCTAAAACATGGTATGGTGCGAACAGGGCGCCTATTGGATTTGGCAGGAAAGTTCCTGTTCCGGCAGGACTGGATTTTGATCTTTGGCAGGGTCCTGCTCCCAGGCGTGAATACAGGGATAACCTGATTCATTACAACTGGCATTGGTTCTGGCACTGGGGAACAGGGGAGCTGCTTAATAACGGAACTCATTTTATTGACCTTGCCAGGTTGGGTCTGGGTGTGGATTATCCTGTGAAGGTCAGTTCACATGGTGGCCGCTATGCATACCAGGATGACTGGGAAACTCCGGATACCCAGATAACAGTTTTTGATTTTGCTGAAAACAAGACCATATCCTGGGAAGGCAGAAGCTGCAACAGGAGACCTGTCGAGGGACTTGGTGCGGCTGTTTCTTTTCACAGTGAGAAGGGGACTATGGTAATAAGCAATAGTGATTATGTTGTATATGACAATGATAATAATGAAGTAAAAAAGTATACAACTGGTGAAGAGACTGAAGTTGACCTTACAGGTGCCGGCTTTGATATGGATGCAGGTCATATAATGGATTTTGCGGAGGCCGTACGAACCGGCAAAAAACCCGTATCGGATTTCCACGACTCAAACAAGAGTGTGTTGCTTTGCCACCTGGGAAATATTGCTCACAGGGTGAGACGTTCAGTAAAGTGTGATCCTTCTGATGGTAAGATAATTGGTGATGCTGAAGCAATGAGGTTGTGGAGAAGGTACTATGAGCCCGGCTGGGAGCCCAGTGTTTGATAAGAATATTAATTAATTTCAAATTATTATGCATACCAAACTTAACCGCAGGAGATTTATCAGGAGATCGGCCGCTGCAGGTATTTCCATGGGACTGGGTTCAGCTGCTTTTTCTGCATTCTCAAGAGAGGACCGGAATGATGATGTGAAAGTGGGTATAATTGGCCTTGATACATCACACAGTGTTGCATTTACCAGGCTCATAAATAATCCTGAAGATGCGGACATGAAAGGTTACCGGGTAACAGCAGCCTATCCATATGGCAGCCGGACAATAGAATCCAGCTATAGCAGAATCCCGGGATATATCGAAGATATGAAGAAGTTAGGGGTCAGGATAGTTGATTCTGTTGAAGGCCTGCTTAATATTGTTGATGTAGTGCTTCTGGAGACCAATGACGGGAATCTCCACCTGGAACAATCCCTCCAGGTATTCAGGGCCGGTAAGCCCTTATTTATTGATAAACCTGTTGCCGGGTCGCTCGAAGATACTATTGCAATTTACCGGGCTGCAAAGCAGTATAACATTCCGGTTTTCTCCTCCTCTTCCCTGCGCTGGTCAAAAAACAGCTATGCACTAAGAAATGGTGAGTTGATCGGGGAAATTATCGGTGCTGATACATTTAGTCCCGCAAGTATTGAACCCTCCCACCCTGACCTGTTTTGGTATGGTGTGCATGGTGTAGAGAGCCTGTTCACTATCATGGGTACCGGATGTAAAGAGGTTGTAAGGATTCATCACCTCGATAACGATATTGTTGCAGGCAATTGGGAAAATGGGCGAATTGGAACTTTTCGCGGAATAAGGAAAGGCAGGACGGGTTACGGGGGCAACGCCTTCGGAGAGACCGGCATTCACGAAATAGGTCCATATGAAGGCTACAGGCCAACAGTGGTTGAAATAATCAAATTTTTCAAAACCGGTATTCCACCCGTGAGTAACCAGGAAACTATTGAAATATTTGCCTTTATGGAGGCAGCAGACGAGAGTA
>SLKJ01000036.1 GCA_007134675.1 Bacteroidales bacterium
CCGGACAGGATTGGTTACCTGCAGGGAAACTAAAAGGTGTTTCATTAATTTAAATTTTAACTTTATATTTAGTTCGCCTTTAAATCCACACCTCACGGATTTAGCACGGCGCAATGATGAGCGTTTCCTTATTTTCCCTGAAGCATATTTTTCAATCCCTCCAAGTAACCCCGCGCTATCAAGTAAGTGGAGATAATGTGCCAGTGTTGTTGTGTTGCCGGCATCATGCAATTGCCCGAGAATCTTGTTATAAGACAATATCCTTCCGGAATAGAGACAACCAAGTTCAAAAAGCATTTTCATCAATGCAGGTTTGTCTACACGCGTCAACATCAGGATATCTTTCGAAACGCTGGTCTCAATGATGCTGTCTTTTATATACCGTTTCCAACGGGGCTCATCATCCACAAGCGGGGCATTGCCGGGATAGCCGCCAAACCATGCATACTTTTCAGCATTCCAGCCAAAAGCACCCGACATTTCAGAGAGCGACCAATGTGTCAATTGAATGATCTCAAACCGGCCGGTGAGAGCCTCAGTAAGCCCTTTTTTAAGCAATAGCCGGGAAGACCCTAGCAGCAGTAATTTTATCTGGTTCCCCAGGCGGGTATCCTCATCCCAGTATTTTTTAACTATCTCACTCCAGTTGGAAACTTTCTGGACCTCATCGATCACGAGATGAACCTTCTGGGCTCATTTATCCTCTCCTGAACAAGCTTATAATGTGGCCTTAAGAACATTTCTAACAATTTACTCAAATTATTGAGTAAACTTACTCAAAATAATAACAATTTCAAATATAAAAAGGGAGGTTCAGGAGGGGAAATTATGCTGAATATATTGTAATAAAGAGTTAATCTTCCTTCATGGATGATTGTCAGAAAGACAAACTACTATGCCCCTTTCACGAATATGTTCACTGAAATGGCACCTTTCCATAATAATGAGGTCAATCGGTATATCAAACAATTCCGAAAGCTCCATAAAGAGATCGAGGCGACTGCCCCTAAAATTTTCAACAGCTATATCAATATCTGAGCTATCTGAAAATAGGCCAGGTCGCACAATGGAACCGGTAAGGTAAACATTACATCCGGGATAATCTGAAAAATACTTTATTAATGCATTTTTTACATGGACGATCAGATTCTGTCTGATCTTCTCTTTGTTCAGTTTCTCGTTAAAAGATTTCTCCTTTAACTTTTTCTTGATATCCAACAGCTCCAACTCACTCATTCTGATCAACAAGTTTCCTGATAAACATTTCAAAGGCAGAAAGATCTGAAATCACAAAATCAAAGGATTCATTCAATTTCTTTTGCAATAAAATCAGTTCATCCCTGTCCAGCTCATAATCATAGCCATGCCTTATAAAATGACGAAAAGACCTTAACCGATCTAATATACGGTAACTCCTCTCACTTATTAAAGAAGGCCTGACACCGGGGATATCAGATGCCATAACCTTTAAAAGTTCAAAATGATATCTTGTAAAATCATCAATATTGTTTTCAAAAGTACCGGCGACTGATTTCAGCATATCTTCACAAGCAGTGTACAGCTGCTGAGCTTTCATTGCAAAAACATACTGATTCTCATAGACAGACAGGTCAATATTGATAATACCATCTTTTAGCTTCAGCATGATCTGCTTTTGCTTTATCATGTATCCAAGTAAAACATTGTACTTTTCCATGATAAGGTAATTATCCGATAATTCTTTCAATAAATCAGTCCTAACAGCAAGGCTCCTACAAAGATACTCCAATTATTAATTCTTTATCCAGGGTGGTCAATTTATTTATCCTGATTGCGGGAATCTCAATTCATCCACCCCGGAGCGCATTGATCTGAAAAACTTAAGGCAGGGGTTACTCTGAGCAAATTTCATCGAAAACTTTCTTCGCAAGCTCATTACCCAGTTCCATCGCCCTGTGCCAGTCCGCGCAAGCCCTTTTAACATCTCCAAGCTGAAACCTCCCTATACCCCTGTATAGCAAGGCATCATGGTACTCAGGATCCAGATCCAGAGCACGGTTGTAATCCCTGATGGCCCCCTCATCATCATCAAGAAAAGTCCTTGCCCTTCCCATGAGGTACCATGCCTGTTGATCGCCCGGGTTCATGGTCACGGCAATGCTGAGATCATCCAGCACCCTTTCAAACTCATCAAGTATGAACAACAAGAAGGCCCTTTCGATGTAGGCCTCATAATGGTCCGGATCGACAGCTGTCAGCCTGTCGAGGTCTCTGACCGCCCCTTCAACATCATCCATGCTTTCCCGGGCAAGGGCCCGTTGAAAAAGCGCACCGGTGTGCGAACCATCAATCTCCAGCACCCTTGAAAACTCCCCGGCAGCATTTTCATAGTCCCTCCTGCCCATCAGTGACATTCCCCTGTCATAATGGTCCTCCGCTATGGCAGCAGAGCCGGCCTCACCAGCCACTGCAGGGGAATCAGTCTTACCCTCCTCCAGGTCCCGCTCTTTCAGGGCCCTTTCAGAAACAGACCGTTGCTCTTCGAAAGGATCGGGCGCGTAGATCATAAAAAGGAATATCGCCGCAAGCCCGATAAGCGATATGAATGCAACGCGGCCAAACACTCTCAGCTGGTTATAATATCTGATGTCGGCAAGCTCCTCGGGGCTTATGTGATATCCGCAGTTACTGCAACGTTCAGACTGTGAAGCGGTTTCACCGGCGCAGCGGGGACAGCTAATATTTGGCATGGCGGGTCATTTATGGTTTGACCTTAAATATAGCACATCTGATAGTTAATCAAAAATTTTAAGCCCACGGCTGCACAATCTTATCCAATTCACGCCTGATATGGTGAACAAGATAAAAGGGGAGGTTCAGGAGGGTAAATTCCTTACCTGAAATGGTTTTGGCTTTTTGCACCAAATACTCGCACTGATGTACACACAAGGCAATTGCGTGGGGTGCATTTTCGATAAACTGGTAAAGAGACCTCAGCTTGCCAATACTTCCCGCCTTAACCTCTACAAGAATGAGTTTACTTTTATATGGGAAAACGAAATCCACTTCAGCACTGGCATCGGCTTTTTCGCGTGTCCAGAAATGCAGATCGTTGCTCAAGGAAAAATCGGTTGCCAGAAATTCCTGACCAACAATATGTTCGGCTATGACTCCATAGTGTGTTTCACTGATACCCTTGTTAAATCCTAGTTCGCCCATAATTTTAAGCGAATGGTTTATCAATCCCGTCGAGCACATGTAATCTTGGCTTTCGTTTCAGGTTAGGCTTTGCGGGCATTTGTACCGATGTGCAGGGATACACCAGTTTTATCAACATGGCTTTTTCGACTACCCGGAAAGCATCCCTCATTTCACGTGAACGATAACCCGAATTGCCAAATTTTTCGAAAGTGACCTTTGTACCTTCTTACCTGAAAACATTGGCAATAACATGCTGGACATATTGAACCTGTGCAGTAGAGGCGGCATATTTATCAATATCATCGGAATACGATTGAATTAGACTGCTATACACTGCACCTAGCGAAGTAATGTCAGTATCCTGTGCATGGGCAGTCTGTTTTCCGGCATGCAATTTAGCAATAGGCAGTGGGTGATTTAACGACGTTTATCAGCAGTAAAAATGATTTTTTGCAGCATGGATGATTGCCAGAAAAACAAACTGCTATGCCCCTGTCACGAATATGTTCACTGAATTGGCACCTCTGTATAATAAAAGGGTCAATCGGTATATCAAACAATTCAGAAAGCTCCATAAAGAGATCGGGGCGGTCAATATATTTATTCTAATTGCAGGCTCCTTCAATCTCCGTTACATTGGTTTCAACTTCCAGCATTCTATCAACAACTGTTGTTCCCCTAACCGTAAAATCTACATAATCAGGTCCTGTTTCTGTAACAATCCCTTCAAACTGACTGGTAAACAGCTGAAATTGCAGTTCACTCCCTGCAATTTTGTTCCCGTCGGAATCAACACCTTCCAAACGGAATTCCTTGGTGAACGGAATTTTTACGTTGTCAAGCGATTGAACAGCATCATAAACCTCAACAGCGCTATTAGGAACCAATTGCACCGTGCGGGTCCTGGAAGTCTCTATCTCGGTTGTTTCGGATTCCTGCCAGTAACTTGTAGTAGTTCTGGTTTCTGAGGTGGTATATTCATAACCTGCCGTTACCTGAAGATTATAGGTAGCTCCCTTGCCGAAAAAAGTTGCTTCAACTTCCACTCCGGCACTCACTTCAGCATAAGCTGTATGGCTTGAGAAAAGCTGGAGACTCTCTTCAGAACCCGAGGTAAAAGTTTGGGACCTGGTTTCGTTCCGTCCAACCGTTTCGGTAAGTGATGCAGAAGAGCAATTGGAAAGGGTCGCACTATAGGCAAAGTCCAGCCTCGCGGGAGGCAAAACCGGCTGATTGAATTTGATCCCCCTGTTGATGAGAGTCCATCTGATATCTGCATTAATGATCCTAAACCGTGTATAGTCATCTTCTGCACCTTCTCTAAAAGCATAATCCCTCCAATCTAAATCATCAACCTGAATGTTTTCCTTATAATAATTACCCGACTGGGTTCGTAATTTAACCCAACCATCCCCATCAACCTCTATCGTCAATTTTTCCAAATTAGTATCTTCCCCTGGACTATACTGGACAGTTGTCTGTCTCATAGGATAACCTGTAACAATATATCCGCCCGGACTAAGCAAGAAATATTCCGGTTCATCCCCACCATTTCCCTTCGCGAAAAAAAATTCCTGGTAAACGTCCCCTTCAGTATCATATTCCCTGGTAGTAACCCCGCGGGGATAAGGGGGAAATCCAATAGAAGGAACAGGCACAGTTGTCAGCACCATCTCCGAAGTCTCTGAAAAAAGAAGATAGGGAGTATCGGGGCTAAGTGATAATTGCGGAAGTATTTCGGGCAGATCCGTTTCCACGCTTACGGGATTATTTGAAGCGTCCACAGGCTGACGGGTAAAAGAAGCATTACCCAGTTCAGTACCCTGCTCATCAAAAACCGTTATGTTTAAAGGAACCCCGTCGGAAAAGCCTTTCCGGATAGCGGCCGGAACATCTTCATACTTTAGCCGGAACACTCCTATATTTGTTGACGGATCAATCTCCACCTCATCAGAATACTGTGAGTAATCCCCTGAAAAAGCAATCGCTGCCCTGAAGGGTTGATAACCCTTTTTTGCTATAAGTCTTGTATCAACCACAAGCCCAATGCTTCCACTATCAACATCTACGGTAGAATTTATGCCATCTTCATGATTTACATCCGGCTCAACTTCATCATCCTTGTTGCAGGATGTCATGCCTGCCAGGGCATAAACCATGACAGTTGCCAAAAGTAAAATTGATTTTCTCATAACACAGTATATAATTTTAAACAAAATTACAACAACTCTAAATTTTTTTATTTATATATATGCATATTTAGATTATATTTAGAATGTTAGACCTGGTTCATCATCATTTCCGCCGCGAAAAAAAACAAAGCAGGTACGGGTCATCCGGTAACCAGGTAAATAATCTCCATAGCTTCCCGGAAAAAAAACAATAAACCAGGTAGGGTATTTCAGGTCTCATGCGGTTAGATTAAAAACAAGGTAAGCAAACCCTTTAAATTTTAAGATCATGAAAAAAATTATCATTTTAACAGCCGCACTTTCAACAGCTTTTTTATTCAGCTGCCAAAAAGATTCTAAAGAATTGGTCCTTAGTGACCAGGAACTGGCAATCATCATGGATGATGCTGCCTCCGACAATCTAATCGAAACCAAGGATTATGAAGTGGATTACTACTCCGGCTCCCCGGATATCATCAACTCTATCAACAATGGAGGCCAGAAAAGCTCCTTCTGGCCCAGGTGGCGTTATGTAAACGGTGAAGGGCCCGCCCTAACGGTAGATCCAATCGGATGGTCCTGGCCCAAGACCATAACCATTGACTATGGCGAAGGCATTGAGCTGATCAACGGAAGAATCATCACGGGCATGATCATCATTAATGTATCTGCCCGGCCGCTGACCGATGGCGCTACACGCGAAGTGAGCTATGAAGATTTCTATGTGGATTCAGTTCATATTGAGGGAGGTGCAACCCGTACATTCATAGGTACAGACAGCACCCAACGCGTCTTTTCCAACGTAAGTGACCTGACCCTTACCTTCCCCGACGGCACAATTCTCTACCGTCACGGCGAACGGATACGCACCCTTTTAGAAGGTTTTGAAACCCCCTTCTATCATGGAGATGATGTGATTTTGATTGAGGGATTTGTGGACTATGAAACCTCAGGTGGCAAATCCTTTTCCAAAACCATTATCAGTCCGCTCACCAAAACCGGTGCGTGCAGGTTTATCACCAAGGGTACTGTCTCCTTTACCCTTAACGGGGAAGACTTTGCTGAACTGGACTACGGAGACGGAACCTGCAATGATGTCGCCACCATCACAAAAGGCGGAGAGACAAGACAGATCACAATTGGCAGAAGAGTTAGAAGGTTCTGGAGCAGATAATTCTGATCAAAGCACCAAATCCCGAATCCCAAAATTATTTGGGATTTGGGATCCCGGATCCGGATCCTCCCAGATTTTTTTGCCCGTAAAAACATTTTAAATTTCTCCTGTAAAAAAGCATAAATTTTGCATTAAGTAAGTATCCAAAATTTATGCTTACAGTCGGAACCGCTGCGCTTTACGATGAAATTTTTTCATCTGTCTGTGTGTAATTTCAGATAAAAAAATTTCATCTACATTTGTATAATTTAGTCTCATTAATTCATATTCACATCAGAATGAATTATAGCGCATTGATGTCTTTGTGGTGATATTTCTAAGTTTATGAATTAATCAGGCTGGAACATTAACAACCCCGGCATTTTGAACCAGAAAGCATTCCGGCAACTTTTTGACCAGCATTTCGAGCGGGTAAGGAATTACATCTTCTACCGGTGCGGCGACCCTGAACTTGCCACAGATATTACACAGGATACCTTCATGAAGATCTGGGAAAAAAAACTGAAACCGGACAGGGGAAAAGAAAAAGCACTGCTCTTTAAAATTGCCGGCGACATTTTCATCAGCGAGTACCGAAGGAAACAGACGGCACTCAAATTTGCGGAGAATGCAAAAAAAGAACAGTCCAACCCATCCGTCGATCATGAGACAGATAATAATGAGCTCAGGGCCCGGTATGAAAAAGCCCTTTCCCAGATGAAAGAAAATCAACGGATCGTGTTCCTGATGAGTCGAAACGACGGATTGAAATACAAGGAGATAGCCGAACATCTGGATATAGGCGTAAAAGCCGTTGAAAAAAGAATGTCTGAGGCACTTGACTATCTTAAAGCACAGTTAAAAAATGATTAACCACAATCAAAATAAAGACCAGCACAGCCGCTTTTTTAAAAGCACACATATACCTTATTCCCGCAGCAAAGAGGATGTGTGGAAGGATATGTCGGCGAACATCCGGGAACAAAAGGAGGGCAAAAGAACAGGCAGAACCATCCTTTTATCCTGGTCGATTGCTGCCGCTTTGGCTTTGCTTATCGGACTTGCTGCTTTCCTGCGTTTTTATACAACCAGCTTCATCGTCCCGGCAGGTCAGCACCTGTCCCAAACTCTTCCTGACGGGAGCCAGGTTCATCTGAATTCCGGCACACGGCTTTCATACTATCCTTACTGGTGGCAGTTTGCACGCATCCTGGAGCTTGAGGGAGAAGCCTGGTTCCGGGTCGAAAAGGGAAACCGGTTTACGGTCAGGTCGTCTCACCGGTCTACGCATGTACTGGGTACCAGCTTCAATATCTATGCCCGCAATGATACCTACCGTGTGCACTGCCTCTCCGGTCAGGTAAAGGTAGAGTCAGGTGCAGGAGAGGTGAAAATACTCAACCCCAACCAGGCGGTGAATCTTTCAGGTAAAGGGGAAATGGAGATTACCACCGGCATCCGGTCAGAAGATGCCATAGCGTGGACAGACAACCGGTTTATATATACTGCTGCCCCCCTGAAAGAGGTGATCAGCGAAATGGAACGCCAGTTCGACATCACCATCGAGATTGCCCCCGGCATAGAAGGGGAATATACCGGAAATTTCCGGCGCGGAGAATCAGCGAAACCAATATTAATAATGATTGCACGTCCTTTCGGACTAACAGTAGAGCAGATTCATCAAACTAAATACAGAATCACGAAAGAAGAAGATTGATCAATAAATACATAATCAGCCTCTGTCTGCTGATCGGTCTGAATGTCTCATCACCGGCCCAGGAGATCAGAATTTCGGCAGACAACCAACCCCTGAGTGAAGTGCTTGTTCATCTCAGGGACCGTTATGGTATGGCCTTTTCCTTTGATGATGCGCAACTGCGCCGCTACCTTGTTAACGTAGACAGAGTATTTCCTGACGGAGAAGCGGCAGTTGATTATTTACTCAGGGACTTTCCACTTTCGTGGGAAAAGAGCGGCGAGGTGTATGTGATCTATCCCAAAAAGATGCCTCCTCCTGTCCGGCCCGTCAGCTACCTTTTGAGGGTACATATTGTAGAGCGAAAAACACTCGAACCCCTTCCCTATGCCAGTTTGCTGATTAATGACTCGGGAACCACCTCCGATGAAAACGGCTGGTTCAGCCATCGCTCAGCCGACAGCCTATTTAATATGCAGATCTCCTACGTAGGCTATTATAAAATGGATACAATCCTCCGTGCAGACCAGAAGCACCTGATCAGCCTAACCCCATCGGTCGAGCAGCTCGAAGAGGTGATAATCACCGGCCGTGACCGGCAGACGTTTCTTTATTCTGAAAACCAGCCGGGCATGTTGAACCTGAACCACAAGATCACCCGTTTCCTCCCCGGAAGCAGCAACAATTCTGTGTTTAACCTGCTCCGGCTGCAACCGGGCATATCGGCAGCGACCGAATCACTGGAAAACCTTATTATCTGGGGATCCTATGAAGGGCAAAGCCGCGTTCTTTTTGATGGTATGCTGCTGTTTGGCCTGGGTAACTTCAATGATAACATCGGGATAGTTAACCCGTACGTGGTCAAAGATATCAGGTTGATGAAAGCGGCTTTCGGAGCCGGTTATGGTGACTGCGTGGGCGGTATTGCCGATATCACCGGGAAAGAAGGTACCCGGAGAAAATTCTCCATGGACCTCAGCCTGGATAACTATACGGTCAACTCCATGCTGGAAACGCCTGTCGGTCAACATTCATCACTGATACTGGCTTTCCGGCACACATATAGGAGTCTTTATGATAACATGAACCTAGACCTTGCACCTAACCGGGAGACAAGGTTCGATACTGATTTGACCATCATACCCGATTACCTCTTCAGGGACATGAATCTGAAATACACCTTTCGCAATGAGCAGGATATCTACATCCGGTTAAGTATGATGGCCGGACAGGACAAATTCTCTTACCTTGTTGATGAGATGCTTACAAGATGGTTCCGGCTGGACAGAAATACCTCGGAGGCCAGTCTCCAGAAAGGAGCATCCCTGGTAATGGGGAAGAACGGAAAGAATGGTCTGGACGGGCAGCTTACATTGTCTTATTCAACGTTGGACAGCAAATTCAATAATGAGCAGGAGGTGGTCAACACCTTCAACAACCGGTTACAAAACAGTATCAGCACACAAACACTGAATTCTATCACAGAGGCCAGGGTGAAGCTGGAGTCTGCATGGGCTGTCAACAGCAACCATCAGCTGGATGGTGAGCTATCGTGGGTGGGCAACAGCTCGTCGTGGATCGAAGATACCGCCCGGGTCAGTTTTATTGATCAGCAGATACGTGGAAGCCGTCTCACACTGATGGCCCAGGACCGGATGAGCTTCGGGAAATTCCGGCTTGTTCCGGGGATCCGGCTTACATATGTGCCCTTCCTTAAAGAACCCTTTTTAGAACCGCGACTTTCAATATCCTGGAAATTTAGCGAGGTGTGGAATTTCAGTATGGCTACCGGTATATACCGGCAATACCTCACAAAAAATTCAGTGGAAGATGAATACGGCAATTTCAGGTATATGTGGACTGTTGCCAATGACTCCAAATACCCCGTGTTGAAATCCAGGCACCTGGCTGCTTCAATTAACATGGAAAAGAGAAATACCCAGGCCAGTCTGTCGTCCTGGTATAAAAAAACAAACGGGTTGACCCGCTATGTCAATTTCCGCGCCAGGGATATTGAGACCCTTTCCACAGGCCACAGCCAAAGCTATGGTCTTGACCTTTACCTGAAACAGAACTTCCTTGGTCATACCGCCTGGATCTCCTACACTTTAAGTAAAACCGAAGAAACATTCGAGCATTTTCCCAACGACATGTACCTGTATGCCCTTCAGGACCAGCGCCACGAACTTAAGCTGGCAGCCATGCTGAACTTTGATCCGGTTTACTTCTCAGCCAGTTATGTGTATGGCTCCGGATTTGCCATTCCAGAATTAAACCTCACCGGTGTAAACTATAACCGTGTACCCTACCGCAGGCTGGATGCGGCCCTGATCTACAAGTTCAGTGTCAGCAGCCTCTATGGTGAAGCAGGAATATCCATACTTAACCTCTTAGGCCGGGAAAATCTTTTATACAACAACCTGAAACGCATTCCCATCAGCCAGATCAGCGATATCAGGCTTTATCAGCAATCGGTCCCCTTTACTCCCACTCTCTACCTGAAGGTAGGGTTTTAGACCCGGGATAAAACCTTACCTTTTTTGTATTTCTCGCCGGTTCTGTCACAAAGGATGGTTAAAATATTAACCCTTGTACGGAGTATGATCTGAGAACAGTTCGTTTCGTGGTTCGGTGGAAAAAATATCTATGGCATCGGTAAGGATACGCGTAGTGCTAAAGTGCAAATGCGCCATAACAAAGAGTCCGGGATTCATCCCGGACCTTCGTATCATTTTCTAATCTATTACCAGCAATATCTTATCATATCCTAATCATCATCATCGTCATCGTCATCATCGTCATCATCGCCTTCAATGATCCCAATAAAAGCTGATTCCAGCATAGAAGGTGAAATAACCGAAAACCAGAATGAGGGATCAAAAACTATTACGCCTTCGTTTATCCTGTCTTTACTCAGTGACACCCTGATCCCTCCTTCACTGTTTCTTGCCATAACCCTGAACAATAAAGGATCATTTACTGCAAATATCACATGGTAAAAAATATGGCTTCTCTGATACCTGGCCTTTACCAGAATACACGGTTGTACTTCATCCAGATAATCTTCAATTATATCCCCAAGTTCTTCCTGCAGATCTTCAATGTCTTCTTCACCCTCTTCCAAATCCTCAAGCCAGTCCTCTATATCATCATCCAGGTCTTCCTCTTCAGGATCAGGTTTGAAATTTAACAGGAAAGTCAAAGGATCATAGATTCCCTGCGGAAGGTTAA
>SLKJ01000031.1 GCA_007134675.1 Bacteroidales bacterium
CATTGTGCAGCTTCTGCATAAGATATTTGGTCTTGACACCAATCCTGTTGCGGTTCTTTATTCCCCGGGTACATCCAAAACATGACACCGGGTCGGCAAGCTCAAAAATTCCCGATTCAGGATCCTTGTATGCTCCGTCTCCATATATAAGCACTTCAATATCCTTATTGAATTCATCACTGATCATTTTTCTGATCTCCTCACAAACCTCATCCGACCTCCTGGGCATCAATTTAAGCTGCTCATTGATGGGATCCAGCAGGTTTGACCCCAGAAGGCCAAATTCTGAATATACTCCCTTTCGGGGATCGGAATAGATATCCTGAAGTGTAATCGCATTTACATACCCTGCTTCCCTGATCTCTTCCAGAACATCAGCTCTCTCATGAACGTTGCTTACAATTATAGCATCCGGATTCTTATCTATAATATGGTCAAAGGAATTAGCAAGGAATATCTCAACATCACACCCAACATCTCGGACTATCGTCTCATAATAATGAATATAATCCATGCCCGTTTCAGGGTGCAACAGTCTTTCCCCGCCAATTTCATCAGTAGTGATAATATCATCATAACACTTGTTAAGTTTTTTCAGGGTCTCTTTTGCAATGACCGGATTGCCCTGTTCATCATCCGGGAACTTGAGCTGAATGATCACTTTCCCCCGGGGTACAGCTTTCGCAATTGCTTTTAACATCATTGAAAATCGGTTCCTGGATAAAATCGGATGGATCACCCCTATTGTTGAATCCTCTCTGAGGCCCAATTTTGATTGGATCTCAGCAGAAACATCACCCAGTTTTACAACATTATGCTGGGTTATTGCAACCACCGATTCGGTAACGCATAAGATATCACTGTCACCAATAATCTCCGGGTTCTTTCTGATTGTTCCTTTTATAACTTCAATGATATTATCGTCAGAGGTTATTATCCCTGTTTTTACTCCATAGGCAATTACACCCAATTCCTTTTCCTGTAAATCCATAAGCAATTAATTGTATTTCAGATCGTCATACTGAAACCTCATGCATCATTTATCGCTTTTTCCCTGTTATATGATGATAATGATCCTGCCTCCTTTGATGATCTCTTTTATTGTTCTTTTAATTTCCACCACAAAGAAAAGAAAACACCTCAATTTTCCCTCAATGAATTAAAGAAAAATCAAATTACCCATGATGCGGTAACTCTTTTTTGATGCTCGCATGAATTTTTAGGTATAAAGCCGTCGGGAAATCTAATTGAAACATCTTACAGACACACTTAAAAGTTTACTGCCGATCCAGAGGTCTTGCCGGAACGCCCTCAAAACTGATTTTGACCGGCTTGATTCTGCCATCAGTGTCAAACTCCAGCTTTTCAATGCATACAACGCGGTGATTATGGTGGGTCTCGCTGAGAGGGCGTCGGTGGTATATAATATAATATTCATTCTCTCCGGGGATTTGGAGCACTGAGTGGTGACCGGCACCGGTAGCTACTTCCGGATCCTGCTGAAGAATAACTTCCTCTCTCTCAAAGGGACCAAAGGGATTGTCTGATATTGCATAGGCCACCCGGTAATGAGGACCGCCCCATCCGCCTTCCGACCACATGAAATAATACTTGCCATCCTTTTTGAAGATAAAAGGACCTTCCACATATCCCTCCGGGGTTATCTCCCTGTAGACAGTCCCGTCGTCAAAGGGCACCAGCCCGGTAAAATCATCCCTGAGCATGACTACATTGCAATTGCGCCAACCCCCGTAATACATATAATATGTACCGTCAGTATCCCTGAAAACGTATTGGTCAATTGGTTGTGCACCGTTTACAATCTCATTGATCAGTGGTTTGCCGAGCAGATCGCTGTAAGGTCCTTCAGGACGGTCAGATACAGCGACTCCGATCCCTCCCGTCTGGCCTTCATGGACATCATTGGCAGCAAAGAAAAAATAATATTTTCCATCCTTCTCAATTGATGCCGGGGCCCACATAGCACTATCCGCCCATTGAACCGCTGAAGTATCAATAATTCTCTCATGCTTTGTCCAGTTCACAAGGTCGGGTGAGGAAAAACAGTCGAAGAAAACCTGCTTGTGATAATAGTCAGAGTAAGTGGGAAAAATCCAATAAGTATCGCCATAAACCCTTGATGCCGGATCTGCATACCATCCATCAAAAAGGGGATTTCCGGAAAAAACCATTTCACCTCTGTCACCGGCGCGGTTGCATGAGCCGGTCAGTAAGAGCGCAGTTATAAATACCCAAATAATCCTCATTACAATAAAAATTAATTGAACACTATTTTGTTAATCCCAAAGTTAAAAAATATCTATCAAATATGTTTTTTATTTCAAGCAGCAAATCACCGGTAATCCCTGGCAAATGCAGTGGCCGTAAAAGGGTAATTAATTTTGCCTGTCAAAAGGGAAGGGAAGCGCCCGGCGTAACCCTTCCTGTCTATATCTGAGAAGATTCTATGGGACCATCCGGACTGGCCTTTTATTACGGAGATATGTTCTCCGGGTGGAACGGCAATCTGTTTGCCGGTTCGCTTCTCAGGCAGGAGATCTACCTATTTAAACCTGTAATGCACTACAAATAGAGTGTATTCAAACTTATTTAAATTTTCAATAACTATATTTATCCTGTCAAAAAACCAAAATTTTTATACACATGAAAACATCCAGGAAGTTTTCTTATAAGTTTACTGTCGATCAGGACCTGCTTGATGAGTATGGGCACGTAAATAATGCAAAGTACCTTAACCTCTATGAGGAAGCCCGCTGGGACATACTGGATAAAAGCGGGCACGGGCAGGAAATGGTCAGAAAGAGCAGGAAAGGCCCGGTAATACTTGAAGTGAATGTCAGGTTCAGCAGGGAATTGCTGCCTGGCCAGAGAATCCGGATCGAAACCACCAGCCGGAGGAAAAATG
>SLKJ01000048.1 GCA_007134675.1 Bacteroidales bacterium
CCTGCATTCGCGTTGACAAATAGATTATTATGTACCCTTAGTAGTGCTCCAAATCCGGCATATTGCTCAAATGTTGGAACTTTTTTTGCATCCACGCTGTTTTGCGGACCTGGTGCCGGGATTACGCCGGAATCATTTATCAGCAATTGCTCACGAAAGATCAGGTTGTGCTGAAAATAAAACCTTACATTGTTTTGCTGCCCGAATCTTTTGTACACGGGTGACAGGTAATGCCTGTAAAGCATTTCCCCTCCTGATAATCTTCCTGATCCAAGCTGCATTATCACCCCGGCTTCAAGGTGCCTGTTGCTCCTTTCTATGCTGGCACTCAGGTTCAGGCTTTGATCAAAACCGCTGCCGGAGGAAAAATGGTACATGGAAAATCCAACGATTTTGTATTCCCGGCAGTGATTTAACTGACCCGCGTTTATCTGAGGAAGAATTAATAAGGCTATCGCTAAGGTAATTAATGACTTTTTCATGACCAGGCAGATTTAGTTTCTGTTTATTTATACGTGTTAGCCTGATGTTACTGTTCTCTGTTTAATGGTGATCTGTGACTGTTATTACCGGTGATTCAAATCACCTGCACAGGGGGTGTTATTTACAAACAAACAGATAATGAAAACTGTGGGTTAGATGCCTGACTTAAAAAAAAGCCTGCAAAAGAGTTTGCAGGCTGATATTTAAGAGCGGGAAACGGGGATCGAACCCGCGACCCTCAGCTTGGGAAGCTGATGCTCTACCACTGAGCTACTCCCGCATTTAGCACCAAAGTTAATTTTTTATCTCAAATCTTACTTATATGGATAAATATATTTTCGTAGTAACTTATTATTGATGTATTTTTGTGGAAATAATATGAGTTTAATAAATGATCTATCTGATAGCGACATATACCATTAAGGATTTCAAGAAATGGTACAAGGCTTTTGGCGAAAATGAACCGAAAAGAATTCAGGCGGGACTCAGGGTTGAGAATATCTTCAGGGAGTTTGAAAACTCCAGCCGTATCAAGGTGCTTATGAGCATAGAATCTCTCGAGGCTGCCAATGAATACGTTGAGTCGGTTACCACTCCCGAGGATATCGATAAAATGGGCATCAACTCCCCTATCGAGATTAAATTCTGGGATGTTTTCTATTGATCTGTAAATTAGCTGCATGCTTCCTCTCCTGGTTTTTGCACTTTTTGTCCTGCTTGTTGACGTGTACGTTTATAAAGGCCTCAGGGTAGTTTTTGACATGCCCTCATCAGGCCCGGTAAAAACCGCATTCAGGCTTATCTTCTGGCTTGTGCCGGCAGTTCTGCTTTTTTCAGTAATTTATGCCATTTACGGGCGGACTGTCGAACCTTACCCCCCGGTATTCAACAGGTATTTCTACATCGTGGCATTTACCTTGTTATTCTATCTGCCCAAGCTGGTTTTTATCGCTTTTCATTTTCTTGAAGACCTGTTACTTGCTTTTGAAAGACTGGCAACCTGGGTTACCGGCTTTTTAAGGAGAGAGAAAATATCCCCTGGTGGTTTGAAAGTTTCCCGCAGAAGGTTTATAAGCCGCGCAGGCCTTGTTATTGCTGTTTTACCGTTCATTGGCATAATATATGGCGTGACGGTGGGACGCTTTGACTTCCGCGTAAGCGAAACAGTAATCAGTTCTCCCGGAATACCCTCATCTTTTGATGGTTTCCGTATAGTACACATATCCGATCTGCATATAGGCAGTTTTTACGGCTACAGAAACAGGGTGAAGGAAGCAGTTGAACTAATAAACAGGCAGCAGCCTGATTTGATCGTCTTTACCGGGGATCTTGTTAACAACTTTACTGCCGAACTGGAGGGGTTTATCGACATACTTGGAAAGCTTTCTGCCCCCCACGGTGTTTACAGCGTGCTTGGCAATCATGATTACGGCGACTATTTCCAATGGGAATCGAAAGAGGATAAAGAGGAGAATATGCGTGCAATGCTTGCCGCCCATGACAAAATGGGATGGCGGCTGCTAATGAACGAATGGGAACCTCTGGTTCTTGGCAATGATACCATTGTGCTGGCAGGTGTAGAAAACTGGGGTAAACCCCCTTTCCCAAGGTATGGCGATCTTGAAAAGGCCTTGCGTGGAACCGGGAGGTATAGTTTTAGAATATTGCTCTCTCATGACCCTTCACACTGGGACGCAGAGGTTATTTCACAAACAGGTGTAGACCTTACCTTATCAGGACACACTCATGGGATGCAGGTTGGTATAGAAACTGCACTGGTGCGATGGAGCCCGGGTAGTATCAGGTATCCCCGATGGGGCGGACTGTACGTTGAAAACGGGCAGTTCCTGTATGTGAACAGGGGACTTGGATATGTGGCATTTCCCGGACGGATTGGCATGCCACCTGAAATTACCCTTATAGAGTTGAGACGGGAACCATAATATAACCTTGCATGGCGGGTCTTAATATACTTACCGCCTCCCTCCCATTGCCTGCAGCTCCATCAGCCTGCTAAAGTCGAATTCAGATGCCATCAGCACAATCTGCTGAATATCAATGTCGCCCGAAAGAGTTACCGCCATCAGGGGCCCTTCTCTTTCTGATATGATAGTAACCATATCTGTTACCCTGTTCCCTGACTCCTTCATTTTCATGCTGATAAGCTTTTCACTGTCAGATATCCTAATCAGATCTTCATATTGATATTTGACCAGAAGTTCTTCAAGGGTTCTGATGATGGCAGCATTATCCTCCCGCGAATATTCCTCACCAAATGAGATCAGTCCAACCTGCCTTGCGTCGCCAAAGAACCGGGTCATCCCCGGGTCATCGGCTGCCCTGAGGGCAAGTGTCAGCAGTGCAGGAGGTATCCTGATATACATAAAGCCCCTGCGGTCCTGGTACAAATGCCGCACTTCATCTTCAAATGTCTTTGGATC
>SLKJ01000017.1 GCA_007134675.1 Bacteroidales bacterium
AACCTGATGCCCTTCTGGTTCTGGGTGATACCAACTCCTGCCTGTCGGCCTATATGGCAAAGCGGATGCATATTCCTATTTTTCACATGGAGGCCGGAAACCGGTGCTTTGATGAGAATGTGCCGGAAGAGACCAACAGGAGGATCATTGACCATATTGCCGACTTTAACCTGGTGTATACTGAACATGCGCGCAGGCATTTATTATCTGAAGGGTTGCATCACAGGCGAATATACCTTTCCGGCAGCCCTATGAATGAAATATTGAACTATTATAAGCCCAAAATTGATAATTCAGGGGCATTGGAAAAGTATAATTTGAAACCGAAAGAGTATTTCCTTGTATCCATACACAGGGAAGAAAACGTTGATAACCCGGTGAATCTGAAAAAGATACTTGGTTTGCTAAACAGATTGGCAGAAATATATAAGTTACCGGTCATTATTTCGACCCATCCGCGTACCAGAAAACGGATTGAAAATTTATCAGGATATACAAGCAATCCATTAATCCAATTTATGCAACCATTCGGGTTTATTGATTATAATCAGCTACAAAAAAATGCTGAATGTGTAATTTCAGATTCAGGAACCATAAGCGAAGAATCAGCTATTTTATCATTCCCGGCAATTAGTCTGCGACAGAGTATGGAAAGGCCGGAGGCACAGGATACCGGGACGATCATCCTGACAGGGTTTGATCCGGATGTAGTTTTGCATTCCATTGACACAGTTATTGAAGAGTTTAAAAAGGTATCAGATTATATTCATATACCTCAGGACTATCAAATAGCCAATACTTCCTGGCGGGTCCTGAAACTGATTATAGGTAATAGTAAATTAAGCAATAAATGGTCCGGAATAGCAGAAAACACGTAAATTGTGTCGGGGAAGGTGGTCCTGTTTGATGAAAGCTAAAACTTATCCAACTGGAACCTTCTCTTCTTGTGAAACTTTCTTCTCTTTGTTGTAGTCTCTCATGCCTTCCATAAATCCTTTTCCCCACATCATAGTCCCATGAATAATCATAGGGGTCGCTTTTATAAAATTAGCCACATAATTACGGTTAGTTCTAAGCACCCGGACAAAAATCCGGGTAACTCTAAACCCAAGGAATGCAGGGACAAATAAATAGGCTAGTATGCCTTTGTAGATCACATGGCTATAATTTTCACGGCGATAATAATATGCATATTTCCCCAACAACCTCAAATTGGTCAGGACATGGTCTTTGTTTTCCCTGAATATATGGTATACAACAGCTTCAGGAATATACAGCATATTGACATATTGATTTAGTTTCTGGCCAAAAAAGCCATCTTCCGCTGCTCTTATTATTGGGAATCCTCCTACCTTATTAAAAAGTATCCTGTCGCAAAAAAGATTGCATGATGGTATCATGATCTGATGTCTTCTTTTACCGTATCCGATAAATTGGCTAAACTCAAGAAAATACTGTGCAAAAGCTATTGGCTTGTCTTGCTGAGATTCGGGTACACGATAGCTTCCGCCTCCGGCCAGGTATCCCTTATTGTACTCTTCAATTATCAGCTCAATCCAATTGGGCGCAGGAAAGGCGTCAGAATCAACAAAGCACAATAAATCGCCGGTTGCTGATCTCGCTCCAATATTTCGTTGAATGGCAGGCATAACCCTGGAACCTGAGCGTGTAACTTTTAAAATGTCATCCTCATTGGATTTTAAAAAATCAGGGGTGATACCATCATCAGAAGAATCGACCACAATGATCTCTTTTATCAAATCATATTTTGTCTGGGCCTTAATACCTTTAAATGTCCATCCAATAGTTTTATGAGAATTATAGGAAGGAATTATCACAGTTACACTATATGGCTTTGAAGGGTTATGGTTGTTATTGCTCATACTTTTAAGAAATTTACTAAATCATTGGCACTTTTTTCCCAGGAGTAATTCTCGCGGGCATAATCCCTGATCTCCTTTTTACTGTATAGCGGGTTGTTTCTTCTGCGAAGAATAAATTCTTCAAACTTTTCTTTTAAGCTGGTTACATTTTCAGAGCGAAATATTAATCCTGTTTTCCCATCGATAACATCGTGAGGGAAACCTCCGATATCCGGAGCAATAACAGGTACGCCATATGCATAAGACATAAACAGGACACCACTTTGGCTTGCTTCACGGTATGGAAGAGCAGTGAGGTCTGCTGCCCCGAACAAAACCGGAAGTTCCTCTTCTTCAATACGGCGTATAATGAATTGAATATTATTTGCCTTGTATTTTATCTGTAATTCATCAAGAGCCTGTTTATAGTTATCATATACCCTGCCGGCAATAATAAGATGAACATTGGAAGCGGCATTAATTGAGGCAAATGCTTCAAGTAACAGATCCAAACCCTTGTAGCGTGTTATATATCCAAAAAAAAGGATCAGTAATGTATCTGGATTGATTCCTAATTTGATCTTGGCATCTTGTTTATCAAGTATAAGGTTTTTGTCTTTTATATCATATACCCCATGATGTATAAGACCGATCTTTTTTTCTTCAATTCCAAACTCCCTGGAAAGACGGGTTTTTATAAATTCTGTATGGACTATCAATTTCCAGTTTATCTTATATATTATTTTAAAGACCATTCTATTGAATGCAGTATCCCTGTCATGGGGGACAATGTCATGCACTGTATATATAATTTTGTATCCTAATAATTTGAAAATAAGGGGAAAAATAATTCCATCAAGAATCTTAAATCTTAACCATTGTATATGGATAATCCCTCTCCGGGGTTTACGCAGGAAAAATCGTAAAAGGGAAAAATAATATATGATTACCCTTTTAACTCTTTTTGCTAAAGGCTGATTTTGAACTCCTCCTCCCTGCAGGTCGTAAAAATTTATTGAAGAATGAATTTTTTCTTTAAGATAAATTGATGACCCGATAAAATCAATCTGATCAAATTTACCTGACAGGGATGCCAGGTAATTAATTATATAATCCTCCTGAAAACCATTGGCAATTAAACAAAGTCTGCTGTTCATATATTATGACAGGTAGTTAGCAGTTGAGTGAAGGTGGTCCGTCAGCCATCTTATTCTCAAACAAGTCAGTAAATAAAAAAAATCATTCCCCGATGAACAAATATAGTAAAAATGGTGAAACAATAGCTCAGGGTAATAAATCTCCTGGTTTATCCAATACCTGGAACTTAAATAATTATTATCTTGGGAAGCTTTTAATTTACTATTTTATGACAAACAACAATAATAAGAATTTGAAGATGGTAATTTCCATCATTATACCTGTTTTTAATGGGATCAGTTTTACAAAAGTGTGTTTGAAATCTTTATTTGATCAAATCTCCACTACTGAATCTCCGGATGCTGATTTTAATATAATTGTCGTTGACGATGGATCCAAAGACGGCACGGCAAAATGGATAAGAAATAACTACCCGTCTGTCCATTTGCTATATGGAGATGGCAGTTTATGGTGGAGCGGTGGTATAAACATGGGAGTCAATTATGCTTTGAAAGAGTTAAATTCAGATTATATATTGTGGTGGAACAATGACATTAATCCGGCAGATGATTATTTAATCCAGACTCTCAAACTGGTTAGAGAGAATGATAATGACGTGCTTATCGGGTCAAAGGTATTTAGTCTTACAAAAGACTTCATTTGGGGAATGGGAGGCAGGTTTAACCCTGTAAACGGCAAAAGATATATGTATGGCCAGCAGCAGATGGATAGCGATGTATTCAGAAAACCCCTTGAGGTCGACTGGTTACCCGGTATGGGGACACTGATTCATCGCAAAGTATTTGACAGGGTTGGTATGGTAGATGAAAAAAATTTTCCTCAATACCATGGGGACAGCGATTTTACTTACAGGGCAAAAAAGGCCGGGTTTAAGCTTATTGCATTTCCGGAACTGGTTATCTATAACGACACAACAAATACAGGACTTTCCCACCAGGGGAAGTTCAGTAATTTATACAAGTCGCTTACCAGCATAAAATCACTCTTCAATATAAAAAAGGAACTCGCTTTTTACAAAAGGCACGCCAAATCGCCTTTTGCATATTTTGTTTTGTTAGATAAATATTTTCGATATATCGGAGGGTTTTATAAATGGAAATTCCTTAATTATTTTGGGATAAAAAAACCGCCCGAAGCAAAAAAGGCCGGGCGGTTATAAAATACAATTAATCAAACTCAGAAAACTGCGATCTTCTTCCTGCCTTGTTTAATTTTCCTGGTAATTGATTTTTTTGATTTTTCCGCATAAGCATAATGTCCATACTTCAGCTTATCTTCATGACTTTCATTAACTACCAGATGCAGGTCTTTGATGTTTTTGCCTTCAATATCTTCCATATTGGTTGCAAGTGCTTTTTTCTTTGTATAACCAATCCTTGTAACATATAGTTTAATGTCGGCAATGCTCATAAGCAGGAACGCATCAGTCACCAGTCCGTAAGGTGGCGTATCGATAATTATGAAATCATAACGTTTTTTCAGTTCATCGAATAGTTTATGGGTTCTCGGGCTTGATATCAGTTCTATAGGATTCGGGGGAATTTGTCCCGCAGGCATTATATCCAGGTTCGCAATATCTGTGGGGACAATTATTTCATCCAATGTTGCCTTATTAATAAGGTAAGAACTGATACCAATAAGCTCTTTGGCATTGAATACTTCATTGATGAACCTGTTGGGATTTCGAAGGTCAAACTCGACAAGGATTGTTTTGCTGTTGGCAAGGGCAAAACTTGTTGCAATGTTTATTGAGGTGAAGGATTTTCCTTCAGCAGGCATTGACGAAGTAACCAATATTGTTTTATTGGTTTCTCCGCGCAGATAATATACCAGATTGGTTCTTAAAATGTGGAAGGATTCTGCTATGGGTGATCTTTGTAATTCCTTTACCACATTCTGATGTTCATCGTCATTAACGGGAATGGATCCAATTATTGGTGTCCGGGTTATAAGCTTGATATCATCTTTGTTGACAATACGGTTTGATATTAGCTTAAACCCAAGTATGATAACTGAAGGAGCCAGCATGCCCATAAATAGCGCAAAAAAGAGTACTATTATCCTGTTCGGGCTTGCAATACCCATCATTTTGGGTGGTTCGATTATTTTTGCATCCGGGAGTTTTGCGGCTTTAATAATTTGTGCCTGAATTCTCCTTTCAAGCAGTGATGTATAAACAGCATCACTCAGATTGAAGCTTCTTTCAATTCCGAGCAGTTCTCTCTGGGTTCTGGGCAGTCCTGCAAATTCCCGGTTAAGAGCGGCTATTTTGGAATTCAGGTCATTCAATTCACGTTGGGTAGTACTTTTAGAAAAGCTTATGTTATCAGAAATGGCAGTTTTAAGGTTATCAATGGTTATATCAATTGTCAAAAGTCGCGGGTTTCTGATTTGATCCTGGGATATAATTCTTTGCTTTTCCTGGTTAAGGGAAGTAAGTTCCTGAATAAGGTTATTTAGAAGCGGATCAGTAAGGCCCAGAGCCGATGGTGCAAGGATCCTTGAAGAATCCTTGTATTGGGCAAAATATTCATCAAGTTGTTCAAGATGGTTTAACCTTCTTTGGGTCTCTTCTCTTAACCTTCTGGAGTTTTCCAGCTGGGTATAAATATTCTGGGCTTTCTCCTGAATATTCATGACGCTATGGTCGCTTCTCAGATTCTGCAGTTGTTGTTCTGAGCGGGTCAATTCGTCTGAAACATCAACCAGCTGTCGTTCAATGTGTTCTATGGTTTTATTTGCTAAAAAATTAGCTTCATCGAGATTTGCCTGGATATACTTGTCAATCAAAGAATTCAAAAAATCCAAACCGAGATTTGGATTCTCTGCATTAAACGTAATGCTCGCAAGTGAGGATTCCATGACTTGCGTTTCGATTTTTAAAGAGTTTTTAAATGTTGAAGCAAGCTGGTCGAGATTATTGAACTTAAAGAACAAATCTTTGCCGATAAACCTCTCCGGGTCAAAGTTTGAATTAAGAAGTATGGTAAAGGATGCGAGATCATTCTGGATAAGCGATCCGAATTTGTATCTTCCATCAATATGGAAGGGGGCATTTGTCCGGACAATTGTTTCGTCTGAGAAGTTCATTATCATTGTTTCATCGCTTGATGCCGAAATATGAAATTGCTCTTCATCAATTACAACGATATGAAAATAAATATTTGCCGGCTGAAGATGGTTATCTGTTGGAATAACAAAAAACGGAGTGTTCTTGTATATATTTTGATAGGTGAAGGTGAATCTCTTAGGGATATTGTTATCTTTTATATAATAGGAGGTACGCAGATCCATTTCATCGACAACTTCTCTTATCAAAGGCAAAGATTGCATGAAATGTATCTCGTTTTGCATGGTTTTATCTTGCTGGATAAGTTGAAAAGCAGGCAGAATCTCGTTAGCGCCTCCTCCCCGGCCTGCAAATCTGTTCGACTCTTCAAGTCTCAATAAAATTGAACTGCTTACCTTATAGGTCTTCGCTGAATATTGTAAATAGAGCAGGGAAACTGTAACAAATACTGCCAGGGAGATTAAAATAAAATACCAGTATTTCATCAAATCTTTAAACAGTTGCAATAGGTTGTTTGCCAATATATCGTCTGAATTTTTCATGACTTTTCGTTTGCAGTTTCTGGGATGTATGTATTATATTCTTTTTCAATTAGTTTGTATAAAGGTTAATACAACAAGTGCAGTTGTAATAACCGAAATTATCAGGTTATAGGGAACAGTAGCCATGTCGAATTTTTTCCTTTTAAGTGGCTCAACATAAATAATATCATCTGATTTTATAAGGTACCATTCAGATTCGAGTAATTCATCCGAGGTAAGGTCAATATAATGTTTGTACCTTCTCACACCTTCCTCCCTTATAATCAGCACATTTCTCCTGTTGCCAAAATTGGTAATATCATTTGCATAAGCGATTGCCTGCAGGAGATTGATATTTTTATAATTAAACATATAAACTCCCGGATTGTTTACCTCACCAAGAACTGTTACTTTGGTATTTACAAATCTTATATAAACCGAAGGAATAAAAAGGTATTCACTTAAAGCATCCTCAATTTTGTCAGATGCCTCCTCAAGTGTAAGGTCCGCCAAAAGTATTCTTCCAATATATGGTAATTTGATTGTACCATCATCACTTACTGTGTAACTTAAGAAGGTCGGGTCATAGACTCCCCTCCCCTGATCCTGCTGTATACTGGCAGCTGCCCTGTCCTCATCGGCACTTGCAATTCTTATATAAAGCTCATCTCCCGGTGTTATAATGTTATCAATCTGCGGACCGATATATTGCATATGGGCAGGGTCCGTTGAAGCTTCTGACTGAACGTAGGCTAACCTGTTTAACGGAAGACAGGATGAAAAGATAAGCGCCGGAAGTACTAAAAAATAAAATATGCGGCTGAAAATGTACTTCATGTGTTTAGGATATTATTATTGACAAAATTAAGAAAAATCCCTCTAAGGGAGGAATAATAGTTATACTATAATTTGTTAAATAAGGTTGCTATCCAATATAAAAAATTTCTTTTCCGGCTAACAGGTAAAAAATTATATGGTAATTCGTTCAAATAACTTCATGACAAAGACTTTTCAGCTTAGCTAATTTAATACCTTTAAAGACAGTTCCTGCTTTATGTGTAATATTTTACCTGCCCTGTGCGAGGAATAATGTTGTGATAGTTTTGAAAAACAGCTTTGCATCCAGGCTGAGTGACCAGTTGTCAATATAGCTGAGGTCCATATGCATCCATTTTTCAAATTTGATATCGTTTCTTTGTGGCATGATTTGCCATGTGCAGGTGATACCGGGTTTGACGGATAATCTTCTAAGGTGCCAGCGTTCATATTGTTTCACTTCCGATTCAAGCGGTGGCCGGGGACCAATGAGTGTCATTTCTCCCTTAATTACATTTATTAATTGAGGCAACTCATCAAGTCCAGTTTTCCTGAGGAATTTACCGATTTTCGTAATCCTGGGGTCATCTTTCATTTTAAATGTAGGACCATCCATTTCGTTATTATCTCTGAGCTTTTCAAGTAGTTCTTCCGCATTAACAACCATTGTCCGGAATTTGTATAGCTTGAATTTCCTTCCCCTGAGACCGACCCTTTCCTGTTTGAAATAAACAGGACCTTTAGAGTCAAGTTTAATAAGTATGGTAATAAACAACATAATTGGTGAAAGCAATATTAATGCTATTGATGAAAGGTATATATCCAGCATTGTCTTGATTTCCAGTGGCAACTTCAGTGAAGGAATATCTACCAATGTAAGCTTACCCTTGTTATTGGCCGTTTTAAGGCTTATCTGCATAGGGTCAACGTTTGAAGTACATGACTGGATACGGAAAATAACACCAATTTCATTGCATATTTCAACTATTTTCTGTATTTCATTGGAGTTATTGTCTTTTTTACAGTATATAACTTCATCAATTACGTTATTATCGAGAGTGGCTTTGATATCAAAATTATCTGGTAAGATCTGTATGCTGCTGCCATATTTGGTTTTTATATCTTTCGAGTCAGAAACGATCGAATGTATTTTAAAACCCCAGTCTTTTTGATTTAACAGCTTATCGATGATGCCGGTGTAGTTGTTATCCGCAATCACCATAATGTGCCGTAAATCATGCCCCCTGGCCCTGTATACTCTCAGCTTATAAATTGAAACTAATCTTATCCCCAAAGTGACAAGCATACTTAATGTAATATAAGTGAAAATAAATACAACAGAAATGGATGTCAGGTAAAAAATAAACTTGAAGCCCAGAAGGATGATAAGGATCAAGAAATTTGCCCTGACAAAATAAAATATCACTGTAAAGTACCTCTGGTTACGTGGTAATTTAGCCATACCAGTAAGATGCGAAAGCACTAACCAGGAAATTAATATTACAATGCTGAACAGGATGAACTGTAATAGATCAAATTGCCAGGCATAATTAAAATAGTTAAAATATTTAAGCAGGAAGAACTTATATTCCATTCCATAGATAGCGAAATCGTAATTATTGATTATATATATTGATATTGAATATGAAAGTGGAATGCAAATTAATACAGCTAACAGCTCTATAATATCCAGCATGTTTTTGGTATCCAGTTTCAGTGAATTGAAAAAGTAATTGGAAACTTTAGCCTGTATTTCGGTATTCTTGAACATTTGATTTTAGCAAAATGTGAATTACTATCTCTCCTTAAATCTTAAATTATCGTATCAGTTATAATCTGTTTTCAGGAGCTAAATTACAACAAGAGTTCGATCTATCACAATATTCCGCCGTTGTTTTTACTAAAACACAAATGGAGATGATTAACGTATGTTTTTTATAGATTAAAGTGTAAGGTCTTGATAGATAGGAGGGTGTATTTTCTGGTTTTTTTTAAGGAGATTTAAACTTTTGACCCTGTTATTCTAAATGGAAGAGCTATTTATTAATGGTTATCTTTCGCTGATAATTATTGCCAATTGTTGATTCTGTCTTTTATAGAATAATAAACTCTTTGCCACAGGATAATCAATAATTTTTTAAACCTTGATTTTACATACTGGGTTGGAGGATAACAGTTGATAAGTCCTGGATTGATGTATATTTTACATCCTTTTTCTTTAATCTGACTATTAAGTGCAACATGTTCGCAAACTTCAGAACCATTATCATCAATGCCAACATATTTTACGTTATTAAGAGCATCGCGTTTGTAAATTGCCAATCCGCCAAAAGCTGAATCTACTTCAAATGGCTTAAGCGACTTATGAAACCAAAACATCCGGGATTTAAGTGCTTTTTGTTTGGCCATGTTTGATTTTAAACCTAATTCGTTTATCATATACCTATATGCTTTGAGACAGTCGTTAGGTGATATATGAGGATGCCTTAAGGCCCATAAATCAAAATAAGGTCCCTTCTGATTTGCTGTGCACACGTCCCAGTCACTAATATCCCAACATGAAGCAATATTCTCTTTTGTAAGCAATTCATTTGTTCCATCCAGGTCCGTAACCAGAACGTATTCTGCATTCTTAAACAATTTGTTATTTTTCAGCTCCTCAAGGTATCGGTTTCTGCAATATGCCAATCGTTCTGTTCTTTTAGGCATACGATTTTTTAACTCACCCAATGAAATATAATGGAAATCATTAATAGTATTTTTAAGATATTCCAGTTTTTCCAGAGTATTGTCATTACTGTCTGATTCAATAATTAAATATTGGATGTTATTGCAATCATTTAGTGCTTTTTGTATACGTTCTATATCGGGAATAATAGATTTCCCACAATTTCGTGCAGCCCCGGCTACAATAATATTGCTGAAAGTCATTAGGTTGAATTAAAAACCCACTGTCTAAATCTGCCATTGTCGATTCTTATCAGTAGAATAGTCGAAATGTTCATTTATATTGTGGTTAAAATTTTATGTTTTATTCTGCTGAAAATGCATTTCAGGAAAACAATATTAAAAAAGATTGAAAAATTGGATGTTGAATCATTGTTAGGAGCTACATTATATATATGATCCGAGTATAAAGAATTACGAATATAATCTTTTAGTTCTTTTCTTTTCATTTGCAATACTTTAAAATATTCCTGCTTATTTTTATCGTAAAAGGGATTAACCTTTGAGTCAATTCCCCTGGGGTGATGCAGATGTATTACATTATATCTTCCCATTATATAATAGTGATGGCCGAGTTTGTTCAGTCTCTTCAGAACTTCAATATCCTCCCAGCCGTAAGATATCATGTTTCTGTTATATCCCCCGGCATTCATCAACGCTTCTTTTTCAAAAATGACCACTCCGGATGGGATTGAATAAAATTCCGTTTCGGCATTATTTTTTTTTGATTTGATCCTGTTTACATAAGGCACCAGGCTGAAGTCGAAATCCTTCACAAATTTTTCAAGCAGATTACCTTTAATATTTACAAATATTGTATTGTGCGGAAGAATGACCCTGAACTTTTGCTCAGTAATTAACCGGCAGGCTTTCTCAATGGCCCGGGGATGAATTATCACATCCACATCCCATATAGCAATGTTGGACCTTGATGATTGATAAATTCCATAATTTATTGCTTCTGATTTGCTGAACCTTCCCTTATTGTCTAAAAAATGAAACTGAACTTCATTAAAGTTGCTTCTGGTATTTTCCAGTTTGGTCTTTTCGTCACTTTCTACAACTATGGGTTCTGCTTTCGGTAAGTGCGATGTGATAAAAGACAGGCAATGAGTCAGATTGTTCAGTCTCGCGGAATTGTCAATTCTGATTGGGATTATAATTGAAATGTTCAT
>SLKJ01000079.1 GCA_007134675.1 Bacteroidales bacterium
AATAGTTTAACTCACAGAATTAACGGGGATTAAAATACCTCATAGCCTCAGGCAGAAAATCCTTCATATCTTTTATTCTGGTTGCGGAACTTGGATGAGTACTCAGAAACTCAGGCGGACCAGCCCCCCCCGAAAGCTGCTCCATACGCTCCCAGAATTCTACTGCCTCTGCAGGATTATACCCGGCCATTGCCATAAAAATTAAACCAAGTCTGTCCGCCTCCTTTTCATGCGCCCGTGAATATGGCAAAATAACCCCAACCGCAGTACCGGCTCCATATGCCGTAAGAAACATATTCTGCGTCTGTTCGGGTCTTTCCTGTAAAGCAACCGACAAAGCAAGTCCGCCAGTCTGAACCATTAATTGCTGGCTCATTCTTTCATTTCCATGTCTTGCAATGACATGCGCTATTTCATGCCCCATTACCACGGCTGCACCCGCCTCTGTTTTCGTAATTGGCAATATACCAGTATAAAAGACTATTTTGCCTCCCGGCATTGCCCAGGCATTGGCAACATCATCTTCGATAAGATTGAACTCCCACTGAAACTCCCTGAGTCTCGACTGCTGTCCCTGATCTTTTAAATAATCCTCTACCGCAGTTGAAATGCGCTTGCCAACATTCTTGATCATAGCAGTTTGTGCTACATTTGAGGACAATTGATTACTTGAAAGAAAATCATTATAACTGTTCAGGCTCATATCAACCAGCATTGATTCCGGTAGAAAGGCTACCTGGCGTCTTCCACTTATGGGAACCGTTTTACATGAATGGCTCAGTATTTGCCCGGCTACAAGAAATACTGCCAATATTAAACTCTTGCTTCTCATTTAAAGTAGATTATGGTTATGATTATTATGAATTATATAAAAAACGGGTAATTAATTCGTGCCTTGATTATTCAATGGCCATGGTATATATACTGAATTTAAAATGGCCAGAACTGATTATCGTTCCAAATCCTTTCTTTCAGATCATTATCCAGGTCATAAAGTAGTTTATGATGCCCCCTTTCCCAGTCCGCCAGCCATTCAAACAGCATTTTCTCATTCGGATCAGCAGCATTTTCTGCACTTTCAGAATAAAGCTTAATTGCTTTTGACTCCATATCAATAGCTGCAGAAATAGCGGCTGCCTCAAATCCGGCACCGGCTATCTGGCTTTTCATTGATTCTGACAATACGGTATTTGCCACCGTATCTTCTTCCGGTAGTTTGTGTGCCGATATTTTGTTGTTTCGGGTCAGTTCAGAATATTTTTCCCGAAGGATCTTTGTGTGTAATACCTCTTCCTTTGCCATAATACTAAAGATATTCTTAATTCCTGGATTATCAGTACTTTCAGCAACTTTCCTGTAAAATGCTTCACCTTTGAGTTCCAGTAATATGGCGGACTTTAGGATATCCTGTAATCTTTTGCTTACCATAACCATTTTTTTAACTATTTGAATTTATAAAGATAATTGATATTTTCCTTCTCCTGATTATTTCTAATTAATAATTGTCTGGATGAATTTAGTCATTTAACAATTATTTAACATAAAGGTTGCAACATTTTAACGTAAATTTAACATTAGAGAAAGGATGTATTTATTTATTGCATCTACTTTTGCTGTCCAATAATTTTAACGTCAGATGGAAAACCTTTACCTGTTTTTTGTTATTGTATTGTTTATTCTTGCAATCTCTGATCTCGTAGTTGGTGTTGGTAATGACGCTGTCAATTTTCTGAACTCGGCGATAGGAGCCAAGGTTGCGCCCTTCCGTGTTATTCTCACCATAGCCGGTTTAGGCGTTCTGGTTGGTGCGACTTTTTCGAGCGGAATGATGGAAATAGCCCGTAGTGGTGTATTTAATCCCGATCAGTTTTACTTCAGCGAAATAATGGTAATATTTCTGGCAGTAATGATCACCGACATAATACTTCTGGATACATTCAATACGTTCGGCCTTCCCACTTCAACAACGGTATCTATTATTTTTGAGTTGCTCGGAGCAGCAGTCGCAGTGTCACTTTACAAAATATATCTTTCCCCTGACAGTATCCAGGATCTCAACAATTATATCAATTCAGCCAAGGCTCTGGCTATTATTTCAGGTATCCTGTTATCTGTTGTCATTGCATTTACAGTTGGAACTGTAGTTCAGTTCATATCCAGGATGATCTTTACTTTTAATTTTGAGCGTAACATTCCATACTTTGGAGCAATTTGGGGAAGCCTCGCTATTACCTCAATAGTATATTTCATAATGGTAAAGGGGGCCAGTGGCGCTTCTTTTATGACACAGGAGGCAAGTAGCTGGATTGAGAATAACACATTTAATATCCTGCTGTTTAGCTTCTTAGGCTTTGCAATACTTGCCCAATCCCTGATTATATTTTTTAAGGTCAATATATTCCGGTTCATCGTTCTTATAGGGACTTTTTCACTTGCTATGGCTTTCGCGGGAAACGACCTCGTTAACTTTATTGGTGTTCCACTGGCCGGATATGAATCCTATAAACTATTTATAAGTGACCCGACAATCAATCCGGAAACCTTTACAATGGAATCATTACTCCAGCCGGTACAGACACCAACAGGCTTTCTGCTGGCTGCAGGAGTCATTATGGTGCTCGCGTTGTTTTTTTCCAAAAAGGCAAGATCAGTTACAAAAACAGAAGTAGACCTTTCAAGGCAGTCAGAAGGAACCGAGCGTTTCGCCTCTTCATATTTTGCACGTACACTGGTAAGAAAAACCATCGAATTAAACAGGTTTATGCGCGCGATCCTTCCTGCTGGTTTAGTTTCACTAATTGAGAAAAGATTTGATACCTCTTTATACAAAAGAAGAAAAAGAATCAGAAAGGACAGTTCTTCATTTGATCAGCTAAGGGCATCAGTAAA
>SLKJ01000091.1 GCA_007134675.1 Bacteroidales bacterium
ATAAATGACTACAGGAGGACTTAACGAAGAGGTTATACTTTCAGGTTGCAGGAAAAACGACAGACGGTCGCAGGAGTTGCTATACAGGCATTTTGCAAAAAAGATGTATGCAATCTGTCTGAGTTATGCCGGAGAAAGAGCTATGGCGCAGGATATCCTCCAGGAATCCTTCATAAAAGTCTTTAAAAACATAAAGCAATACAAAAACGATGGTTCTCTTGAAGGGTGGATAAGAAAAATAGTGACAAATACAGCTATTGATCATATCCGCAGGAGAAAATGGACGGATGAATATAATGAAGTGGATCAGAATGATCCCGGATCGCAGACCGGTAATGCTGCCCTGAATATAATCGGATTTAACGAGCTTATGGAACAGGTTGGGCGTTTACCGGAGGGTGCAAGGCTGGTTTTTAACCTGCATGCACTTGATGGATTCACTCACAAGGAGATAGCACAAAAGCTTGAGATAACTGAGGGTACCTCTAAATCTCAGTTCAACAGGGCAAGGAAATTACTGATAAACTTTATCGGAAACATGAACTTATGATAAATGGATTTCTTAAAGTGGTATAAAAACACTGTCGAATCAGCGAATCCTGAGCCTCCTGCCGAAATTTGGGAGGAGATCCGGAATGAGCTTGATGTGGATGCTGTCTGGTATGAGATTGAGAAAGATCTTCCGGCAGGCGGAAGGAAAAGAGTGCTGTTCCTGATGACTGCGGCCGCATCCCTTTTGCTGATCATTGGTGTGGGGACTTTCCTGTACCTGGATTCCGGAGACAAGGGCTCAGGCATGATTATGGCCCATAGTGAGCATCGTCCTGGTTTTATAGGGTATGCAGGGAGTGAACCATCACTCCGGATTCGCCTTGCTGGAGCCCTTGAGTTCCCGGACATACGTCATATTCCTTATGCTCAAGATGGATCAGCCATTCAGGCCGCAGACAGGCGTGATTATTCCGGTGAGAACCTTTACCCCATGCACTACCTCGAATACACACCTGATTTAATGGAGTATGACCTTCAATTGCATACTGGCCGGTTTTCCGTTACCGGGGAGGAAAACGGGTCACTCCGGAAGGTATCTACCACAAAAGGCTACTATGGCGGTCTCTCGGGAAATCTGGCAAATACCTGGTTGCTGAATAATAAAACATTGCAGGGCCTCAGGAGTGATGAGTTAACTGCCTCCCTGCCTTCATTCGGTTACAGTTTCGGAATTATAGCCGGGATAAACATTGGCAGAAATCTTGACATACAGGCGGAAGTTCACTTAATTTCCCGTACCCGGCAAAACTATAATGAATATCTGCATGGAAAATACATAAACAATAACATGCAGTTTAACTATTCCAGCCTTAGTCTTTCCGGGAGATGGTATTTATCAGGGCGCGAAAAACCCGGCAGGCACTCAATAATATTGGGAGCCTATACAGGGTTACTCAGAAATGCGGTGCAGGATCTTAACGGAAAAACAATCTCCCTCAGTCAGGATTATAACCCGATCGATTTTGGAGTAATTACCGGTTACGAATACCATTACCCGGTGGGAAACGGGTTTTCCCTTGGAACAGGGTTTCAGACAAGATTGGGGTTGAATAATATCTTCTCGGGTAACGACCTTATACCTGACTATCTTAACAGTACCCGCAATGCATCAATAAATATAATCCTTTCCGTCAGATATAACCTGAATTAGTTTCCCTGTCATTCCAACCTTTTCATTTCCGGTAACGTCTTGTGAACAGAAACAATACTGATAACGCATTGGAATCTTTACAGAACAACTTGTTTATTATTAACTAAAAACCATAAAATCATGAAGCGAATATTTCTTATTATTTCAGCCGTAATACTGCCATTTTTTATTTTTACAGCATGTGACAAGGACAAGGGAAATACCGGCACACTTAACCTTTCGATCACTGATGCACCTGTGGATTCTGACGGAATTACCGGTGTCTTCATCACAGTATCGGAAATACATTACCACACCAATGAAAATGGATGGAAAGTTTTCGAAGATTATGAAGGCCCAAAATCATTTAACCTTCTGGATCTTCAAAGGGGAGAATCAGAACTGCTCGGCAGCTTCGAAATGGAAGCGGGAACATATACCCAGATAAGATTCATGCTTGATGCTCCTGTTTTCAATGCGGGACAGCATTCAAATCCCGGTTGTTACCTGGAATTTGGTGACGGGTCAACAACAAACCTTTTCGTGCCAAGTGGAGCACAGACCGGTTACAAAGCAGTCGGGGCATTTACGGTTCCAATTAACGGCTCGGTGGATGTTACCGCCGACTTTGATGTTAGAAAATCAGTTGTTAAGGCAGGTGCCTCGGGAAAATACCTTCTCAAACCAACTATCCGTCTTGTTGTTGATAACCAGAGCGGACAGATTGCCGGAGAAGTAACGAACATCCCCGAACAGCGTAATATTGTAGTTTACGCCTATGCCGGGGACACTTACGATGACTCAGAGGCCGACGAGCCTGCTGAAGAGGAGATCCGGTTCGCAAATGCCATAAGCAGCGACATGGTTGATGAAAACGGGGCATACCACCTGGCTTACCTTGCACCCGGCACATATGAACTGGTTGTTGTTGCTACAGAAGAGGGAGAGTTTATTGAAGTACTGGGGGTTATTAAAAACATCGTGGTAGAAAGCAGGGAAACAACCATTGTTGATATAGATATTGAGGATTTGCAGGATTTGTAAACAGAGATTATGAATACAGTAAAGGGGCAGGCCATATGGCCTGCCTTTTTTTATGAAAGTGATCAATAGTGTGAGACCGGAACATTAATAAAAAAAGCATGAAAAATCATCCGTAGTTTGAATGATCTTGCTATCTTGCACGCTTTATAACACATTATTTGA
>SLKJ01000012.1 GCA_007134675.1 Bacteroidales bacterium
AGCTGCATGAGAACCGGCCCAATATTGACGATGCCATAGTTGACGGGCATATTGATTTGATAATCAACACCCCGGCCGGCAAGCTGAGCGAATATGACGATTCCTATATCCGCAAATCGGCCATCAGGCACAATATCCCCTATATTACCACCACAGCAGCCGCCTATGCTGCCACCGGTGGGATAAGGGAAAGGCTTAACGGAAGCTACATGGTCAGATCGCTGCAGGATTACCTCGGGGAGATTGAATAGTATCCTCGTCAGGTAAATTCTGATGTTGGTCAAATTTTTCAGGTAATTCATTCCTAAGCAGACGACAATATGGTTTTTTTTTATAATTTGTAAAGCAAATAGAATTTTATCATCATTGCAGTTTATTTTTACCTGATATACAGTTTTATCAGACAGTAAGCTGTGGATGTATTATTTAGAAGAATCGTGCTTAACATTGTTATGTAAACCATATTATTAACCTTTTAATCTATGCTGTCATGATTAAGCAAAATCTGCGTTTTATACCACTGCTGGCAATTGCAGGTATACTTACCATTATTGCCTTTGGTTGCGGTAAGGAAGATGATGATATGAATGATAAAAAACCTGCTGAGGTTGCTACACTGACCACAGCCAGTGTCAGTGAAGTTACATCAACCAGTGCAAAAAGCGGTGGAAATATTACAAATGACGGAGGAGCCGCGATAACCGCCCGTGGCGTGGTATGGGGTACTTCTGAAAATCCTACCATCACTTCAAATAGCGGGATAACCTCCGATGGTACCGGTACGGGAACCTTTACAAGCAACCTTTCGGGACTGGATCCTGGCACGGCCTATTATGTGCGGGCCTATGCCACCAACAGTGAAGGTACTGCCTACGGGAACCAGGTGCCGTTCAGCGCAGGCGCCCAGCCACCCACGGTCACTACAGCAGAAATTGTTGATAAAACAACGAATTTAGCTATTGGAGGAGGGGAGGTAACCGATGACGGTGCTTCACAGGTAACAGCCCGCGGGGTAGTATGGAGCACATCAGATAATCCGACCCTTGACGACAACGACGGTTTTACAACAGATGATGCGGGAACGGGTGAGTTTACAAGTGAGCTTACCGGACTGGATCCTGCCACAGCCTATTATGTGCGAGCCTATGCCACCAACAGTGCAGGTACTGCCTACGGAAACCAGGTGCAGTTCAGCACAGACGCCCTGCCCCCCACGGTCATTACGGCAGAAATTGCCGATAGCACAGAAAATTCAGCTATTGGAGGAGGGGAGGTTACCGATGACGGAGGTGCCGGGGTAACGGCCCGCGGGGTTGTATGGAGCACATCAGAAAATCCGACCCTTGATGACAACGATGGTTTTACAACCGATGATGCGGGAACGGGTGAGTTTACAAGTGAGCTTACCGGGCTGGATCGTGAAACCACCTACTATGTACGTGCCTATGCCACCAACAGCGGAGGGACAGGATATGGCGAACAGGTTCAGTTCACCACCCTGTACGGAACTGTTACCGATGCGGACGATAATGTTTATCTTGTTGTCAGGATAGGCGATCAGGAGTGGATGGCAGAAAACCTGAGAACAACAAAATATAACGATGGGACCGCCATTACCAATATTACCGGCGACAGTCAATGGAGGGATAATAGGACCACAGGTGCATATTGCTGGTATGATAATGATGAGAGCAACGGGGAGATATATGGAGCAATTTACAACTGGTTGGCAGTGGAAACAGGGAAACTCTGTCCCACAGGCTGGCGAGTTGCTTCCGATGAAGACTGGACGGAACTGACTGAATTTCTTGGTGGTCTGGATGTTGCCGGCGGAAAGCTGAAAGAGGTCGGTACAGAGCATTGGAACGACCCCAATGAAGGTGCAACCGATGAATACGGATTCAGGGCACTTCCGGGCGGCAATCGCGATATTTTGAACGGATCGTTTACACTCAAAGGCATTATTGGGTTCTGGTATACCTCCACTGCAGATGGAGCTAATATCTGGTACCGGGCAATGAGTAACGGAAGTACCGGTGTTACCAGAGCGCGTGCCGCTTCTGATTATGGCTTCTATGTCAGGTGCATTAAAGAATGAATCTGACAGAACGGGAGTGCCGGATATGACTGTATGATCTGAGTATCCTGACAAGCTGCAAAAAATCATTTTCCCTGCTGATAAACGTCAGTAAATCACGGGATGCATATTGCTAAATTGCATGCAGTAAAAATGACTGCCGATGCACAGGATACGTAAGCACCCTATACTTGATGTTGCTGAAAAGGAGAAGATCACTTTCTCTTTCGAGGGAAAGGAGATACAGGGCGAGAAGGGTTTCACCATAGCCTCGGCGCTTCACAGGGCGGGCTACCCGGTCCACAGCCACAGCCTTCGCAACCGCAGCCGGAGCCTTGAATGCGGCATAGGTAAGTGCGGCGCGTGCGAGATGCTGGTGGACGGGCTGATCAAAAGGATCTGCATCACCAGCGTCGACAACATCAGGGAGGTAAGGGAGATCCCGCTGGGTTACCAGCCAGTCACCGCACATCCGGTGAGAAGCTCCCCGTCCTTCGTCTACCGTACAACTGTGGCCATAATAGGTGCCGGTCCTGCGGGACTGGTGGCGAGGGAGGAGCTCGGCCGGCACGGGATACCCAACATAGTGATAGACAATAACCCCTCTGTGGGGGGACAATTCATGATGCAGACCCACCAGTTCTTCTTCTTTGAGAAGGAGAGGAAATATGGGGGACTGAGGGGGTTTGAGATTGCCGGTTCCCTTTCGGGGGAAAACAACGAGGGTATATTTACCGATTCGGTGGTTTGGGACATCCTGGAGGGAAACAGGCTGGCGGTTAAAAATATAAAGACAGGCGAAATATATTACGTCGATGCGGAGCACCTGGTGGTGGCCACCGGCGCGGTGCCGTTCATGCCGGCCTTCGGCAATGATGACCTGCCCGGGGTGTACACCGCTGCAGTGGTGCAGAAGATGATGAACACCGAGTTCACGCTGCTGGGAAAAAACGTGCTTACCGTGGGCGCAGGCAACATAGGTTACCTCACCTCCTACCAGCTTATGCAGGCAGGGGCGCGCGTAAAGGCAATAGTGGAGGCAATGCCGCATGAGGGGGGCTTTCCTGTGCAGGCCAACAGGGTGAGGAGGCTGGGCATACCGGTCATCCTGTCACACATGCTCATCAAGGCTGTGCCCAACGAAAGGGGTGACGGCATAACCGGGGCGGTGATTGCAGAGTGCAGGGACTTTGAACCGGTGGCAGGCACCGAGAAGATAATCGGGGGAATTGATGCTATTAACATCTGCACCGGGCTGGTGCCTGATGATGCGCTGCTGATTAAGGGGCGGGAGGTGTTTGGGAGGCGCTGCCACGGAATTGGCGATGCGCTGCGCATCGGCGAAGGGACAAGCGCGGTGCTGCGGGGCAGGCAGGTGGCGTTCGAGATCCTTGAAGAGATGGGCGAAAACTATGACTACAGCTCCTACCTGGAGGTATCGAAGGACTATATCGATTCGCAGCAGCACCCGGTAAAGGTGGCCGATGAGCCGGAACTGCCCGGCGAAGAGCGCCGGATGGCAAGGCCGTTTGTGATAATTGACTGCCTGCACGGGTTCGCATGTAACCCCTGCGCTTTTGCCTGTCCCCACGATGCCATAAGCAAATCCTCCACCAGCACCATGCCGTCGATCGATTTTGAAAGGTGCACCGGCTGCATGGATTGCGTTTACCAGTGTCCCGGACTGGCTATTTTCGGGTATAACCTGAAGACAGGCAAGGTTTTCCTGCCGGTGGAATTCGATGTGAAGGAGAAAAGCGGGGTTTACCTTGTCGATAATAACGGAAGCATACTTGGCGAGGGGGTGGTGGAGAAGGTGCTGACCAGGCCCAACAGCACAAACATAGTCAGGGTGCGGACCGGGGTATTGCCGGGGGATGGACTGCCGGGTGAAGAATTGCCGGTTGAGGAACTGTCTGGTGAAAGATTGGTGAATGATGAACTGCCGGGTGCGGGACTTTCGGAGGATGGATCGTCGGGTGATGGATTGTCGGGTGATGGTTTGATGGAGGTCAGGGGCTTCATTGTGAAGGAGGAGTACCCCGAACCCCTGGTGATGACCCCGCCTGATGGGGAGGTGGTGTCGCAGGAGTATATCTGCCACTGCGACGATGTGAAGCTGGATGAGATACTGGATGTCATCGGAAGCCGCAGCTATATATCGGTCGATGAGGTCAAACATACTACCCGGCTGGGAATGGGGGCATGCCGTGGCAAAAGGTGTATAAAGAGGCTCAAGCTTATCCTCAGGCCCTATGACATTTCGCTGGTTGGCGATGCTACGCCGCGCGGACCCATGTCGAACCCTGTGGATATAGGCGAGCTGCATCCTGCTCCGTCGCGCGACCGGCTCATTGTGACGGCCGGTGGCCGCAAGTCCCGCCGGGTTAAGGTTAACGCGCTTGTGGCTGGGGGAGGTATAGGGGGCAGCGCGCTGTTCCGCTATCTTGCCGAAGCGGGCGAAAAGCCGGTGCTGATGAACTACGGGCGCGGCGCATCATGGCGCAACATAGCGGGGGGAAGACCCACCTTCAGCCTGCCCGAGCTGTCGGAGATTGCCGGCAGGAACCTGGAGCTTTTCAGGGAACTGCAGGGTAAGAAGAACATCGATTTCCTGCCCGCCCGCTACGTGACATTCGCCCACGACGAGGTGATGTACAGGGCCCTGGAGGCCTCTATGGGCTGGTCCGACTCGGAGATGATAGCCCCGGGGAGGTTCAGTGAAGAGATATCTCCGTTCATAAATACTTCTATAGACAATTACATTGCAGCGCTGGTTACCAGAAACTGCTGGCAGGCCTCGCCGGGCAAGACGGTGGACCTGATACGCACTCTCGGGGTGGCCGCGGGGGGTGAGGTGATGGAGGATTGCAGGCTGATAGATATTGAAAAGGGGAATGATGGCTACCGGGCGCTGGCCATCGACCATAACAGGGAGTATGTGATGTTCGAGACACCCCTTTTCATCAATGCGCTGGGGCCTGAGGGGGGACGGTTTGCCTCGATGGTGGGACTGCAGACGGGGTTGTACCCGGTGAGGCACCAGGCGTTCATAACCCGGCGGCTGCCGGGGATGGGCCCAAATGGCAATCCCCTCCCGATGCTGATTGACCGCAGGCCCTACAAGGGTTTTTCGGCGGTTTACGGTCAGCAGCTCCATGAGACGGGACAGATTATAGGATGCGCATCGCCGGCTGTTGACCCGGAGGAGACAGGCCGTAACCTTGCCGTAAACTCAAGGGAGTTCATGGAGATTGTAAGCGAGGTGTTCATCAACTGGATCCCGGGACTGTCGACGGCTGGTTTCCAGGCCGTATGGGCAGGCTACTACGTCGAGCCCCGGATGATAATAGATCCTGAACTGGGACTGTTTATGGGACTGCGGGGACAGGGGTTCATGCTGGGACAGTACCTGGCAAAGCTTTACGTGGACAAACTCCTGGGCAGACCGGTACCGGACTATTTCTCCCGCCTTGCCCTGAGCGGCGACGGCCTGCCTGAAAAAGCTTTTAAATAGGCTTTGCCGGAAGCTCCTGCCAATGATGACCGGTCTCTGGAAGCCCCTGCCTCTGACGCCCTGCTGCCGGAAGCTCCTGCCAATGATGACCAGTCGCTGGAAGCCCCTGCCTCTGACGCCCTGCTGCCGGAAGCTCCTGCTTCTGATCCGGGGCCGCACTTTTGACTCTTGTTTTTACAGGATAAATGTGCAGTAAATATTACAGTGTGGAAGATGAAATCAGTCAGATCTTTTCTTCGCTTTGTTCAGTCTCGTCAGCCGATGCATAGACGGCGCATACCGGGTGTATATTGCATGACTGCAGGGTTAATGCACATATTATTATTACAAGGAAAATGTAAATTCTGGCTTTCATGGGTTTAAATTTTAATTACGTGTCAGGAAGTATCCCAGCCCGAACCTTACTGACATACCAAAATCATTTTTGTTCCCACCCATCGTGTAATGCGGCTCTCCACTGAATTTCTCATCAGCCGAACCCAGGATGACGCCGTAACCCAGTCCGCCATTCAGAAAAATTTTGTCAAAGAGCCTTACCTGGACTCCCAAACCAGCGTAATGCTCATATGTTGCCACCCTTCCCCCGGCAACAACAATATCATCTGATGCTAATGGTCCGGTCCCCAATCTGTCAGACAGGGTGTTATTGCGGAAAACGAAATTATACTGGAAAAAAATCCGCCAGTTACAATAATGAGGATTTACCAAACACCCATTTTTGACAAAATTTGACAGATAATGCTTGTAGATAATTTCCCCTCCGGATATTATTGCTGTTTGTTCCTGCAGAATAACTCCTATTTCAAGATGCCTTTTATGCTTTTCAATACTGATGTTCATGTTCAGACTCCGCCCGTAACCTGCGTCAGAATTAGTATAATACGAATTAAAGCCTATAACTTTGTATGTTGAATCGGAGAACTTTTGAGCGTTCAATACAGGCAAAAGACCGAGTATGAGGCATATTGAAATCAGTAAATTTTTCATATGCGGTGGAATTTGTTGTGTTGATTGGTTTGGTATTATTTGGGGCCGAATTGAAACGGTAGTTTCTGAATTTAAGGTGATTGTTAACAGCGGTGAGAGGTGATCCGGATCACCTTTGGCACTCTGGTTTTGCTATTCAGCTTTTATGGGCTTTTTGGGAAAATTTCTTCTTATCTGCCGGATATGACCCGGGTTATCCCAGACGACAGAGGGTATGGATTATATCGGGACTGATGATCTCAACTTTTTTACCATCCAGTTTGATTATCTTGTCATGCCTGAATTCGGCAAGTGTCCTTATCATACTTTCCTTGGTTGTGCCGGTAAATTCTGCCAGTTCCCTGCGTGAAAGCGGAAGATTGAATTCCTGGCTTCCGTAAATCCTTTCAGAAAAGAATAGTAGCATTTCAGCTACACGGCCGGGTAATTGTTTCTGAAACTGATTCATCAGTTTTGTTGTCGTATTTATGCATTCCTGACCGGTTTGTTTAAGTAAAAGGCCGGCAAATTCACCATTTTCCAGGATTAATTTGCGAAGTGCCGAAATTTCTGTCAGCAAAACCCGGGATTCTTCAACTGCGGAGGCACTGTAGTGGTAGAGTTCTTTGCCAAAAACCGAAATAAGAGAAATAAAACTGCCTGATGTTGCCAGGTCGGTGATGACAGATCTGCCGTTTCCCGACTCCCTGAAAATCTTGATCAACCCTGACTGGACATACATAATATGAGATACTGGTCTGTCCTGCCTGAAAAGCATTTCTCCGGATCCGTATAATACAATATTTGAGACATTTTGAATTAACCGGTTTTGTTCTTCAGTCAGCAGACTGAAAGCTGGGATCTCTGTTACAGGGTTTCCGGTTATTTTGTTTTTCATGATGCCAGGCTGGTTTTTCAGGGATTGCGCAATATAAGTATACAATTTTTAATAGTTGTGTTTTTTAATTGAAAAGTTGTTGATAAAATTCCTTGGATATAATTTTGGTTTTACCTTTTGGGACCCGTAAATTATTATATTTACATGTCAGCTAATATTGAAGAATATTAAATGGGTAAATCAAGCCGGACTATTTTAATTATTGATGATTCTGAAACAAATCTCGTTTTGCTCGATTTGGTTCTTAAGGCAAGGGGATGGATCATCCAGACAGCAAATTCAGCAAAACTCGGCATGAAGATGATCAATGTCTCCAAACCTGACCTGATCCTGCTGGATTTGCTGATGCCCGGAATTGACGGGCAGGAGATGCTGAACAGACTGAAATCCGACGACAGCTTAAGTCACATACCTGTTATTATAGTATCTGCGGTAACTGACAGCAAGGTCCGCAAGGACTGTCTTGACAAGGGTGCTGTTTATTATATGCCAAAACCGGTAAATATTCCGGAATTAATTGAGATTATACAGAATACTTTCGATAAATGTGCTGCTGATTGATAGCTGAAGGAGGAAAGGTTCACCGGATATAACTAATATTTCTGCCCGGAATGCAATTCGAAAACTATTCTTTGTTTACAGCATACTTGTGCCTCTTCCAAATTTTATCTCATGAGCCTTCAAAACAGACAAACGGAAAAACTTATTACAGAAGCGGAAAAACTTCGCAACAGGATTGCTGAGCTGGAAAACCAGAAATCAGATCTGCTTGAACTTCTGAAAAAAAAAGAAAGGAAGTCCCGGCCGGGTACAAAGAATGCGGGGAAAGATGATTGCATAGCAACTATTCTGGATTTCAGTGATCACGCAAATAAGGGAAAAGAACTGAATGATCAGGAGAAACTCCTCAAAACGGTTATGGATAACCTTCCTGTAGGCATTGCAGTTAACTATGTTGACCCCGCTGTTGATTTTTTTTATATGAATGATAGTTTTCCCCGGATATACAGGACAACCAGGGAGGAGCTGTCATCGGCGGACCGCTTCTGGGACGCAGTTTATGAAGACCCGGTGTATCGCGACAGTATAAAAAAAAGGGTTCTTGATGACGTAGCCAGTGGTGAACCCGGGCGCATGAAATGGGAGAATATCCCGATTACCCGTAAAGGAAAGGAGACCAGGTACATCAGCGGTTACAATACCCCGGTTCCTGAACGAGGGCTTATGATATCAACTGTTATAGATGTAACTGAACGTAAAAAAGCTGAAGAGGAACTGCGTAAATTAAAGGATGGGCTTGAAGTTGTGACTGAAGAACAAACCAGGGAACTGAAAGAAAAAGTGTCTGCGCTGGAAAGATTCCATAAAGCAACCATCGACCGCGAATTCCGTATTAAAGAACTCAGGGATGAGATTGAAAGATTGAAAGTTGAATCAGGGCAGCGGGAATAAGCATTTCTTAATTTCATGGCAATGAGAACACTTGCAGGTTTTTTTCTGTTATTTTCTCTCCTTATCTGCCACGGCAGGGATATTTTAGCCTTCGGTACAGCAGGCAGGTTAGATGCGCTGCACCTTAAGGGGTTTGGACCTCTGACAGGAGATTATTCTTTTCAGGATATACTTAAAATAGCAGGGTCGCTGTTCATTCCAATGCTTATTGTAATGTCAGTATTATGGATCATCATCCTTCGCCGTCAGGTCAGAAAGAAGACAACGGGGCTGAATAATGAAATTTCCGAACATAAAAAAACCATGGAGTCACTGCGCAAGCAGAAACTGCTGCTTAATGAGATGGAGAAAGTTTCAAAAACCGGCGGTTGGGAATATGATCTTAAAACACAAAAGGTGACGTGGACAGATGGATTATTCCAGATAACCGGTGTTTCTCCTTCGGATTTTGATACTTCATCGTATAAAAACAGCCTCTCTTTTTTCCATCCGGCCGATCAGGAAAAGCTGGATAAAGCATTCTTTAATACTGTGGAAAAAGGAGATCCTTATGATTTTGAATTGAGGATCAAAACATATGACGGAACGGACAAATGGATACGCCTGAGGGGGCTCGCCGAATTCCTTGAAGGGAAATTGACCAGGATCTATGGCGGTGCCAGCGATATTACCGACAGAAAGGAGAGGGAAATGGAACTGAAAAAATTGAAAGATGAACTTGAAGATCAGGTTACCGAAAGGACAGCTGAGCTGCAGGATAAGATCCGGAGTCTTGACAAGAGCCAGAAAGCCATGCTCTACATGGTCGAAGACCTTAATGCTATTACCAGGGAGCTGAAAGAGGAGAGAGAGAAACTTGAGTTTTCAAACAAGGAACTTGAAGCCTTTACCTATTCAGTATCACATGATCTGCGCGCACCTTTGCGCGCAATCAATGGTTTTGCCAGGTTCCTGATTGAGGATTACTCAGACACGATAGACGATGAAGGTAAAAGATTCATTAATACCATACGTTACAATGCAGATAAAATGGACCAGCTCATTTCTGACATGCTTGATCTTTCCCGTGTCTCAAGGACCAATATTGAATTTAACCTGGTTGAATTGAGCGCCTTAGTCCGGTCAGTGTTCCAGGAAGTGGCATCTGAAGATGAACAGAAATTGTTTCATCTTACAATTGAAGATATGCCCCCGGTAATATGCGATTCCTCTTTAATCAAGCAGGTATGGCAAAACCTGATAGAGAATGCACTTAAGTACAGTTCAAAATCACAAACCCGAAAGATCATTACAGGTGCAATGGAAAATGAAAATGAAATAGTGTTTTATATAAAAGATCATGGGGCAGGATTTGATGATCAATACAGGCATAAGCTGTTCGGGGTGTTTCAGCGTCTCCACAGGGAAAATGAATTTGAGGGTACGGGCGTAGGTCTCGCTGTTGTTAAGCGTATAATCCGCCGGCATGGGGGCAGGGTATGGGCTGAAGGTAAGACCAATGAGGGTTCAACATTTTACTTTACTCTTCCCCGGAAGGAATTAAAATCAGATTATTAATCTCTTATTTTGAAAGGCAGGATTATTGGAATTAATTTCAAAATATCAGTCTCTTCATAATTTTTTCGTATGGAAAAAAGAGAGATTATTAATGAGGTTGATATTCTGATTGTTGAAGACAATCAGAATGATGCAGAATTGGCGCTCAGAGCCTTAAAGCAGAATAATATTGCAAATAAGGTGCTTATTATTAATGATGGCAGGCAAGCACTGGATTTTATTTTTGCCAGGGGTGAATTTGCAAAGAGAAAAGGTATTGCACACCCCAAAATTATTTTGCTTGACCTGAAGCTCCCCAGGATTGACGGACTGGAGGTGCTGAGGGAGATAAAAAGCAATCCGGACACTAAGATTATTCCGGTTATTGTATTGAGTTCATCCAGAGAGAAAAATGATATTGTTCAGAGTTACCGGCTCTGTGCTAACAGTTATATAGTGAAGCCGGTTGATTATGAGGAATTTGTTGAAACGATAAGGGATCTGGGTATTTACTGGTTGAAGCTCAACCAGCAGCCCTGATCTTTTTTCAGTATATTGGCAGTCATTAAAAGTGAATAAATGAAACAGGAGATGCAAACCATCAGGATTCTTTTTGTTGAGGATCTTCCTTCTGATGTTGAAATAGCAAAACGGGAAATTGAAAAGGAGAATATTCAGTTTACCTGTAAGGTTGTTGATACGGAAAACGAGTTCAGGAACGAATTATCCGGGTTTGATCCAGACATAGTGATATCCGATTACTCCATGCCTGTATTTGACGGAATGAGCGCTTTGAGAATTGCGAAATCATTTAACCGGAATATACCGTTTATTATCCTTACAGGGTCAATGAATGAAGAGACAGCGGTAGCTTGCATGAAAGCAGGGGCAAACGATTATGTAATAAAGGAAAAGATAAAACGGCTGCCTTTTGCTGTTATGGAGGCAATTGAAAAAAGCAAGGTCAGGGTTGAAAAGGAGAGGTTTCAAAAAGAGCTGATCGAAAGTGAGGCAAAGTACCGGTCGTTGATTGAAAAATCCAATGATGCGATTTACCTTATGTATGACCGTAAATTTGAGATTGTAAACTCCACCTTTGAGCAGATGTTTGGATACAGCCTGAATGAGGTTAATAAGGAGGGCTTTGATTTTATCAGGCTGGTAGCTCCTGAAAGCAGGCCTTTAATTGAAAATCGTCTTGAGAAGATTGCCCGGGGTGATGCGGAAGATGGCCTTTATGAATTTACTGCTATTGACAGGAGCGGAGCAAAAAAAGAGGTTGAAACTTCAGTTGCCTACATTGATTATAAACAGGGGAAGGCAGTGCAGGGTATCATCCGGGATATCTCCGAAAGAAAAAGGTTGATTGCCGACCTTATTGAGTCCAAGAAAAAGGCTGAAGAGAGCGACAGGCTTAAAACAGCTTTCCTTGCAAACATAAGCCATGAGGTCAGAACTCCGATGAACGGGATCCTTGGTTTTACCGAAGTACTGAAAAATCCGGACCTTTCAGGGAAAGAGAAAAATCATTATATAGATATTATTCAGAAAAGTGGTAACCGTATGCTTGATACCGTTACTAATCTGGTTAATATGTCCAAGATAGAGACGGGACAGGAACAGATTCACATTACAGAAACGAATATACCCGAACAGCTGAAATTCCTTTATAACTTCTTTAAGCCGCGGGCCGAGGATAAAGGCTTGAAATTTACCCTCCAAAACACGTTTCCTGAAGAATTTACAGTAATAAATACCGATGCCCAGAAGCTCGATTCAATCCTTACCAACCTTATCAATAATGCAGTCAAATTTACCGAATCGGGTGAGATTGCTATTGGATGCTATCATAAGGAGAACCGGTTGATATTTTACGTTAAAGATACAGGTGTGGGAATTCAGTCAGATAGCCAGAAGACTGTTTTTAGGCGGTTTGTGCAGGCGGATACTTCATTTTCGCGTGATTATGAAGGTTCCGGCCTGGGATTGTCAATTGCTAAATCATATGTAGAAATGCTTGGAGGAGAAATCTGGCTGGAGTCAGAAGAGAACAAAGGTTCCAATTTCTGTTTTTCAATTCCCTGCCGGGAAAAGATGCCACAGACATAACCTGTCCGGATATCGGCCAACATAACGAAGCCGGAATCCGTCAACAGTCATATGAGGCAATCACTTCTTCAGCAATGGGATCCGTTATGCATTTAATAATATCTCCACGATCCTTTCGGCGGCTTTGCCGTCCCACAGCTCAGGGATATCGCCCCTCTTCCATTTTCCTGCGAAAAGCTTCTCCAAGGCGGGCTTAATGGCGCGCGGATCTGTGCCAAGCAGCTCATTGGTCCCTATGGTGATGGTCTCGGGCCTTTCGGTAGAGTCCCTCAGGGTCATGCAGGGAATACCCATCACAGTAGCTTCCTCGGTTATCCCCCCTGAATCGGTGATAACGGCAAATGATTTTTCCACCAGGTAGTTGAATTCAAGGTATCCCAGCGGCTCAACCATCAGTAAACGGTCGTTCCTGATCCCTGATTTTTTGATGTTTACGGCTGTTCTCGGGTGCACTGGGAATACCACCGGCAGGTCGCGCGAGTGAGCGAGTATCTGACTGATCATTTCGGTCAGCTTGCTTTGTTCATCAACATTTGCCGGTCGGTGAAGGGTCAGGACAATGAATCCGGACGGTTCAAGACCGTGTTCGTCCCACAGGGAGGGCCTTGCAAAGCGTGGACGGTGTTTGAGCAGGGTGTCGATCATGGTGTTTCCGACAAAATAGATCCTTTCATCGCTTACGCCGGCCCTTCGGAGATTTTCATTGGCCACTTCACTTGTGGTGAAAAAGTAATCGGTTATGCTGTCCGTTACGATCCTGTTTATCTCTTCGGGCATAAGCCAGTCGCCCGACCTGATGCCTCCTTCCACATGGGCCACCCTGACATGCATCTTTTTGGCAACAACAGAGCAGGCCATTGTTGAGGTGACATCGCCAACAACCATGCAGAGGTCGGGTTTTCCCTGCATCAGGTATTTTTCATAGCCAAGCATGATTGCAGAGGTCTGCTCTGCCTGGGTTCCTCCCCCGGCGCCCAGGTTAATGTCGGGTTCAGGGATTCCAAGCTGTTTGAAAAAGTTGTGGCTCATATTGGCATCGTAATGCTGCCCTGTATGGACAAGCCGGTAGCTGATATTGCCGCCATCTGACCGTGCCTTGACTATGGCATCAATAATTGGCGATATCTTCATGAAGTTGGGCCGTGCTCCGGCTATAAGGTCAATCTGCATTTACTGGTTTTTCGGTATTTCTATTACGGATCAATATTCTTTTTGTTTCATAAGACTCTGTTCACCCGGCATTGCCATTCCTCTGTACTGGCTGACCCGCAGGCTCCGCTATCCCACCAGCTTCCAGATTCCTCCATCCCGGCCATCCCGCCAGCTCCGATATTCCTCCATCCCGGCTATTCCTCCAGCTCGTAACCGTCTCTCCTTCCCTTTTCCGTTGCGGGGATGCCATGCACCATCCATGAGGGCGGGGGACTGCCCTTGAGGTAATGGTCAAAAAACTGGTACATCCTTACCGACAGGTCCATCATGTTGGGGCGCCTTCTCAGATTATGGCCCTCATCATTGTAACTGAGCATCCATACCGGCTGCCCAAGACGGCGAAGTGCCATGTAAAACTCAATGCCCTGGTACCAGGGCACGGCACCGTCCCTGTCATTGTGCATCATAAGAAGGGGTGTACTGACATTGTCGGCGAAGAAGATGGGTGAGTTCTCCAGGTAGCGGTGCGTCATCTTCCAGAGAGTACCACCAATACGGCTCTGCGTCTCCTCATACTGGTATATCCTGCTCAATCCGGTAGCCCAGCGTATTCCTCCGTAGGCGCTGATCATATTTGTTACCGGTGCCCCTGCCATGGCGGCCCTGAACAGGTCAGTCTGCGTTATCAGCCATGCTATCTGGTAACCGGCCCAGCTCTGCCCCTGGATGCCGACATTGTGAGGGTCGATAAAGTCATGCTTCCCGATCATAGCCTTCGTACCGCTCACAATTGAATTGTACGCGCTTTGTCCGGGATAACCGACCGTATAGGGTATGTCAGGCACGAACACAACGTAATCGTTGCTGACGCAGTAGGAGATGTTGATGACTGAACGGCTGGGCGTGGGTACATAGTGTACATGAAGGTTATCTGACCCGCGCTCGTAGAAATAGACGATCATCGGATACTGCCTGCCTGGCTCCAGATGTTCGGGTGTATAGAGGATACCCTGAAGTGAGTCGCCGGCGAACGATACCCATTCCACCTGTTGCGACCTGCCCCACCTGTACCTGCCCTGCTGCGGATTGGCACGGGAGATCTTTTCTGCTCTGCGGAAATTCATGTTGCTTACCCACAGGTCGGGAAACTCCCTGAAGGTGCTTCTTCGCCAGATGATAACATTAGCATCTGCTGCTTTCTGCGGGGGGAAATAACGTGCATCTTCCATCACGAGTTCTGAGGGGTTGCCGGGGCGGTGCATGCGCACGGTGTAAAAGCCGCTCTGCCTGGTGCAGGTATGAAAGGCTGAAAGCATTATCCTCTCACGTGCTCCGGGGCTCTTTCTTTCGGGGTCGGGGTTTATGTAACGGAACCGTATGTTGTTCGACCTTCCGTATCCGTTGGTGAGGTTTACCGGCTCTTCAATGCCTTCGGGATCGACTTTCCAGATATCGAAGCGGTCGTAGATAAGCACATACCTGTCTCCTTCTGTCCACGTACCCACCCCATAGGGCCCGGGTGCGCCGGGCTGGTCATGCAGTTCGTTGTAAAGGGGCCGGGGTATGCCGGCCGTGATGTTCAGGCTGTTAACGCCGTCTGCGGCAGTCTTCCTGCTCCCGGTTCCCTCCGGGCCCTGATCATGATCGTTTAACCTGGCGGGCATGGTATGCCAGTTGCTGTCCGCCTGGCTGTACCACAGAAGGTATTTCCCTTCCGGGGAAAGGCGGGCATCCCCAAGCTCGGAGCGGTGGGTTGAACCGCGGTGCTTCTCCAGCACCCTGGTGCGCTCGCCCGTGGTTATGTTAACAAGGTAGATGTCTGCATAGTTGCCCGATTCAAACGAGTTCTGTATCAGGTAAGGTACTGTTGAGGTGCCAAGAGCCACCCCTGAGTCGCCGCCCTGAAGGGTGGTAACTTCAGGCATTTCAGGGCAGGCCAGCTGTACCACTCTGTGTTCGTCTGCATAGTATACGGCCGTGTATGTCCTTCTCTGTTCACTGCGCAGCTCAACAAGCTGCTGTGGCTGGATAAGCGGATCGCGGTAGTGCCATATATCCAGCTTGTGCTTCTCCTCATCCAGAAGGGTGTCTTTGGGTTCGGGCAGTGGTTTTTCTGCCGCGCCGAAATAGAGCCTGTCGCTGTCATCTGCGAAAGAGATAGTGCCATGCTCACTTGCGCTCCAGCCTTCGCGCATACCCGGGGTCGTGGATGTGACTGCCGGGAATGCCGAGCGTGTACCCTCCAGCCAGTACCATAGTTCGTAAATTTTGGGGTTCCCCTGGCCCTCCCGGGCGAAGAGGAATGCTGCCCGGGACCCGTCGCTGTTGGTTATGAGCGGCCCTGCCTTGCCCTGAGCTTCAAATATCATTGTGGTTGTGCGGGTTATGGTGTTGAAAACCATTACCGAGGAGTCGCTGCTGAAAATTACCAGTGTGCCGTTCCTGGAGAGGCTGTATTGATCTATGTTGGCGAATTCGTACTTTTCCCCGGTAACGGGATTAAAAACCACCATGATTGTACCGGTAGTGTTCTCCTCCCCCTCATCCCTGGAACTGCCTGTTCTCCCCCGTCCCGGTGATGTCGTGCTTCCCTTGATAAGATATACCATCCATGAAGATTCTTCTTTTGGTAATGCAAATGTTCCGGTTCTTCCCATCCTGCTGTTGGAGGCGTTGGCGAAAACATAAATACCCACCGAATCCTCAGGCATCTGTTCGGCACTGAGACCATCAACTTTGGCCTGGCGGGTAATAGCTTTCGGGGGACTGATATAGAAGGCCATGTAGTTGGAATTTGGTGAGAATTCAGCCCTGGTGCCCCTGGAAATGGAGTCGAGAGAGTTGTTACGTATATCCTTCAGGTAAAGCCACCCATCACCATGCTGGGGATTGACTTCCCAGGTCACCCATCTGCCGTCGGGTGATATCTGCGGCCTTAATAAACTGTTCCAGCTGTCATATACATCATGTGTCAGCGGGATCTTATCCGTTTGCAAGGCCGAAAGGGTTGCAAAGGCAAGGTTAAGGACCAGTATTGAGAGAATTTTCTTTTGCATCTGCCTGAATTATTTGCTGTTATATTTGATGCAGCTCGTGAGAACGGTGGTAAATTATGTCAGATCTTTTCAAAGTCTTAATCATTCCGAAAGATAATAAAACGAATCAGTTTTTGATCTATTATTGTCCCTTCAAAGGTCATACTACCGGCCGGGTTATTATATGAAAGACATGAATTATACATCAGGTTAACAATTCAAAGAGAACTGAATAGCGGATGTTTAATTGACGAAAGTCAAATTTTTTCATCTTGTCTTTGTGTATTTTAGGCTGAAAAAATTCATGTATATTTGACCTCGAATATTTTAACTAACAATATCAAATTATTATGAGTTCAAATATTTTCAGATTTTTACTGATAGCGGTACTTGTACCGCTTTTCTCCTGTCATGGTCAGGACGGCAGGTATTTACGGGCTGACAGCGATGCAGACATTAATGATTTTTTGGGTCACTGGACTATTGATGTAGATAGAGGTTCAGCAGTTGGCTGGCTGGCTGTAACACTGGAAGATGGATACATTGATGCCGAACTTCTCTGGCGGGGAGGCAGCGTATTGCCTGTCGCACACGTTTTTATGCCCGGTGATGGTATACTCCATGTTTCCCGGACATCCCCCCGCAGAAGAGCTCCGGCTGCAGAAGGCGATGAGCCAAGGGTACATACGGTGACAAACTGGATGGAGGCCAGGACTGACGGTGAGAAGATATTCGGCTGGTTTCTTCAGCCCAGGGCAGCAGGTATAGGTTTAGATTCAACATGGTTTGAAGGTGTCAGGCTGCCTGATGTTCCTCCCGCCCCTGACCTTTCAGCCCTTGAGTTCGGCAATCCGGTCGAGCTGTTTAACGGGGTAGATCTCACCGGATGGGAACTGATTGAAAAAAATGCGGTTAACGGCTGGAAGGCAGTTAACGGGGTCCTTGTGAATGATGCACGGCAGACACCCGGCGAGCCCCGTATCCGCTACGGAAACCTTCGTACTGTTGAGGAGTTTGAGGATTTCAACCTCTCCCTCGAGGTCAATGTCCCTGAAGGCAGCAACTCGGGGGTCTATCTGAGGGGCATGTTTGAAGTACAGGTACTCGATTCTTACGGCAGTGAGCCAAGTGACCAAAATATGGGAGCGCTCTACAGCCGCATTACCCCTATGGTTGCTGCAGAAAAGCCTGCCGGTGAGTGGCAGACAATGGATATGACTTTGGCGGACAGGCACCTGACGGTGGTGCTCAACGGAACAACGATAATTGATAACCAGCCTGTCTACGGACCCACGGGAGGTGCCCTGCAACCGGATGTTTTTGCACCGGGTCCGGTTTTTTTACAGGGTGATCACGGACCGGTTTCGTTTCGGAATATGGTACTCAGACCTGTTGTCAGGTAATAATTGAAAATTGGGCCCACAGAGAACTATCCAACAGAATATGTCTGATATGTATGTAATGGAAAAGGCTGAAATGGTCCGTTTGATGGATGTTGCATCCACAGCGGCAGTTGAAGCGGGAGCAGTCATCATGGAGGTTTATGCTGGTGATGATTTGGGCGTAAGGAAAAAGCCCGATGACTCTCCCGTTACAATGGCTGACCTGCGGGCTGATGCCATAATTGCAGAGAGGCTGGGTGAAACGGGCCTTCCTCTGCTCAGCGAAGAGGGCAGGTTTATACCTTTCGGCGAAAGGAAAGACTGGCGGATTTTCTGGCTTGTTGATCCGCTTGATGGTACCAAAGAGTTTATAAACCGCAACGGAGAGTTCACTGTGAACATCGCACTGGTACGGGATGGTAAGCCGGTGGCAGGAGTAGTGTATGCTCCGGAGATCGATGTTCTTTATACTGGTATGGTGGGTGTGGGTGCATGGAGGGTCGATGGAGCCTCCGGTCATGTTGGAATGCCCCTGCCCGAAAGTGCTGTTGCCCTTCCCTGCATCAGCAGAGATAGTTACGGAATTGCTGCCAGCCGCTCTTCCCCCGACGAGCTTACCAGCGCCTTTATTGAAGAATTCTGCAGAGTCTACAGAGATACCCGCATTATCATCCGGGGCAGTTCACTGAAGCTTTGTATGCTGGCCGAGGGGGAAGCGGACTTATATCCGAGGTTCAGGGACATTTCTGAATGGGACACCGCTGCGGGACATGCCATAGTGCTGGCCTCCGGCGGACGTGTTGTGGAGGCATTACGGACCGGCATGGAGCTTTCCTACAATAAGGAGCCCTGCCGCAACCCCTGGTTCATGGCTTTTCGTGATCAGGGACTGCTGGAGGCGGTCAAAGGGCTGATCCCCTCAAGGCACCCGTAAGCTATTATATTTACCGTATGCGCATATATGTTGATATAGCTCACCCTGCACATGCTCATGCACTCCGGTTTTTTGTAGTTGAGATGAAAGCGCGGGGGCATGAGATACTGGTCTCGGCACGCGACAAGGATATTACGCTCAACCTGCTCCACGCATGGGGTATTTCCTGTATAAACAGGGGCAAGGGCAACACTGCTTCCGGCCCTTTTTACAAAACCACAGGGCCTTTAAAATGGTTGACAGGAATTGTCTCACTATCGGGGAAATTTTTATCAATGTTGCGGGTTATCATAAAATTATTCCCTCTGGTAAAAAAGTTCAGCCCTGATCTTGTTATCAGCTATTCATCATATCATGCAGCGCTGGCGGGGCAGCTGCTGGGCAGACCGGTGATAACCTTCGAGGATACCGAAAATGTGCCCCTGCTGCATATGGTTAACCGGTTTCTCTCTTTCCGGATGGTAACCCCCGTATGCTTTGAAAAAGACTTCGGGAAGAAGCATATCCGCTTTAACGGCTACAAGGAGCTTGCAAGCCTTTACCCCGCCCGGTTCAAACCTCTGCCTCTTCCTGAAGAATTTAAGGTGCCCTATATCGTTATGCGCCTTGTCTCCTGGAGCGCCTGGCATGACAGAGGCCACAAGGGGATCAGCGACAGGATGAAAATTGCCGTCGCCGGGCGGCTGTCCACCTTCGGAAGGGTGTTTATCTCCTCGGAGGTCCCTCTTGAAGGGCCACTGAGAAAGTATGAAATGAATATTGAAAGCAGGTTTGGCCATTCAGTACTAGCCGGTGCCCGGCTTTTTTTTGGCGAAAGTGCCTCAATGGCCGCCGAAGCTGCAGTGCTGGGGGTCCCGGCATTTTACATTGATAATGTCGGGAGGGGGTATACCAGAGACCTGGAGAGAGAGCACGGACTCCTTTTTAATTTCGGCGAAGATGACGCTGCAGTTGGGCTAGCTCTTGACAAAGCTGTCGCTCTGCTTCAGAAGCCTGATCTTCATAATGAATGGCAGCAGAAACGCACCAGGATGATGGAGGGAAAGACAGATGTCACGGCAATGATGGTGGAGATGGCAGAAAAGTTTGCCGCTGGCTTTAAAAGATGACCCGGCTTACAGTTAATTTAAAATAATATATAGATTCAGGGTTTGGGTGATTCTAAAACTCAATGCCTCTTCCTTACTATTTTCCGTACTCCAAGGTTCCGTCTGTACCAGTCCGGATCTCTGAGCCGGACCTTCACATAGAGCCTGTAATTTTTATCAAAGAGGCTGCGAACAGGTATACTCACGTAGAGCCGCCAGGCTCTAAGAAGACCATAAATGATCCTGCCTGTTCGGGGACTGTCCATGGCGATCTTATGCCGCCGGAGATATGTGCTCCCTTTTCTGCTTATTTCCGGGGGTAAATCACTGTCAAGGCCGAATATGCGGTGAAGGAGGCACAGGTAGGCAGTGGCTTCTCGCCGGTAAGGGGAAAAGGTGGAGAGGATCTTTGCTGCATCTTCACGTTCCGAAAGCAGCATCAGGTCGTATAGATCCCTTAGTGAAGGACGTGCATGGTGGTGCCCCCAGTGGACAAGCTGGGAGTGGATAAAGTTAAGCCTTATCTTGTTTGCATCAGACATTACCATGTAACCGGGATTATCTGTTGCTGAACGGGTTTCACTGATGGCTGTCTTATAATTGAAGAGGTCTTCGTACTGAATATTTACGGGCATCCGGTGAATGTCAACAAACGCCGGAAGCCCCTCCTTTACAAGCTCGGGGAAATGTTTCATTGCCTTTTTACGCTTCGGGTCATATTGCTGCGCGCTGGTGAATCCATCGTCAATAAGCAGGCGGGCTGCTTCTTCCATATGTTCAGGGTCTGCAAGTATGTCAATGTCCAGCATCATCCTCTCCCCCGGGGAGGAGTAGAGCCCGTCAAGTATATTTCCCAGCCCTTTCATGAAAACCGGTGTGATGTTATGTGATTTGAGAAGGTCGTTAATCCTGGAGGTATGGTCAAGAATTATATTGTTTCTCTCCAGATTCAATTCATAGAGTTCTTTGAGATGATCTGTAAGCTCAGCCGGCAGATAATCAGTCAGTTCGTTTTGTAAAAATTTAAGATAGAGTGCCTGCAGCACGTAGTTGTTGCTGCCGGTAAAGACAACCCCGTTCCAGTCCACTTCCCCTGATTCAATGATACTGATTATCTTTTCCCTGTCCTGCTGCAGTTCCTCCTCCCCTCTGGAAGCCCTGTGCCCCAAGGCCAGAACGCTGGCTATGAACTGGTATGTTTGGCTGGCATTCAAAATAATCGGCGATTACCCGTATCTTGTGTAAAGGTACAATATTTTGAGAATTTAAATCCTATTCAAGCAGATTGCGGATGACTTGCACCGCTTTGCGGCTGTCAGTATATTCAAGCCTGTGACAATCAAGCGTTGCGAACCAGTCTATGAACCTCCGGGCATGGACCGGGTTTTGCGAAACCCATGCCTCTTCATGAAACGCTGCAAGTGCGCTGAGGGTGTCAAGTTTACTTAACCGGAAAGTTACGCCGGGATTGTACTTTATGAAAATTATGTTTTTAACAGGTTGGGCACCGTAAGGATTTTTTTCCGGAAGTCTCGGGCAGAGAAATCTCGCCTTGCTGCCGGCTGGTTCTATGTAATTGGCATCGGCATCGCGACTGGTATCATAGTAGTGTTTAATCGCATCGAAGGAGCCTTCCTTGACGTTAATGGCAGCCGGGAACGGGTATGCCTTTGCGCTTTCTGCGGCTATGGCTGTAAAATCGTCCGACATGAAGAACAGATCGTTGCGGCTGCCGTATATTGATTTATCCGGCGGTAGCTGCAGCAAAGCTGTAATGGTGCTTTTCCCCGATCCGCTTGCCGAAGGCAGGAGTAACGCTTCCCTGCCGTTGGTCAGCGCTGAGGCATGGATAAATGACATCCATACCTCTTCGGGAATCCCGTAAATATAGCTTGTGATAGTGGTATAGAGCCGGTGTTTCAATAAACCCGATTCTTCAAACCGGAAGCTCCGGGAGCTGCCCCCGGGGAGTGCTTCTGATTGCAGGTAGTAACATCTGGCATTAACGCTTCCGGTCTTTTTGCTGCCTGCTGCCTGACTGCCTTTAGCTTTACTTCCGGACTTTGTGCCGTCTGCTGCATTGCTGACTGCTGCATTGCTGACTGTTGCATTGCTGACTGTTGCATTGCTGTCTGTTCCTCCTTCACCTGTCTTCTTTGCAAAAAGTCTTATGCGAAGGTTTTCTTCTGCCGGCTTCCTGTGGGTTTCAAGGTGGGCAAAGGGGCGGTGTATGTAGAACTCCAGATATGGTGTCCCGTAGTCTATAGTGATATGCTTTTGGTTGATAAGGTAGTGCCGGGTAACATAGCGGCGATTGCCGGGCGTGAAAGTATGGTTATCCAAACCGGTGCATTCCGTTTCATGCTCCCTTCCCGGGTTAGAGCTCACGGAGGGGCTTACAGCAAGCTTTATGCCGTTTGTGACCTCTCTTAAGAACCGCAGCGCTTCTTTCTGAGGCAGTCCGTATCTTCGGACAAGTTGATCCTTCAGGGACTGCTCATTCTGACCGTTTTCAATTCTTTTGTAAATGAACCAGGCCGGTTCTTTGAATTCCATCCAGCGGTTGCTCTCCGGAAACCAGATAACATGGCTGCTGCCTATCTTTTTTATGACCCTTTCCCCGGCTCTCTCTTTTATCATATCCGGAATATTAAGGGTAAAAATATACATTAAATTTCAAATCAGGTTAATAATGTCTGAAACCAATTTTATTCTATTCCGTAAGATATCGAAGGTCGAATTATTTTTCCTGTCGGGGATATTCATTATGTTGATAACATTGATAATAACTTTAGCTATGTTAATTGACATGGGGCCTGTTTTTTTCTTAGTTTTGAGTTACTATTAGAAATGGCGAAGTACGGGACGAGATGTATTATCTACCTGATTGACCTGGTGATCCTGACAGGATCATTTCTGCTGGTTGCCCTCTATAAGCCGGCCACGGCCCGTTATCTCTCAGATGAATACCTGGTAGCTTACGCTGCGCTTATGGTTGCATGGTCTGCATCCTCTTTTTACTTTAAAAAATACAGTTTTAAAAAGAATGGGTCGGTTGAAAAGCTGGTACGGTCGGTTATTGTCTCTAATTTTGTTTCCATGGGAGTTATTCTGGTGCTGATTGTGCTGTTCTGGGTGTCCGGTTATTCCCGTCTTATGCTTTTCGGTACGATCGGCCTTGCTACCCTTCTGGAGCTTTTTTTCGGCAATCTGTATTACTCGCTTATAAGAACTTCAACCATAACCCAGGATGTGGAAAATCCGCCGATCAGGTCATGGGAAATAAAAACTGCAAGAAAAGCCAGAGATTTTAAAAAGTCCACTCTTTCTTCAGATATGATTAAAATCGCTGTTGAAGAGGAATGCGGACCGGGTATTTATGCTTTCATGAAGAGACAGCTTGATGAAGACTGCACCAAAACCCTTTTCCTATCAACCGGATCAAGGTTCAATGTCGAAATGCAACCTGATAATTATTACCGTGCAATTGTAAATATGAAGCGGGTGAATGATATCAGGTTTATCAATAAATTCTTCGAGTCGGTTAACCGAAAACTGCCGGAAGGAGGTTTGTTCATCGGATGCGCCGAAACCAAGGAGCTGAGAAAAAAGCGGATATTGAAAAAATATCCTCCTGTTCTGAACATGATTTATTATTTCTTTGATTACCTGCTGAAAAGGGTATTTCCGAAATTTATCCTTACACGGAAGATATATTTTCTGGTTACAAGGGGCAACAACCGTGTGCTTTCCCGCGCCGAGCTGCTTGGGAGGCTGTATTCATGCGGATTTTCAGTCAGCGATGAAGAATTTGTAAACGGTTTGTATTGTTACTGCGTTAAGAAAAACGGGGTGCCTTCATATGATCTTGACCCCACTTACGGGGTATTCGTCAAACTTCAGAGGGTGGGGAAAGAAGGAAACATGATCAGGGTTTATAAGCTGCGCACTATGCACCCCTATGCCGAATACCTGCAGAAATATATTTATGAAAACAATAATCTTGATAACGGAGGTAAATATAAAAATGATTTCAGGGTCACATCCATGGGTAAGTTGTTGCGCGCTTTGTGGATAGATGAGCTGCCGATGATCTTCAATCTTTTAAAGGGGGAGGTCAAACTGGTGGGGGTCAGGCCGCTCAGCATGCAGTATTTCAGGCTTTACAATAAAGGACTGCAGGAAAGAAGGCTCAGGTATAAACCAGGCCTGATCCCGCCTTTCTATGCTGATATGCCTGATACAATAGAAGAGATACAGGATTCAGAAAAAAGGTATCTTGACGCCTATGATAAAAATCCGTGGCAGACTGATATAAGATATCTGGGCAGGGCTGCGTTTAACATAATATTTAATAAAGCCCGCAGCAGATAGTTAACCGGGTTATTATTTACCTGATTTTGATAAACTGCGATTTTTGATTATGGAAATTCCCCATATGTTTTCTCAGGAGGTGTTGATAGCTTTCGCGCTGACTCTTTTCGCGGGACTGGCGACGGGAATAGGCAGCGCCCTTGCTTTTTTTACCAGAACCACCAATACCAGATTCCTTGCAATAGCGCTGGGCTTCTCGGCAGGCGTTATGATATATGTGTCAATGGTGGAGATATTTTTCAAGGCCCGGGAATCTCTTGTTGCTGAGCTTGGAGCCGTTCAGGGCAACTGGATCACCCTGCTCTCCTTTTTCGGTGGCATACTTGTTATAGGTGTAATAGACCGTTTGGTGCCCTCTGACGAAAACCCGCACGAGGTCCGAATGGTTGAAGATGTCAGCGAAATTGATGAAGTAAAGAAATTGAGCAGGGAGAACAGTAAAAACGAAGAAGACAGGGTGGATGACCGAAGCCCGTCAGAGGAAGAAAAAAAGGATAGACGCAAGAAGAAAAAACTGATGCGGATGGGAGTTTTTTCTGCCTTAGCTATTACCATCCATAATTTTCCCGAGGGTCTGGCTACATTTATTGCTGCGCTGACAGACCTGTCCATTGGTATCCCGATAGCCGTGGCTATAGCGATTCATAATATTCCCGAGGGTATAGCCATTTCAGTGCCCATCTATTATGCCACGGGAAGCCGCAGAAAGGCATTTAAATACTCGTTTCTGTCAGGTCTGGCCGAACCCGTGGGTGCAATAATCGGATGGCTGATCCTTATGCCCTACCTGAATGAGTCAGTGTTCGGGATCATATTTGCCGCTGTGGCGGGAATCATGGTGTTCATCTCAATTGATGAACTGCTGCCGGCCGCCCGGGAATACGGTGAACATCATCTCTCTGTCTACGGACTGATAGGGGGTATGGCGGTGATGGGAATTTCCCTGGTGCTGCTGATGTAATTCCTGTCGGAAAGTAGGCATGGACACTGTTCTCTGATTAATTCTGACAATGAGAACAGGATGATCAATTTTCAGGTCAACTTTAAAAAATCATTGGGGGACTGATGGTTGTTAAATTCAGTATGCCGGTGTCAGAACGGCTTGAAGCCGATTATCCTGCGAACATCACTGATAGTTTTCGAAGCGCTTTCCCGGGCTTTCTCCTCTCCCCTCCTTACCACCTTGCGAAGATAATCGCGATCGGCCGATATCCCGGCAATACTTTCCCTGATGGGGGCAACAAACGATACCAGATCTTCGGCAAGCTGCTTCTTCAGGTCGCCATATCTTATGGTGCACGCGGCATATTGTTCTTTGAAGTGCTTCACTGTGGCGGGATCTGACACAAACTGCATTATGGTGAAGAGGTTTTTTATCGGTTCTGCAACCTTCTGGTCGGGCTCGGTGGGACCGCTGTCGGTTACAGCCCTCATGACCTTTTTTCGTATTGTCTTATCGTCATCTGAAAGAAAAATGCCGTTGCCCTCAGACTTGCCCATCTTTCCTGTACCATCAAGTCCGGGAATCTTGACCAGCTTCTCGCCGAAATTGTATGCTTCTGGCTCGGGAAAAAATCCGGTTCCGTACATGTTGTTGAACCGGCGTGCAAACTTTCGGGTTATTTCAAGATGCGGCTCCTGGTCCTTGCCCACCGGAACCCTGTTGGCCTTGTGTATGATAATGTCAGCTGCCATCAGGACCGGGTAGGTAAGTAATCCTGCGTTAACATTATCGGGCTGGTTCCTCACCTTTTCCTTGAAGGTGGTGGTTCGCTCAAGCTCCCCCTTGTAGGCTATCATGTTGAGCAGCAGATATAACTCGGTAACTTCCGGCACATCACTCTGCAGGTAAATAGTGGCCACATCGGGGTCAATGCCGCATGCCAGATACTCGGCAAGCACCTGCCGGACATTTTCATGCAGGTTGGACGGCGTAGGATGGGTGGTGAGGGAATGATAATCGGCTATAAAGAAGAAACACTTATTCTCGTGCTGCATCCGGGTAAAATTTCTCAGTGCACCAAAATAATTTCCCAGGTGCAGGTTGCCGGTTGAACGTATTCCGCTAACGACAATTTCCATTTTCTGTTTCAGGTTTTTGTGGTTACTGATTTTTCTCTTATCTCTCTCGCCCCCAAATACCAGCCTTTATATTTACTCATATTACCTTTCGGGGAAGCCAGGGCAAAATTAACTAAAAGTTCGTTATTGATTGATAATACTGAATTAGTTTATCATCCGGAATTCAATTTATCATCCGCAGGTTTATTTGTCATATGCAGGTTTATTTGTCATATGCAGGTTAAGTTTTCATCCGGAGGTTGGATTAAATGGCGGAATTCGGGTTGCAGCATGGAAATTTTTTTTACTGAATTGAACCGGGCTGTCTGGAATATTGAATATCTGGTATTTTTAATTTATAGGTTTATCTTTGCCGGGGGATCTGTTCCGAAGGTTCACCTGGTTATGGAAAATTATCCTGTCGGGACAGTTACCCGGTCCGGTCGGACTACAGATATCCAACGAAAAAAAAACATTGGCGAAATGGAATCACAAAGACAGAGCAAGGTGTCAAGGCTGATACAAAAAGAACTGGCAGATATTTTTCAGAAACAGGGTAACAGCCTCTTCGGAGGTGGGATGATATCGGTTACCGTTGTGAGGGTGACACCCGACCTGGGCCTTGCCAGGGTATACGTCAGCCTGTTCCCGCCCGAAAGGAAACAGGAGCTTTTTGATTCTGTCAATGCACAGGTGAAGACCATAAGGCACGAACTGGGTCGAAGGGTGAAAAATCAGCTGAGACTGGTGCCGGAACTGCAGTTCTTTGTTGATGACAGCATCGACTACGCCAGGAGGATTGATGATCTGCTCAATTCCTGATCTGTGCAGATAATCCCCGACATACCTGAGGACGTGCCGGTCGCAAATCAAAACCACCGCTATGCAATATGACCCGATAAAAAAGGATGCAGGCAGGATCTTTAATTGCTGCAGGTGGGCCAGAGTATTTTTCTACCGGCTTCTTAACCTGCTTCTTCTCAGGTCATGGTACGTCAGAAGCGAGATAAAACTATGGGCCGGTTCAGCCCCGCCAGATGCGGCAATACTCGATGCCGGTTCGGGATTCGGTCAGTATGTCTGGTTTGTCTCACGCCTTGGTGGCAATTACCGTGTTAAAGGGATAGATATTAAGGTTGATGAGCTGGCCATCTGCAATAAATTTTTTGGCGGTGAGCGCTCCGGCGGGACTGTGAGTTTTGAAAAGGCGGACCTGACAACTTTCGTCGAACCCGAAAGCTATGACCTGGCACTTTGCATTGATGTGCTTGAACATATTGAAGACGATGTGACAGTGATGGAAAACCTGTGCCGGTCGCTGAAGCCGGGAGGGATGCTGATAATATCAACTCCTTCCGATCAGGGCGGGTCAGACGTGCATCATGATGGTGACAGCTCTTTCATTGGCGAGCATGTGCGTGATGGTTACCCGGTTCAGGAAATAAGCAGCAAACTCCGGAAGGCAGGCTTCAACAGGGTGAAAACCCGCTACTCCTACAGGCGGTGGGGAAGGCTGTCGTGGATAATATCGATGAAATACCCGATAAAAATGCTTAACCTTGGAAATATTTTTTTTGTGGTTCTTCCCGTTTACTACCTGATAACCCTCCCTTTTGCCATGTTGTTTAATATTTTTGATCTTTACGGCAGGCGTGGCACGGGTACGGGATTGATAGTCAAAGCATGGAAATAAGGTACTTTGCAGGACGGCCAGGTTGGCAAAAAAAAATAATTTTATAGTGAACATTTTTTCTTATAATTAAATTCTGTAACGTATACTGAAATTATGTGACGTATACTGAAATTATGTAACTGACAGTGAATTTTTCCTTTTATATAGCAAAACGTTACCTGGTTGCCAAGAAATCGCAGAATGTAATAAATATCATTTCTGCTATCTCTGTTGTGGGCGTTGCCACCGGAACCATGGCGCTTATCGTGATCCTGTCGGTTTTTAACGGTTTCGACTCACTTATCAAGTCACTCTTTTCCATATTTGATCCGGAACTGGAGATCAGCCTGGTTGAAGGAAAGACCTTTACGGCAGCAGGCGACGAACGTTTTGAAGAGGTCAGGAACCATCCGGGCATACTGCACTTTACCGAAGTGCTTGAGGAGAATGCCCTTTTGATGTACGACGACCGGCAACATATTGCCACTCTTAAAGGGGTGGGTGAAAATTATGCGGTCTATAGCGGACTGGACAGGATGCTGATTGAGGGTGATCTGAAACTTCAGGATGAGTACGGAAATAATTTTGCGGTTTTGGGACGGGGCGTGGCAAATACCCTGGCCGTGGGCCTCAATTTTGTCACTCCGCTGGAGATCTACATTCCCCGCCGCACTGCACGGATTACAATGGATCCGCGGCAGGCTTTCAACAGGAGGCTCCTGTTTCCCTCAGGGATCTTTTCAGTCGAACAGGAAATCGATCACAGCTATGTGCTGGTGCCGCTGGATTTTGCACGTGAACTGCTGGAGTACACTGATGAGGTTACCTCTGTTGAACTGGGCATACGGGAAGGTTTCCGCGAAAGCGCGGTACAGGAAGAGATAAGCGAAATTCTTGGTGAGGAGTTCAGGGTGCTTAACCGGTATCAGCAGAAAGAGTGGCTTTATAAGGTGATGCGGACTGAAAAGTGGGCGATCTTCCTGATACTCGGTTTTATCCTGATGGTCGCTTCATTTAATATTATAGGTTCGCTTACAATGCTGATCATCGAAAAGAAAAAGGATATAGCTGTTCTGAAAAGCCTTGGTGCAGGGGAGAAACTGATCAGGAGAATTTTCCTGTTTGAGGGGTGGATGATTTCGGTTGTTGGGGCGGTTGCCGGATTGCTGCTGGGATTGGCTATCTGTCTTGTTCAGATGGAATTCGGTATTGTAAAGCTCTATGGCAGTGGCGCCTTTATAATTGATGCCTACCCTGTGGAACTGCAGCTACCCGATTTTATATATGTTTTTTTTACCGTCCTGCTTATTGGCCTTTTTGCCGCTCTGGTTCCCGTTCGCTACATTACCCGCCGCTATTTTACAGATTCCGAACAGCTTTAGTTTAATTCAAAAACCCACATTCTCAGTTAAAGCCACCAGGGCTGCGCAATGTCCCTGATTGCTGCAATGGGAAACTCTGATTGTTGCAATGTGAAACTCTGATTGCTGCAATGGGAAGCACCCAAAATTTTGGCCGGGGTTATCTGATGATTGACTAATAGCTGTATTTTGTAGATTAATAGCGGTTTAAGTGTAACCTTAATTTAAGGTGATCCGTAGAAACAGTAAAAAATCAGACGGGTAATTATGACCGGCTTTAAATTATTACAATTTATACATTGATAATGAGGAAATTATACTCTTTGTTGATTCTGTTAATCCCGCTTGCCATCCTTTCAGGAAATGCTCATGCGCAGGATTTTCAGATTGTCTCGGTAACTTCTGAACCTACCACATGTTACGATAATGACGAAGGAAGCATTTCAATAGAGGTTTCAGGCGGATCGCCTGATTACTCCTACATGTGGGTCAAAATATCAGCCCCTTTTGGCTCCGGTATGGTCGATTCTCCCCTTACTGAACACACCTTCACCAACCTTCCCCGGGGAAGCTACATTATTTATGTAAATTACGCCGGCTCAGAGGAGGATGCACTGGAGAGAGTTGTTTCTGTTGGAAGCCCTCCTCAGCTTTTTGCCGGTATAACTCCCGATCCCGCGGAGACCTGCGTACTGACCGGAATTTCACTTAACGGTAACCCTTCCGGGGGAACAGGTTCCTATATTCATGAATGGTCGGGCGGTGGTGCAATGTATCTCTCTTCAGACGCAACTGGTAACCCGGTATTTGAATCCCCTGTTCAGGGAGTATTCCCTCTTACCTATACAGTAAAAGATGATAACGGCTGTGAAGCCACTGACATGATTGACGTGGTTGTATATCCCGAATTGTCGGCTTCGGCCGCTGTAACTGCAGATGTTAAATGTTACGGCGGGAACGACGGTGAGATAACCATATCCTCACCAATGGGCGGAACTGGTAATTTCGAGTATCGCATCAGCGGATCAGTATGGCAGACGGGTACTGTCTTTCAGGGACTGCCGGCCGGATTATATGACGTCTATATGAGAGATGCCTCAGTTGATCTATGCGTAAAGACAATCGGGTTCGGGCTTGAAGTAACCCAGCCTTCTAAGGCTCTTGAAGGAGCCGTTACAGATATTGAAAATGTTTCCTGTTATATGGGTGATGACGGTTCGGTTACCGTTGAGGGCAGTGGCGGCACAGCTCCTTACAGCTACAGCCTGGATGGTGGCCCTGCTACGGGCTCAGGTGTTTTCGGGGGTCTTGCAGCGGGTGATTATGTGGTGAGGGTTATTGACGATAACGACTGCACCTTTGATGTGCCGGTTACCATTTCCCAGCCATCTGAAGCTCTTGCCGGAGCTGTTACAGATATTGAAAATGTTTCCTGTTATATGGGTGATGACGGGTCGGTTACCGTTGAGGGCAGTGGCGGCACTGCTCCCTACAGCTACAGCCTGGATGGTGGCCCTGCTACGGGGTCAGGTGTTTTCGGGGGCCTTGCAGCGGGTGATTATGTGGTGCGGATTATTGATGATAACGACTGCACCTTTGATGTGCCGGTTACAGTTTCCCAGCCTTCTGAGGCCCTTGGGGGAGCTGTTACAGATATTGAAAATGTTTCCTGTTATATGGGTGATGACGGGTCGGTTACCGTTGAGGGCAGTGGCGGCACTGCTCCCTACAGCTACTGCCTGGATGGTGGCCCTGCTTCGGGGTCAGGTGTTTTCGGGGGCCTTGCAGCAGGTGATTACCTGGTTACCGTTATAGATAATAACGACTGCACCTTTGATGTTCCGGTTACGGTTTCCCAGCCCGGTGAATTTACTATAACGGCTGAGTGGACAGGTATAACGTGTTATAATGCTGCTGACGGGGAGATTGTGGTTTCTGCGGCCGGTGGCACTGCTCCCTGGGAATATTCGGTATTCATTGACGAAGAGCCTGTATATCAGGATTCACCGGTTTTCTCCGGCCTTGACCAGGAATTATACACTGTGGTGGCCCGCGATGCAAATATGTGCCTGAGCAACCAGCTGGTAATCGAGATTACTGAACCGGACCAGGTGTTCGTCGGGTTCAATGCCCCTGCAATAGAGACTTGCTTCGGCGATCCGGGTACAATAACGCTGACCGCCTCGGGCGGAACCGGCAATTTTGAGTATTCAATATCCACAACCCAATATGTGCCCGCTGATTTCCAGTCCCTCAACATATTCGACAACCTTTCGGGAGATGTGGCCTACTATGCCTTTGTGCGTGATACTGAGACCAACTGCACTGTGAATGTAAATGCCGGAAACAGCATAACTATAGACCAGCCTTCTGAGATAGTGTATTCAGTGACAGAAGTTCTCGATGTCACGGACTGCAGCTTCAGCACAAACGGGAGGATCAGGATAAGTATGCCTGCCGGCGGATCATCCCCCTACAGGTATCTGATCGACGGAGTGAATAACGGCTCCCGCACATTCAGCGACCTGGGGGTTGGTGAATATCTGATAGAGGTAGAGGATAACAAGGGGTGCAGGAAGCCGGAAATTGTAACATTGAGCGGGCCTGACCCGGTAGTGATTGATAATTACATGCTTACCAATGTAACCGGCTGCTTCGGCAACACTAACGGAGAAATCAGCGTCCAGGCATCTGGTGGTGCAGGCGATCTTGAGTATTCCATAAACGGGATGGATTTCTTTGCCTCTGGTGATTTTGACAACCTTACAGCCGGCGAACACATAGTTACAGTGCGCGATGCCAACAGCTGTGAATTCAACTTTCCCTTTACGCTTGAAGGTCCCGAAGAGCTGCTTTTTGCTTTTGTTGACATTAATAATATAGTAATAGGTTCGGGAGAAGAATCTGGCAGTGTGCTTATCGGGATGAGTGGCGGAACAGAGCCCTACACCTACAGCATTGACGATGGCAGCACCTGGCAGGATGAGGCCTTTTTCGAAGAGCTGGCATTGGGTGATTATGTTATCCTGGTGTCGGATGCAAATGACTGCATTGCCGATACCTCCGTTACCATAACCGAGGTGCTGGGTATTGATGCCTCAGCCGAGGTTCAGCCTCCCTCATGCTATGGTTATGAGGACGGTACAATTGTCATAACGGCGGAAATGGGTAATGAGCCTTTTGAATATTCAATTGATGATGGACAGCAGTTCCACTCCAGTGGAACTTTTACCGGCCTGCCTGCGGATACCTACAGGCTGCAGGTGCGCGATGCCATGAATTATATCTGGGAAGGGACAGTGGTTATGGATGAGCCTGATCCCATAGAGATCTCTGCAACGGTAGTTCCTGCAAGCTGCAGCCGTTTCAGTCCGGATGGCGAAATTGAAATTGAGTCAACAGGCGGTACCGGCAACCATTCATTTCTCTGGTCAGATGGCCAGGAGACTCCCGGTATTGAAGGTATTCTGCCGGGTGAGCATATCGTCCGGGTTACCGATGAAAATGGCTGTACTGACTCTCTCTCGGTTAACGTTGAATACCTCAATCTTCTTGAAGTCTCGCTTCCTCAGCAATTGACCGTATGCGCAGGCGGGGAGGTGGAGCTTACCTCTACGCTGATGCAGAGCGGAACTTCGGCCAAATATTCATGGGTTGCATCTGAAGGGGCTGCTCCTGATACTGTTGCATCGCCATTAGTTGCGCCGCTGGTGCCGACATCCTATACTCTGACGGTGACCGATGAGAATGGTTGCTATGATGAGGCAGATGTCCTGGTCGATCACTATCCGCTTGAGGGCATCTTTATTGGCAATGATACGGTCATATTCCAGGGCACTTCCATTACACTCGAGGCCAAAGGCGGTGAATTTGTCAGCTATGAATGGACACCCTCAACAGGTTTGAGTGAAGTGAGCGGACCTGTGACGACTGCCACGGTAATGAACCCCACAAGATATTTTGTTTATGCAGAGACTGCCAATGGCTGCAGTGAGTCGGCCGACATTTTCGTTGACATAATTCAACCGGTAAAACCGGTATCAGGATTCACTCCCAATGATGACGGGGTCAACGACTTTTTTGACATTATTAATGCAGAGGACTATCCGGATATTGAAGTTGAAGTATACAACCGCTCCGGGCAAAGGGTTTTCCATTCCAGGGGATACAGTGACGATAAGAGGTGGGACGGAACCTACAACGGCAGGGAACTGCCGATGGGTACATATTATTATGTGATAAGGCTCAATGATATATTCGGTACAAAACCGTTAACCGGACCGGTAACAATAGTTAGATAATATGAAGATGAATATGAATAGTATTTTATTTAGGATGCAGAGATGCATCAGGTGGGCTGTTAAAGCTGACAGGTTGCTGCCTGCAGCAATTGTTCAGCTGATTCTGTTGCTTGCAACGGCAGGCGGGACAAAGGCACAACAACTGCCGGTGTATACACAGTTTATGTTTAACTCGTATGTATTCAATCCTGCTGTTGCCGGCACTGACGATTATTACCAGGTGAGGCTGAACAGCCGGTTCCAGTGGACCGGGATTGCGGATGCTCCGCAAACAAACAGCCTGAGTGTCTATGGTCCCCATGCAGAAAAGGACATGGGTTTCGGGGGCTATATCTTTAATGATGCTACCGGCCCTACAAGCCGTAACGGGCTTTATGGATCATATGCATATAACCTGCTGGTAAGCAATGATATAAGATTCTCGATGGGTTTGTCTGCAGGGATCCTGCAGAACCGGGTGGACGGTTCAAAAATAACACTGCTTGATCCTTCTGACCCGGCAATGCCCAATTCGGTTACCTCATCCTTTTCGCCCGATGCAACAGTGGCAATATACCTTTACTCGCCTACATTTCATGCCGGGTTTTCTGCACATCAGCTTTTTGGCAATACCCTGAACCTTTTTGAGGAGGGGACCGGCCTGAATAAGCTGAAAACCCACTTTTACCTCACCGGAGGATACAGGTACATGATCAGTCATGACTACCTGCTGGAACCATCTGTTATAATACGTGGTTCCATGCCAACACCACTGCAGGTGGATTTCAACCTCAAAGCATATTACCGTGAACTTTTATGGCTCGGGGTATCTGTCCGCTCCCAGGATGCGGTATCTTTTTTGGTGGGTTATACACACGAAAACAGGTTTAATTTCGGTTATTCATATGACATGAGCTTTTCACCAATTCGTCATTTCAATTCAGGTTCACATGAAGTATTCATTGGTATGCGGTTTAACCCGGTCAAGTAACAGCAGGCCTGTTTTTCTGTTTCTCCTTTGCAACCTTTTTATATTGATATTACTAATTTCCGGCTGTTCTTCACATCCCAAGGGCCCTCCCTCCAGGGGTGTTATGGATCAGAACAGGTTTGTCGATCTTCTTGTGGATATCCATTATTATGAAGGTATTTATTCCGCCACCCAAACTCCGGAGTCGTATCATCTCGATATTGAGCACGATACAGTGGATTATTATCAGGGTGTATTCGAAAAACACGGAGTTACCAGGGAGGAGTTTCAGAAATCTTTGATTTACTACTCTTACAATCCCAGTCAGTTTGAAAGATTATATAACCGGGTGATAGATGATCTTAATAAAAAGATTATAGAAGCGGATATAAAGGAACTTGAATTACAGGAGCAATCGTCAGCTGATCAGACCGTGGCAGTTGAGTCAGAGAATATTTGGAACACCAGTGAAAACTGGTTTTTTCCCGGCCCCGACACAAACAGGATGATAAGCTTTAAAATCCCGGCAAGAGGACCCGGAAAATATACATTTACCGCTGATATTCAGCTGGACAGAAGGGACATCGCAGAGGATCCGAGGGTCAGTCTCTGGTTCTGGTACGATGACGGAACCGAACATGGCTACCGTGAAAATTTTACCCCGTTCAGCCTTAATAAGGATGGCAGGACCAGGAAGGTAACCGTTGCTGGGGTTCTGACCAACCCCGATGTTACTCATGTTAAGGGACGTGTTCTGGATCTTTCGAACCCTGATGATACAGGGGACAGGCATGCGATAGTCAGCGATATACGCCTTCTTTTCAGTGAGGAGCCCGATCCGGAGCGCCTGTAAATAATTAATTTCTTATTCATGATGCGAAAGGTAGCTGCCAGTATTGTCTTTCCGGTATCCTCCCCTCCGCGCAAAAATGCTGTTGTTGAGATTGACAGGTATGGTACGGTGGTTTCGGTTAGCTGCGGTGGCCTATCCTTCAAAGAAATTGCGGGTGTAGAATACTACAGTGGTTTTCTGGTACCGGGGCTGGCTGATGTTATGTGCAGCCCAAATGAGAGTGGCCACAGCCTTCTTGCAGGCGGGGTCAGAGTGGCAGGAAGGGTAGGATGGCCGGAGGATAGTGACGGAAGCTATGGCCCGCCGAGGCAAATGGTGCCGGATACCACAGGTGTTACATGGCGAAACGGCTACGGAGGAGCAGTCGGCTATACCCTCTACAACAGCATGGATCATTTCAGTCAATTTTTCAGCGAAAGTGAGATAAACGACATCCTTCTTTTCAGTGCCCCCGAAGGTGAACTGGAAGTGCTCGCCAGCCATTGGCGGACTGATAAAGGGCGAACCGACCGGTCAGGTGCCGACCGGTCAGGTGCCGACCAGACAGGAGCCGACCGGGCACGAATCAGCCGGACACGAACCAGCCGGGCACAAATCAGCCTGGCAGGAAACGACCGGTTAAGAACCAGCCGGGAATCGTCCGGCTTGATACAGGTTAACCCGGGACTTACCGGCTTGCTCGGGATTATGCTTACGTTGCAGGACGCTCCCCCACATTACAGTTTCCCGAAACTTCTTACCATGGCTACGCTGAACGGAGTGCTGGCTTCCGGATACCGGGGAGAGGCAGGCTGCCTGTTACCTGGTATGCGTCCGGGACTGAATATCATTGAGGGCGTCGATATCGGAAAAATGCGGCTGCTGCCGGTAAGCCGTATCAGACAAATATGCTGAAAGTACGTGAAAAGGGATCTTCGGGTTGGAAATATTTGAGGTAAAAAATATTAAAAGACTGATAGTTACTATTTTACTCCCTGCTCCTTCAGCCATTCCACTGCCTCAATGTCATAATGCAGTATATGGTTGATAAGCCAGTTTTCAAGGTAAAAATACATATCCTCACAAACCTCTTTTTTGCCGCTCTGGTAATCTTCCTTGAATTTTACTATTCTGTTGATGAAATTGTTATGGCTCTCCTGGTGTTTTGAAAAACCGGTGTAACCGGACTCCTTGAAGTATATCTCTTCATTTATCAGGTAGTGTTCGGCATAGTGAACAAGTGAAAAAAAGATGTCAGCAACTTTTATCTTGCAATCTTTTTCGGTGATTACTTTCTTAAGCTTGTTGATGATCTCAAAGAACTTTTCACGGTGTTCATCAATTGCTTTTACCCCAACTTTGTAGTCATCCTTCCATATAAATGGTTCGGGTGATATGGTTCCGGACATCTTATTTTTTTTAGTTGTTTTTATAAATACAAAATTAGACCGAAATAGTCTACATACAATGACTATTGTCATACAGACTGCTTAACCTGGCAGGTATAGAGACAGGCAGACCAGCCTGAATATTTGGAACCGGGATACTGGTTTTTTATAAAAAAACATTAAGTTCGCTGGCAATTTGATTTCCGATGGCTACATTTTTATTCGGTGAGATTGTCTTTGGCCCGGTAAAAAGCAGAAGACTGGGTGTTTCACTTGGCATAAATCTCCTGCCCGGCGACAGGAAATGGTGCAGCTTCAATTGTATCTATTGTGAATGCGGATGGACCAGCCGGGAAAAATACAGTGCTGAGAAATTTCCGTCGCGTCATGTTGTCAGGGAAAAACTCAGGGAAAAGCTTCTCATGATGAGCGGGGAGGGTAAGAAACCCGACACGATAACCTTTGCCGGTAATGGTGAACCCACACTGCATCCTTCTTTTGCCGGAATAATTGCAGATACCGTCATTCTGCGTGACAGCCTTTCGCCGGATGCACGGGTGGCGGTGCTCTCAAACGCCACTACACTGGACAACCCTTCGGTTTTCAACGCCCTTAAGATGGCGGATCAGAGTATTCTGAAGATCGATTCAGCAAGGGAGGAGACTGTCAGGCTTCTCAACCAGCCGGGTGAGGATTTCAGCCAGGATCAGCTGGTGAAGAATATTATGAGATTGGATGGAATGTTTATATTGCAGACCCTGTTTGTGAGAGGTGTATACAATGGTGTTGAGGTGGACAATGCTTCTGAAGAGGAGTTGAAGGAGTGGTTACTGCTTGTGGAACGTCTCAGACCCCGGATGGTTATGGTCTACACTATTGCCAGGGATACTCCGGTCGGGGGCCTGAGGAAGGTGCCGCCCGATGAGCTGTATCGCATCGCAGAAAGGGTGGAATTGCTGGGTATTGAGGTGCAGGTATCAATATGACGATGAAAAAGCTGTGTGTACTGGTTTGCCCTGTGGATTGGGGACTGGGCCATGCGTCCCGGTGTGTACCGGTTATAAGGGCTTTCCTTGAGACCGGATGCCGTGTTGTTGTGGGTGTTTCAGGTCCCGGTGCTGAAATGATAATCAGGGAATTCGGGATTTCCGATTCAATCGAAACAGCAGGAGAAAATGGTGTGGATGGCCAGCCGGACCCTGACAGTTTATCAGGCAGGCATGCAGATAGCCGGCAGAGAGGTTGCGAAAGCTATGGCCGGCAAATACCCGGTAATGTCAGAACGGAGAAGAAGCACTGCAGCGACAGACTGGAAATAATTCCTTTCCCGGGTTTTTCTGTTACCAGTTACCGGAAGTTTTTTTTCCCTGGCATGCTGCTTCGTGTTCCTGCTTTTCTGAAAAATATCTCCAGGGAAAAGCGGGTTCTGAAGAGGCTGGTTGAAAGGTGCAGTCCGGATTTGATTGTGTCTGATAACCGATACGGTCTGGTGAACGAAAAGGTGACCTCTGTGATAATAACCCATCAGCTCAGACCGTCTATGCCTTTATTATTAAGGCCGCTGGAGGGGATGGTGTCGAGGGTGATCAGACGGTGGGCCGGGGCTTTTGATGAATGCTGGATTCCCGATTGTGCTGATGATCCTGCTGCAGGAAAGCTGACTGCAGGCCATGAAAGCCTTTCTGGCGCATTTTTTACCGGATGGCTTAGCAGGTTTTCGCCGGGGTCAGATCGTTACAGCAATCAGGCGGTTAGTCCGGAACCTCCCGGTTCCGGAGGTTCTTCCGGAACGTTCCGATACAGATTCCTGTTTCTTCTTTCCGGTCCTGAGCCCCACCGCACCATGCTGGAGGATATTATTAAAACAGGGATTCGCGATTCATCTGAAAGGGCATTGCTGGTGAGGGGATTGCCGGGTAGTTTCCCCGAAAGGGAAATAGCAGGAAATCTGGAGATCCTCGCTTTTTTGGATTCTCCGCGGCTCCGGAAGGCGATAGAGGAGTCGGAGATTGTGGTTTGCCGTAGCGGATACAGCTCTGTGATGGACCTGCTGGTGCTTGGAAGGACCGCCGTGCTTGTCCCCACCCCCGGTCAGACTGAGCAGGAGTACCTTGGCAAATGGCTCGCCTCAAAGGGATGGTTCAGGGTAGTCAGGCAAAGTGATTTTAACCTGCAGAAACTGATTGAACAGCAGAAGGGCGGGTTTACAGAAGGCTCAGAAAAGAAGCCGGACAGAGGGTCTGGCTACAGCATGGCTGAATGGCACAAAACGACGGCCATTGCACATAAGCTTCTGCTGGAGAAGAGGGTTAAGAATGTGTTGAGAAAAGCCTCTGACTCCCCGGACAGGTCTAAAAGCTGAACATAAGAAAAAAAGCGATAGCCGTTCCACCCAGGTATCCAGCATATATCTGAGCGGGTGTATGTGCCTTCAGGGTAAGCCTAGCCCAGCCAGCGATACCTGCGATAAGGAAAAAAATTGCCAGATATATCTGGAGGTTGATTCCGAATCTGAAAGCAACGGCAAGCAGCATGCCTGTGAGTGCACCAAGGGCTGTCATATGCAGGCTTATCTTCCAGATGAGAGAGATCAGAGTACAGAAGAGGAGCGTCAGGCTTGCCGTTATGACATAGATATTTATCAGTCCGGGCACATTAATCCGCGCCAGCATATACCAGGTGAAAATATAAAAAACAACCGCGATCAGCAGAGGCAGGATCCTTTCGCGGTGGTCATCCATCCCAATGTTTCTGATAGTTCTCTGATACAGCATGAAGGGGATCAGACTCATTGGCAGAATAGTTGTACCGGTAATAAAAATAAGAAAGATTGCCCTCTTATGTGAGTATGTGAGGAAATCAAGGTAAGTGCCGGAATTGAAAAGCAGGAGCATCCCCAGAGGAGGCATGATAAGGGGGTGGAAAACTATTGTAGCTATTCTGGCGAGACTGTTTTGCATGTGAAGTTTTTTTTGGAAGGTGTCAGAGTTCCTTTCTAAGCCGGGCTACCGGTATGTTGAGCTGTTCCCTGTATTTTGCAACAGTGCGGCGAGCAATGTTATAACCTTTTCCCCTGAGTATTTCAACAAGCTTCTCGTCTGTGAGTGGAGTGCGCTTAACTTCATTTTTTATGCATTCAGCCATTATATTTTTTATTTCCCGGGTTGATACCTCCTCACCCGATTCACTTTGCAGTCCCTCTGAAAAGAATGACTTGAGAGGAAATATGCCGAAATGGGTCTGGATGTATTTACTGTTTGCTACACGGCTTATGGTGGAGATGTCAAGTCCTGTTTTTTCTGCAATGTTCTTCAGGATCATCGGTTTCAGCTTAGTTTCATCCCCCTCGGCAAAGTACTCCTTCTGATAATCAATAATGGCTTTCATGGTAAGCATAAGGGTATTCTGCCTTTGTATAATGGCATCTATGAACCATCTTGCAGAGTCAAGTTTTTGTTTTACGAAATTTATGGTATCCTTATCCTCCCTGCTGTGCTTGTTTTTATTTTGAGAATATGTTTCTATCATCTGGCTGTAGGTCCGGTTTATGCGCAGCTCCGGGACATTATGGGAATTGAGGCTCAGCATAAGCTCACCGTCTTTCATGTCGAGGATGAAATCGGGAATTATGTGCTGTGAGGACTGTTGCATAGGGTCGCTGTATGAACTCCCTGGTTTGGGGTTTAACTTCAGTATCTCCTCAACGGATCTCTTAAGCTGGTCTTCGGAGATATTCATGCGCCTCTGGATCTTGTCGTAATGTTTACGGGTAAATTCCTGGAAATGCGATTTTATTATCCTGCGGGCCAGTTCAACCGGGGGATCGGACTGGTCTTTGCGACTTATTTGTAAAAGAAGGCATTCCTGCAGGTCGCGGGCACCGACACCCGCCGGATCAAAATCCTGTATTATCTGCAGTATTTCGAACAGCTCCTCTTCAGTGGCGCTTATATTCTGGGTAAATGCCAGATCATCAACTATGGCTTCAAGCTTTCGTCTCAGATATCCGTCGTCATCAATATTGCCAAGTAGATACCTGGCAAGTGTCTCCTGCTTCTCAGTAAGGGAACGCAATCCAAGCTGGCTCTCAAGGTGTGCCTGGAAATTGGGTGATGAGCTCAGGGGCACATCCGGCCTTTTGTCGTCGTCAGAATAGTTGTTGGTGCTCAGTTTATAGTTGGGAATGTCATCATCTTCCAGGTAATCTTCGAGCGAGAATTCCTCATCGTCATTGTCTGAGTTATTTTCGTTCTCTTCATCATTCTGGTCGTTTGCATCTAAATCCTCAACCTCAGCTTCACCCTCTTCCAGTATGGGATTCTCCTCCAGCTCCTTCTTGATCCTCTGCTCAAGCTGCATGGCAGGGATCTCCAGCAGTTTTATCATCTGTATCTGCTGCGGAGAAAGCTTCTGAAGCAGCTTCTGTTGTAATCTCTGTTTTAACATAACTTTATGCCTGTTCCTACCCTGGCAATTTACAAAAATTTTATTTAACAATCGGCAGTTGTGTCATGCCAATCTTATTAGTACTTTATACAGGGAAAAAATAACTTTTAGAATTCGGCATGATTGGGTGTTCTCGGGAAAGGGATTACATCTCTTATGTTACTCATTCCGGTGATAAAAAGCATCATCCTCTCGAAACCAAGCCCGAATCCTGAATGGGGGGCACTGCCAAAACGACGGGTGTCAAGATACCACCAGAGCTCCTCGCGCGGAATGCCGATTTCTTTTATCCGGTTCTCGAGTGCCTGAAGGTTCTCTTCCCGCTGTGACCCTCCGACGATCTCGCCTATGCGCGGGAAGAGCACATCCATTGCACGTACGGTGGTCCCGTCGTCATTCTGCTTCATGTAAAAGGCTTTTATTGCTTTCGGGTAGCCGGTAATGATGACAGGATTTTTGTAATGTTTTTCAACAAGGTACCGCTCATGCTCTGACTGAAGGTCTGCTCCCCATTGCGTGGGGAACTCAAATTTCATTCCCGATGAGTTCAGTATATCTATGGCTTCAGTATAGGTTATCCTGACAAAATCAGAGTCTGTAACAGAATTGAGCCTGCTCAGCAGCTCCTTGTCATACATGTCGTTTAGAAACCTGAGGTCTTCAACGCAATGCTCGAGAGCATAGTTTATAAGGTATTTGAGGAAATCCTCTGCAAGATCCATGTTGTCATGGATATCATAAAAAGCCATCTCGGGCTCTATCATCCAGAATTCCGCCAGATGCCTGGGTGTATTGGAATTCTCAGCACGGAATGTAGGGCCAAAGGTGTATACATCCGACAGCGCAAGGGCACCTATCTCGCCTTCAAGCTGGCCGGATACGGTCAGGTTGGTCTCCTTGCCGAAAAAATCTTCCCTGTAATTGATCCTTCCGTCTTCTGTTTTTGGTGGGTTCATTATATCAAGGGTTGTTACCCTGAACATTTCTCCCGCTCCCTCGGCATCTGATCCTGTGATGATGGGGGTATGAAGGTAATAAAAGCCGTTGTCGTTAAAATATTTGTGAATAGAATAAGACATGGCATGCCTGAGTCTCAGGATAGCTCCGAAGGTGTTGGTGCGGGGGCGCAGATGAGCTATCTCTCTTAGAAACTCCAGGGAATGGCCCTTCTTCTGCAGCGGGTATGTAACAGGATCGGCCGGCCCGTGAAGCTTTATTGATTTTGCCTGTATCTCAACGCTCTGCCCGCTGCCCGCGGATTGGGTAAGCGTGCCGGTAACCGAAATACATGCTCCCGTAGTAACCTGCTTGAGGAGATCTTCGTGAAAAGCGGGCACGTCGGCAACTATCTGGATGTTGTTTAATGTTGAGCCGTCATTGAGGGCTATAAAGGCAATTTTTTTGCTGCCACGCCGGGTTCTTACCCAGCCCATGACAGTAATCTCTTTTGCCACTTCACATGAAGTCAGCGCCTCTCTTACCCTGGTTCTTCTTTTTATACTCATTGTTTGTAAGTTGTTGTTCGTATAGAATATATTTTGTTGTTGTTCAGATATATCTCTTACATTGTCCGGTAATTCTGTGCAAAAATACGATTTTTGGCTTCAACCGGAAATATTAATTTACAGATGTCAGACTGGCTGATGTTTTTATGGTGCATTGTTTTTGATTTTCTTATGCTGAAAATCAGATGACAATAAGGTAACTTTCTTCAGATTATAACGTATAGTATATTATTTTAAAGGATAAGAAATTCATCAATAACAAATCATAAGATTCATGAAAAAGGCAGATAAGGTGCTGTTTGTAACCTACGATTTTACCCCGGTATCAGATAATGCGCTGTCTCATGCGCTACGTATTTCGAAATATACAGACTCCCCGATCAGACTGCTGCATGTGGTTGAAGAAGGTACCGGCCACGAACAGAAAAAAGAAGAGGCAGAAAACAAACTTAAATTGTTGTGCGAAGCTTTTCGTGGCAAGAATGACTTAATAAATCTGGATTTCGCAGTACTTAAGGGATCCATCTTCAATACCATCGGGAAGTATGCCTCTGAAAATGAAGCCATAATGGTGATAATGGGCACACATGGTATCAAGGGAATGCAGAAACTTACCGGGAGCTGGGCACTGAAAGTTATAGTGAAGAGCAAGGTCCCGTTTCTCGTTGTTCAGGAAAAGCCCTCTGAAAAGCACCGTTTCACCGACATAGTGTTTCCGATCGATTTCAAGGCTGAAACCAGGGAAAAGCTCTACTGGGCGATCTATCTTGGAAAATATTTCAATTCCAGGGTGCATCTCTTCAAACCCCCGATTACCGATAAGTCAATTGTCAAAATGATCAATACTAATTTTAACTTTGCGATCAGGTACCTGATACAGAATGATATAGAATATAAGATACATGTTGGGAAGAAATCGGGTGATTTTTCGAAAGAGACTATCTCCTTTGCCCAGGAGATTGATGCTGACCTGATCCTTATTACCACCAGTAAGAATGTTCATATGACGGACTTTTTATTCGGCCTTCCGGAACAGGAGATAATAGCTAACAGTGCAAAGATTCCGGTTATGGCAGTAAATCCGCGTGTTGGAGTCTCATCAATAAGCTCGGTGATGTATTAGGCGGGGAGATTAATCCTCGTTAAGAAGCAATTCCTTTGCCTCTTTGAGATTCTTTCTGTCTTTGGGACCGACTTCCGGATATTTCAGGTCCAGCTTTTCAAGGGTCTGAACAAGGATATCGCATACAGCAGTGCGCATGAACCATTTATGGTCGGCAGGAATAATATACCATGGTGCATGTGGTGTGGAAGTTCTGTTAATAGCCTTCTCAAATGCCTGTTGATAGACATCCCACTTTCTTCTTTCGTTAATATCATTTATGGTGAATTTCCAGTTTTTCTTCTTGTTGTTGATGCGTGACAGAAACCTTGCCTTCTGCTCCTGTCTGGAAAGGTGAAGGAAAAATTTGAGTATTATGGTTCCGCTGTCGGACTGCTGTTTTTCAAAATTATTGATATGATTATAACGATTTTCCCAGAACTCTTCGGTTATGTCGTCCACACTGTATAAACCGGGTATATTCTGTTTGATCAGAAATTCAGGATGAACACGGGTGATTAAAACCTCTTCGTAATAGGAGCGGTTGAAAATTCCAATCCGTCCCCTTTCCGGCATCCTTTTGGTTGTTCTCCAGAGGAAGTCGTGAGAAAGCTCTTCTGCGGAAGGTGTTTTAAAACTGAATACCTGGCAGCCCTGAGGGTTTATTCCCGACATCACATGCTTAATGGTTCCGTCCTTGCCGGCAGCATCCATGGCCTGAAAGATTATCAGGATTGAATGACGGCTGTAGGCGTAGAGCATGTCCTGAAGCTTTGCTGTTCTTTTTACATCCCTTTTGAGCATTTTTTTTGCTTCAGCCGGTGTGGCGAAATTGCCGGTATAGGCGGTATCATATTCTTTAAGAAGTATTTTCTTGCCAGGTGTGGCTACAATCTTTCCCAGATCAAACATAATGCCGGTTTTTGGGTTATTTGACGGTTAAGTTAGGAAAAAAGATGTATAAATTAAACTCTTGTTGTAATTTTATATTTTAGAGGTGTTAAAGAGAACTGACACTATAAGGTGGTCTGATCAGACTAAAAAATATTTGAATTATGCCGGTAGAAGTTAGAAATGTTGTAAAACGGTATGGCAGCCAGCTTGCTCTTGATGATGTCTCTTTTGATATCGGAAGCGGTCAGGTGCTTGGTTTCCTTGGACCCAATGGTGCGGGAAAGACCACTATGATGAGGATCATCACAGGTATTATCCCAGCTGATTCAGGCAGGGTTATGGTCAACGGGGTCGATGTAATGGAGGATTCGCTCAGGGTCAGGCAAAGAATAGGTTACCTTCCGGAGAACAATCCGCTCTATACTGATATGTATGTAAGGGAGTACCTGCACTTTGTTGCCGGTATGTACAAACTGGCAGACAGGAAAAAGAGAGTAGGACGGTTGATTGAGATGACAGGGCTGGACAAAGAGCAGCACAAGAAGATAGCCTCTCTGTCAAAAGGGTACCGGCAGAGGGTCGGACTGGCTCAGGCACTTATAAATGACCCCGATGTTCTGATACTGGATGAGCCTACCGGGGGTCTTGATCCAAATCAGATTGTGGAGATAAGGAGCCTTATTGCCTCGGCCGGAAAGAAAAAGACGGTCATGCTCTCCACCCATATCATGCAGGAAGTGGAAGCTATTTGCGACAGGATAATAATCATCCGGGAGGGCAGGATTGTGGCCAATGATACCAGGGAGAACATAATCCGGATGAGTTCCCTGAAAAAGCAGATAGTGTCAGTTGAGTTCGATAACGATCTGGATCCCGAAACGTTGATGGAGATTCCGGGTGCAGAGAAAGTGAGAAATGTTAAAGGCAGGAGTTGGGTGATAGAGAGCAGTTCTGATAAGGATATACGCGCCGGGGTGTTCGGGTTTGCAGTGCAGAAAAATATAACAGTTCTTTCTCTTCAAAAGGAGGAAAAGAACCTTGAGAGCATATTCCAGGAACTGACAAGATAAGCCAGGGTACTGCATATTGTTTATTTTCCCGATATAAAGCTGTTTGTTATTCAGATAAATATTCTGTAGCTTTGGCGCGTTAATTTCAGGTGGACGGATTTGACTGATTGCAACCACAGAAAAAAATGCTAAAATGTATTTCCATTCTGCCAACAATCACCATCAAGGTCCCCCATTATCATAATTATAAATTAAATCTTGCTTAATATGGCATATTTATTTACTTCTGAGTCGGTGTCGGAGGGACACCCGGACAAAATTGCCGATCAGATATCCGATGCGCTGCTGGACGAGTTCCTGAGGCATGATCCCGAATCGAAGGTGGCATGTGAAACGCTTGTAACCACCGGATTGATTGTGTGCAGCGGTGAGGTGAAAACCGATGGTTATGTTGACATTCAAAAGGTTGCCCGAAATACGGTCCGGCGTATCGGTTATACCCGGTCTGAATATCAATTTGAGGCTGAATCATGTGGTGTAATATCCTGCATTCATGAACAGAGTTCAGATATAAGCCAGGGCGTTGAACGCAGTAATTGTGAAAACCAGGGTGCAGGTGACCAGGGCATGATGTTCGGTTACGCGATAAGGGAAATGGAAAATTTTATGCCCCTGCCTGTCCAGCTGTCCCATGTAATTCTTAAAGAGCTTGCTGCCATACGGCGTGAGGGACGTCAGATGACCTACCTGCGACCCGATTCCAAGGCACAGGTTACAGTTGAATATGATCAGGACAATGTGGCAATGAAACTCAATACACTGGTTGTTTCCACACAGCATGATCCCTTTGAAGGAACCGATGCTGACATGCAGAAACATATTGAAGAGGACATCAGAAATATCCTTATACCAAGGGTGAGGAATTCGAAAAGCGTGCCGGAGAAGATCAGGGAGCTCTTTGACGACGGATACAGGATACTGGTTAATCCTACCGGGAAGTTTGTTATTGGCGGTCCCCACGGTGATACCGGGCTTACGGGCAGAAAGATCATTGTTGATACCTACGGAGGTAAGGGAGCACATGGCGGCGGGGCATTTTCCGGAAAAGACGCTTCCAAGGTAGACCGTTCTGCTGCCTATGCTGCAAGGCACATAGCCAAAAACCTTGTTGCAGCAGGAATAGCAGATGAGATGTTAGTGCAGGTGGCATATGCCATCGGTGTTGCCGAGCCTGTAGGCCTGTATGTAAACACCTATGGAACAGCCAATGTGGATGCCGGCGATCCTGAAATATCAACAATTGTCAGTGAATTATTTGACCTGCGTCCATGGTCAATAATCAGACGTTACGGCCTGAAAAATCCGGTTTATGAAAAAACTGCCTCATACGGGCACTTTGGTCGCACACCCCACAGAGCTGAGGTAGAGGTTTATTACCAGGATGAGGAAACCTATTCAAAAGTTATAAACGGAATACAGCGCCATTTCAAAATGGTTGATATGTTTGCCTGGGAGAAACTTGATGAGGTAGAGAGAATCAGGAAAGCTTTCGGGGTTTGAAACCAACCGGCACGAGCAGATATGCCGGTTATTCATGAAAGCAGTAATATTTTTAATCTGATCCTTTGACGGCAGTGAATATTGCCTTATTTTTAACTCTATTTTAAAAATAAATCGGGTGATCATAAGGCGAAGTCTGTTTATTCTTTTGGTTCTCTTATTTTCAGCTGACCTCCATTCAATGGAAATGCAGGGAGGCCGCAGCTATTTCCTGATTAAACCGGTAAAGGAAGGAGACCCCGGGTTTGCGGGGGACCGGCAGCATGGAAAGGCTGGTGAGCCGGTCAAACCTGTCAGGGCAAGGGTTGTGGATGAGAGATCACAACCCGTAGTTGGTATTCCTGTTGTTTTTGAGGTGGTGGATTATCCCTCCGGTGGAGGCAATTATCAGATTGAACGGAGAATGGTGCCAACTGACTCTTCCGGCTTTTCTGTTGTAAATTTCAGATTAGGGACGGCAGGAGGTGAGTATCATATTATTGCACGTATACGTTCAGCGGAGGAGGAGAACCTCCAGCTTTACACCATATTTGCGCGTGAACCGGACTGGTTGTTTTTTTTATTTGTCGGACTGGTTGGGGGACTGGCACTGTTTCTGCTTGGGATGGAAGTTATGAGTCGGGGACTCCTGCGGTCAGCGGGAGATAAGATGAGAAACATCCTGGGAAATCTTACCAATAACAAGTTAAAGGCCATGGGCCTGGGTGCCTTTGTCACTATGGTGATACAGAGCAGCAGTGCCACAAACGTAATGCTTGTAAGCTTTGTCAATGCCGGACTGATGATGTTCAGGCAAACGCCCGGGATAATCCTCGGGGCAGCTATCGGCACTACTGTGACAGCACAGCTTATTGCTTTCAGGCTCACCGATTTCTCGCTTTTATTCATTGCTGCGGGATTTGCACTGCACACTTTTGCAGGAAGGGAACAGTACAGGAATACCGGAGATTCACTAATGGGCTTTGGCATTCTCTTTTTTGGAATGCATATAATGTCGGAGGCAATGTACCCTCTCCGTACTTTTGACCCATTTATTCAGATTCTTCTGAAACTGGAAAACCCGCTGCTGGGAATACTTGTCGGCACCCTGTTCACGGCTCTTATACAAAGCAGCTCTGCTTTTGTGGGGATAATGATAATACTGGGGATGCAGGGCCTGATAAGCCTGGAGGCTTCAATACCCCTTCTTTTCGGTGCAAATATCGGAACTGCTGTGACTGCCGCCATGGCAAGCATAAAAGCAGGGCGTGAAGCCAGAAAGGTTGCACTTGCAGTAGGACTGATCAAAATTTTCGGGGTGCTGGTTTTTGTATGGTGGATAAAACCTTTCGCCTCTCTGGTGGAGATGCTGTCTCCGGCTGCAACGGGAGGCACGGACGAGCTGGCGGAACTGTCGGAAGTGATACCGAGACAGATTGCCAATGCACATACTTTTTATAATGTCATTGCAGCATTGCTGGTTTTGCCATTTACCAGTTTTGTATCCGGTGTGGTGGAAAGGATAATGCCGGAAGTGAAGAGGGAGGAGGAGCCGGCATTCAACCTCAACTATCTGGATGAGAGCATGCTTAAGACACCTGTTATGGCTCTCAGCCTGGCTGAAAAGGAGACTGTCAGAATGGGAAAGGTGGTACATGAGATGGTAATCGCTATCATGCCCGTTTTTCTTGAAAAGAATCCGGATGCACTTGCTGACATTGAACTGGGGGAGAAGAAAGTAAATTTTCTGCGTGATCACATCAATGCATACCTTCTTAAGATCTCACGTGCCGGTGCAAGGGAGGAGAGGGTGAATGAATCATTTCAGATCCTTTATACTGTTAAGGAGCTGGAACTGATAGCCGATGTGGTATCAACCTCAATGTATGATAAAGCCAGATACTGGCTGTCGGAAGAGCACTCCTTCAGTGATGAGGGCAGACAGGAACTGGTGGATTATCACGGGAAAACATGTAAACAGATAAAGAGGGCTGTAGAGGTTTTCAATGAAGTTAATATGGAAAAGGCAATGCATATGAAACAAAAATACAAGGAGTACAGAAGCATTGCATTTGAGTTTGAAAAACAGCATTATGAACGGCTGAAAATGGAGGACCCTGATACCCTGACGAGTTCCAAAACTCACCTCGAGCTGATGTCAATGTTGAGAAATATCTCCTCTCATGCTACCAACATAGCCAGGATCCTGCTGCACTGGAATAAGGATGACGAAAGCGAAAAATAACTGCGACAGAAATTATTTTAATATTATGGAGCAATATACTCTTGTTGAAGTAAACGATAAAATGAGCAGAAAAGAGTTCCTTCTGCTGCCCGTCAGGTTGTACAAAGATGAAATGAACTGGATACGCCCCCTTGACCAGGATGTAGAAAAGGTATTTGATCCAAAGGTCAATAAATCATTCCGGCAGGGCGAATGTATACGCTGGATACTGACAAACGGAAGCGGAGAGACAGTGGGCCGGGTGGCTGCTTTTTACGATAAAAAGGTCGCACTTAACAATGAGCAGCCAACCGGGGGAATGGGTTTTTTTGAGTGCATCAATGACAGGCCGGCCGCATTCATCCTTTTCGACGCCTGCAGGCAATGGCTTGAAGGAAAGGGAATGGAGGCCATGGAGGGGCCGGTGAATTTCGGGGACAGGGACAGGTGGTGGGGACTGCTGGTGGAGGGATTTTCAGAGCCCAACTATTGTATGCCCTGGAACCATGGATATTATAAAGATTTATTTGAGGAGTACGGGTTTAAAAATTATTATAACCAGTATACTTTCCGCAGGAATATCGGTATTGACGGCTTTCATCCGGCGATATTGGAGAAGGCTGAAAGGGTTTACCGTAACCCTGATTATTTGTTCAGACATGTTGATAAGAATAATCTTGAAAAAGCCGCCGATGATTTTCGCATAGTATATAATCAGGCCTGGGCTAAGATACCGGGCATCAAGGAGGTAACAAAAGCCCATGCAATGGCCCTGCTGCAGTCATTTAAGCCAATAATGGATGAAAGACTTATCTGGTTTGCCTATCATAAGGAAGAGCCTATTGGATTTTATATTATGATACCAGAGATAAACCAGATAATAAGACACCTGAATGGGAATCTCAACCTTATCGGGAAAATGAAGTTTTTATACCATAAGTGGAGAAAAACCTGCAGAAAAGCTTACGGGGTAATATTCGGTGTAGTGCCCAGATTCCAGGCAAAGGGTATCGAAGGGGGGATGATTAAGGCTTTTGCCGATATTGCCGTGACACCGGGCTTTCAGTATAATGATTTGGAGCTTAACTGGATAGGGGATTTTAACCCGGCAATGATAAAGCTGGCCAATCAGCTGGCATTTAAAGTTATAAAAACCCACGTAACATGGAGGTTCCTGTTTGACAGGGAAAAAGAGTTCAAAAGGGCAAAAATCCTGTAATTATAAGTGTGATAACCGAGGACAAACGGTCAGGTCTCCTGAGGATAGTTCCAGGTTCCCTTACTGCCTGTAGACAAATGCGTTTATATGCATTCCTGCTCCCACTGAGGCAAAGATCAGTATATCGCCCTGATCGATGCTGTGATTTTTAAGGCTGCCCTTCAGTATCATGTCATAGAGCGTGGGGACGGTGGCTACCGAGCTGTTCCCCAGTTCATGAATGTTCATGGGCATGACCTCTGAAATTTCAGGTCTCAGTCCGTAGAGCCTGAAAAATCTTTTAGCTATGGCTTCGTCCATCTTCTCATTGGCCTGGTGCAGCAGTATCTTTTTGACCTCACCGATAGGGACATCCGTCTTATCGAGTGCTGCTTTCATTGCCAGGGGCACATTGGAAAGAGAGTATTCATAAATTTTTCTTCCATGCATTTTGATATAACGGATATCCGGATTGCTGTCCGGTGCGTTGGACTGGCCGAGATAAAGGTAATAAGCCTCTTCGGTAGTGTTTGAAACAACCGCAGATGAAAGGAAGCCTGTCTTTTCGTTCGAATGGACCCCCTCAACTATGGCTGCACCGGCCCCGTCAGAAAAGATCATGGTGTCACGATCGTATTTGTCCACTACCCTGGAAAGTGTTTCCGACCCGATCACAAGGCACCGCTTTGCAAGGCCGGTACGTATAAAGGAATCCACATGGATGACTCCCTGTACCCATCCCGGACAGCCGAAAATTATGTCATATGCAACACAGCAGGGATTTTTTATCCCCAACTTGTTCTTTACCCTTGCTGCAAGACAGGGTAGTGCATCGGACTGGATAGTCCCTTTGATTACATCTCCGAAATTATGGGCGACTATTATGTAATCGAGGGTTTCCTGGTCAATGCCGGCATCTTTTATGGCCTCCCTGCCGGCAATGGTAGCTATGTCTGAGTTGGTCTGACCCTCAGACACCCATCTTCTCTCGGCTATGCCGGTAATGTCCCTGAACTTGTCTACTACCACCTCTCCCGGACTGTCTATTCTGCTTTTATCCTTTTCAAAAAAGGTCTGCCGGGTGAACTCAGAATTGGATATCTTTTCTGTGGGTATGTAGCTTCCCGTTCCGGTAATGACTGTATTCAAAAACTTCATGTGCAATTTCTTTTTCTTTTTATTACGGTATATTAAAAACTATGGCCAGTAAAATTATTAATCTTTTTTATATTGTCAGAACCTGTGATAATAATAATTATTGAACACGGTGTTTCCGGGGTCAGGTAGTAATGCTTTTTGGCATAAAAAATTGTATTTTTGCCAATCGGGGAAGCATTACTTGAGCCTGAAATATTTTCATTTGATCATGGTTAAGAGGATTATCCTTATATCCCTTGTAATTATTGCTTTAGCTACTCTTGCAGGAGGCTATCTCCTGCTTCAGAGGAGCCTGATAACCGGAACAGATCCTTTCAATGCTGTTGCCGGTGATGCTGTTGTTATTGTACGGACAAAAAACATTATCAGTTTCTTCTCTGCCCTCAAAAGCGGTAACGAGATGTGGAGCGACCTTGAGCAAGTGCTGGATGTCGATGGCATGTCAAAGGGTGTGGACTTTTTGGATTCTCTTCTTAAAGAAAACCAGAAGGCTTCCGAACTGGCTGATTGGAAGAGTCTTGTTTTTTCTGTCCATCCGTCCGGCAGGGACAGGTATGAAACGGTATATTACCTTGAGCTCACCTCTGCGAGAGAGAAAAGGATGGTCAGGGATCTGATGAGCGATCTTCTTTCCGGAGGGCCGCCTGTAAGTGAACGTGTCTATAACCGTACAAAAATTTATGATGCCTCTTTCAGGGCAGGAGGACGGGGTTATGATGTGTCATGGACTCTAAACAGGGGGGTATTTATTCTGAGTTATTCCGCCCTTCTGGTTGAAAATGCTGTTGACCAGCTTGATAACGGAGGCGGCTTGCATGAGGATGAGGCTTTTCAAAGAGTCCTGGCAACAAGCGGAGAAAATGTTGATGCAAATGTGTTTTTTAATCTAAAGGATTTTCCACAATTTATTTCCGCTTACTCCGGTGGTAAGAGTAAGAATCTGCTGGCCGGCTTTCCCGGTATGGGCGACTGGGCAGAGTTGGATCTCTATCTGCGGAATGATGCGATACTGCTGAATGGTTTCTCCTTGTCTGAGTCGTCAGATAATAATTATCTTAACGTGTTCTCAGGACAATCGCCTGTCACCATTGGAGCCGAATCAGTCATACCTGGCTACTCATCCGGCTTTCTGGCTTTGGGACTGAGTGACCTGCCTCTTTTTTATGATAACCACCTTCGGTGGCTTGAGAGCATTGACAGAGCAGATGAATACAAAAAGATGAGAGAGGAGTTTATGGCTCTGACCGGATCGGTTCCCGATGAAGATTTTCATTCTTTTATGGAAGGTGAGGTAGCTCTTGTAAAGTCAGGATGGGAAAACCCTAATGAAAAAGGAGAGTTATTTCTGCTGATGAAGACAAGGAGCCGGTCCCTTGCACTGGAAACCATGCTTGAGATGCTGAGGCACAATGCCCGGCTATCAGGTACTACCATCGACTCATACAGGGAGGTTTACCGGGTGGACAGGGAGACCCCGACAGATATCTACAGGTTCCCGTTCAGCAGGACGGGGGAGCTGCTGTTTGGAAAGATACTCGGTGCAGCAAATACCTCCTGGTTCACTTTCGTGGGAAATTATCTGGTATTCGGAGAATCAACAGAGGGATTGTCGGAATTTATTCATGCCAATGTTCTGAATCAGACTCTTAGCGCCGATACTCGCTTCAGAGATTTTTCAGAGTATCTGGTATCAAATAACAACTTCTGGTTATACTCCAATCTCGCACGCTCAGGCGGTCTGTTAACCACACTTGCCGATGGACAGATTTCTGAAAAAATAAAGGGAAACCCTGAATCACTGAGGAGGTTTCAGGCACTTTCGCTGCAGTTCGGATCGGGCAGAGAAATGTTGTATAATAATGTCTATCTCAAATATTCTCCGGATTTATTTGAAGAGCCGCAAACCGACTGGCAGACCCTGCTTGATACTGTTATAAATTTTAAGCCTGAGCTGCTGATAAATCATAATACAGGTGAGAACGAGATCTTTGTACAGGACCTTAACAATACCATCTACCTTATTAATAACGCAGGACGGATCCTCTGGAAAAAACCCCTTCCGGGAAAGATTATGGGCAGCGTCTACCAGATCGACTATTACAGGAATAACAGGCTTCAGATGCTGTTCAACACCAGGGAACAGATATATTTACTCGACCGCAATGGCAATGATGTGGGCAGGTACCCTTTACGGCTTCCCTCTCCTGCCACTAATGGCATATCTGTGTTTGACTATGATAACAACAAGGATTACAGGATCTTTGTGGCATGTGAGGACAAGTCGGTTACAGTAAGGTCCAAAGAGGGCAATATCGTTACCGGTTGGACCTTTGAAGGTACCGAGCATAATGTCTACCATGAAATACAGCATTTCAGGAGCGGGGGTAGGGATTACATTGTATTTGCCGACAGGCACAGGTTGTATATACTTGACAGGAGGGGTAATATAAGGACAAGGCCCGACAGGGTGTTTCCCGTTTCAACCCGCAACAATATGGTTTTTGAAGGAAGAACACCTTCAGCAGCCCCCAGGCTCGTGCTTACCGACACCTTGGGCAGCGTCTGGAATATTTATCTTGACGGCAAGACCGAATTGAGAAAACTGGGTGATTATTCCGCAAATCATTATTTTGATTTTCAGGATGTTAATGCAGACGGTTTCCGGGATTATATTTTTCTGGACAATAATCGCCTTGATGTATACGGGAGGGACGGAGCCCCTATGTTCAGCCGTGAATTTGTGGTCAACGTAGATCATGCCCCCGCTTATTATCATTTTTCCAGACATGACAGGAAATTAGGAGTGGTTTCGCAGAGTGCGGGACAGATCTTCCTGGTTAATTCAGATGGAGAAATATACCAGGGTTTCCCCCTTCATGGCAGGTCATACTTTACAATTGGGTTTCTGCATTCGGGCCGCGGAAATTTTCAATTAATTGTTGGCTCGGACGACAACTTTTTATACACTTACTTTGTTTACTGAAAATGAAAAAATATTATATTCTTTCCATGATGATGATACTGCTTCTGGCAGGATCATGCTTAAGAGATAATTTTGATTTTGACATGTTGTCTGACAGAATCGGTTACCAGCCCTCCATTTTAATCCCGCTGGTAAACGGCAGCCTTACCCTGGACAACCTTATTGAGTCTTATGATACTAATTTTGTTTTTGATCCCGACAACTCAATACGACTGGTTATCAGGGAAGATACACTTCTTACTTTTTCAAATGAAAGTATCTTCAAAGTTCCCGTTCCTGAACAGATTTCCGGACAATTCCAGCTGGCTCCCCTGGGCCTTGATCCGATAAGCTCCTCTTCGGTTATAACCCTGGGAGATATTGTGGCACCGGGCCGTATGAATGATCCGGAAGCTTCTTTGATCAATGGTTCAGCAGGTACGATGATTGTATTTCCTGCAGTTGCGAGGCATGCAATTGGAAGTTTCACCTCGGCGTCGGTCGCGGATTTCGAATTTGCCCGGTTTACCGGTGGTGAAATAATAATGTCGGTGACCAACAATTTTCCCGTTGAGGTAAGTATGGATTTACACCTTGTCAATGTTCCTGACGATTCACAGGTAGGGGTTTTTAATTTCGGTAATATCGGACCGCAACAGACTGTTTCACGTGCAGCCACGCTTTCGGGAACTATGGTACATAGCGAAATGCGTTTTGAGATTGCGGGTTTCAGCTCTCCGGGAAGCGGCACTGAACAGGTACCCATAAACCTTGATGATGACCTGGAGATAGAGATCACTTCAGAAAACCTTATGGCTGAAAAGGGAAAAGCCAGGGTGCCTCTTACAGTTATCAGTTCAGGCAGTGATTTTCTGGACATGAATTTTGCAGCTGATCAGAGAATAGATGAACTTAACCTTGAAAGCGGTAAAGTGCTTTACCGGGTTGATAACAGCAGGGGGGGACTGATTCTGAATGTTGAGATGTCGAATGTTTTAGCTTCAGATAGCCCCTTTGAGTTTAAAATCCTTACCGATGGCTCAGGGGGAATGACCGAAGGGGAAACATACTTTTCAGATGCCGATATTGACCTGTCTGTCCATCAGGGCAGGCTGAGGGTTAATTACTCTCTGATGACCGGATCAGATGTGGGGATGACAGATTTTGACCTGACCCCGGGAGTGCTTGATTTCAATGTAGGTTTCAGCGATTTTAAACCCGGTTATGCAAGTGGTTATTTCGGTGCGAGGGAGGTTATAACCGGAAAACAAATCTTTATTGAGTACGATATTTTTGACAGGATAACCGGTAACTTCCGGTTTGTCAACCCAACAATCCGGTTTTTATATGAGAACAGCCTTGGTGTGCCTTTCTACACTAATTTTAACCTTGAGGGTGCATCCTCCGGTGGCAGAGAGCAGGTTCGTCTGCCGGAAGAGGGTTCCCTGAGCATTGAGATTGGATCTGCTGAAGCGCCTTTTGACAATACTTCCGGTGAAATTCCTCTGGGCAGGGAGGCTGCAGGAGTGGTAGAATTTGTTTCACTCCCTCCTTCGATGTTCACGTTTGAATCCTCTACCCTTAGGAATCCTCAGGGAGATACCGGCACTCCCAATTTCATAACTTCAGGCAGCAGTTTGAACCTGAATATGGAAATTGATCTGCCGCTCGAGTTGCAGCTGGCGGACCTGGTACTGACCGATACGGTTGTGATTGATATTGATACTGAGAATATTGAGTTATTATTTCTCGATCTGGAGGCTGCAAACGGATTCCCGCTGGGCTTGTCGGTTGATCTCAGCCTTTATGACTCGGTCAGCAACATCGTACTCCATACTTTTGAAGATATCGTAAGTTTGAAAGCTGCACCCATTGAAGAAGACGGGTTTGTCGTTCCGGGAAAATCAACCACCTCCAGGGCCAGCGTTGAGATAATTGGAGCCACGATCGATCATCTCGGACAGGCAGGGTATATGATCATAACAGCGCGGATTGACACTGGCGAACATGACAGCCAGCAGGTGCCTGTCAGATTTCAGACAACCGATAGTTTTGATTTCAGAATGAAATTGAGGGCTAGATTAAACATAATAAATTAACCAGGCAAAATACCTGCAAATACCTCTCTGCACTATGAATTTTACCCAGATTTACTCACGGACGTATGAAAGCCTTAAAATAACGGCCCGCCTGACCGGAAAGTTTTTTCTTCTGCTCTTAATTTATTCAGCTTTTATTTCCGGGTTGTATGCACAAAACAGCCAGACTCTGTACTTCATTGACCGCCTTCCACAGTCCTCGCTTATCAATCCTGCATTCCAGCATCACCACAACTACCATATCGGATTGCCGGGGATTTCCTCAATCAACGTGAATGCAAAAACAAATTTTGTCAGTTTCAGTGACATCTTTTTCAGACACCCGCAAAGCGACTCCCTTTTAACTTTTCTGCATCCCGATGCAGATATCGGAGAGTTTAAGTCCAAATTGTTAAATATGAACTCCCTGTCCCAGGATCTTGGCTTAAATATTCTGTCTTTTGGGTTCAGAGCTGGTAAATCCTTTTTCAGCTTCAATATCTCAGAACGTTCATCATTTAAGGCTGATCTGCCCAGAGATCTTTTTTTACTGGGACTGGAGGGGAATGAACAGTTTATGGGGGTTGAGGCCGTTTTATCCGATCTGGGTGCTGACCTCATCTATTTCAGAGAATATGCCGCAGGCTATTCCCGCCGGGTTAATGAGAGAATCAGCCTCGGTGGAAGGGCAAAACTCCTTTTCGGTAAAGCCGGACTGTTTCTTGCTGACACAGATATGAGCCTCTTTACCGATCCTGAAAGCTATAACACAAGAGTGCGCTCCAGGTTTAATATGAATCTCTCAATGCCGGTTACCCTGGTGAAAAACGATGATGGCGACATTGAGGAGGTAATATCAAATTTTGGTACAGAAGGATATGACCCGCTTGATTTTATCTTCAACAGTCGTAATACAGGTTTTGCCCTGGATATCGGGGCAACCTACAGGATCATTGATCAGGCTACTGTTTATGCCAGTATTACAGATCTGGGATTTATAAACTGGAAAGAGGATGTCTATAACTTTTCGGTGGATGGTGATTTTGAATACGATGGGATTAATCTCTCTCCCCTTTTCAATGACGATGATTTTGATCCTGTGGATAATCTCCTGGATTCGATCAAGGGTATTTTCAGCCTGAACGACACCCGGAAATCCTTCAGCAGTGGACTGCCTGCCAGGGTCTATCTTGGCGGTAGCTATGATCTTACTCCAGAGTTGAGTCTCGGATTGCTGAGCCGGTCGGAGATATACAATGGAAGACTTGATCAGGCATTCACCCTGTCGGCCAATTCCAATATCGGAAGATGGCTTTCGGCATCCCTCTCCTGGTCAATGATGAACAACAGCTACAATAATCTTGGAGTAGGACTGGTTTTGCGCGGCGGAGGATTCCAGCTATATGCAATCTCTGATAATCTCAATACGGTATTTTACCCTCACAGAACAAGAAGCGCCAATTTATGGGTTGGTCTTAATCTGGTATTCGGTCATACACGTCCGAAAGAGACAGTTGCAGATCAACCTTTTGCTGTCATACCGGAACCTCCTGTTCCTGAAGATCCCCCTGAAGAGCAAAAGCCTGAGCCGGAACCTGATCCGGAACCGGAAGTTATTGAGGAGCCTGAAGAGCCGGAACCTGATCCGGAACCGGAAGTTATTGAGGAGCCTGAAGAGCCGGAACCTGATCCGGAACCGGAGTTTGTTGAAGAGCCTGAAGAGCCGGAACCTCTTCCCGAAATTGTTCCGGATCCTGTTGAGCCCTCTACTGGTTATTATATTGTAGTCGCCAGTTTCCAGACAATGAAACGTGCATCGCAGCACGTCGGGGAATTAGGGGAAAAAGGTTACGAGGCCGATGTGCTCTATTCGGGGCCATACAGGTACAGGGTCTATACACATTTTTTCGACAATCGCAGCCAGGCATTGCAGATGCTTGAGGAAATGCGGTCGCTCGGTTTTCCCGATGCCTGGCTCCTGAGGCAATAATAACACCAGATACAGCTGGCTTTATTTTAACCCAAAACCCTCCTGTTTTGGGATAGGAATATACTGCAGATCCGGCAACCGGCTATTTATCAGGTTATTCTTGCTCCTGCCCGGCAGATGCTGGTTTACTGCAGGCATTAAGCAACAAGACCGGAAAATTTATCTAAGGTTACCGACCGAAATGATAACTTTATTAAAATAAACACGTATACTTATTTTAAATTGCGCTTGAAATCCATGGCTGCATCGGTAAATTTGGTTAATAACCAGCTCGTTGTCAGGGGTTTCTTGTTTTGCGGATATCCAGATTAATAAATATAAAATATGGTGTATGAAAAAATTTCCGTTTATTTATTCATTTTTAATTCTTCTGTTGCTCGGATCCTGTATCAAGGATAATTTTGATACTGAAAGGTTGTCTGACAGGATCAGTTACCGCCCCTCTTTTGTAATTCCTCTGGCCAAGGGCAGCCTGACACTGGGCAACCTTCTGGAGCCGGATGATTCGCTTATCTTTTTTGATGCTGATAATTCAATAAGGTTAGTGATCAGGGAGGATTCAATTTTTTCAGTTTCGTTTGAGGACGTTCTTAAGATACCACTCCCTGAATCTGCTTCCAGGCAGTTTCCGGTAACGCCTGTTCCCCTGGATCCATTCAATTCGACTTCAGTTATCAACCTCGAAGATCTTGTTGAACCCGGCCGGATAGGAGATCCGGAAGCGTCCACAATTCATGGCTCAGCCGGGAGCACTATCCACTTTCCATCCGTTCCCGAACAAAGCATTGGTAGTTTCCCTGCCGATCCTCTTGTAGATATTGATTTTGCCCGGTTCACCCAGGGCGAGGTAGAGATGACGGTTACAAACAATCTTCCTGTTGGGGTTAGTATGGATATTATCCTGTTTAATGATCCTGAGGGGGAGCAGGTCGGGATTTTTACTTTTGAGAATCTGGGACCCGGACAAACGGACTCACGTTCGGCGTCGCTTTCAGGAATTACAGTTCGCCAGAATATGAGCCTCGAGATTGTGAGGTTTAGCTCTCCGGGTAGTGGTGGTGAACAGGTGTTCATAGATCTGGCCGATGATCTTGAAATAGAGATCTCTTCAAACGGCCTTCTGGCTGAAACAGGCAATGCAAAGCTGCCTCTTTTTGATATAGATGCGGGCAGCGATTTACTCAGAATGGACTTTCCCGCGAATCAGCGGATAGATGAGCTGAACCTTGAAAGCGGAACGGTACATTATGGGGTAGACAACAATGTTGGGGGAATTATGCTGAAGGTTGAGATGGCTAATGTAACAAGTTCCGGTGATTCATATGAGTTTAATCTCAGTCCCGATGGTACAGGAGGGATGTATGCAGGAGAAGAATCTCTTTCGGATGTCGAGATTGACCTTGCTGCTCATGACAGCAGACTGATGGTGAACTACTCCCTGGTAATCGGATCGGATGAGGGGATGACATATTTTGACTTTACACCGGGAATGCTTTCGCTCAATTTGGATTTCAGCGGTTTTACCACCGGCTATGCCAGTGGCTATTTCGGGTATGAGGAGTTTGATCTTGAAGATGAGGATATGAATATAGAAATTGATATCTTCGAAAATATAACCGGCGATTTCAGGTTAACCAACCCCTCGGTCCGCATTTTCTATGAGAACAGCCTTGGTGTACCGTTCCACTTAGAATTTAATCTTGAGGGTGAGTCTTCCGGAGGCGAAAATAAGGTTACGCTGCTTGAACCGGATCACCCGGGATTTAATATTGAGTATCCGACAGAGCCTTTCAATATAGCTTCCGGAGATATACTTATAGACAGGGAAACTTCAGAGATAGTTGAATTTATTGCTCTTCCTCCTGCAAAGATCCAGTTTGATGCCATTACTAGCCAGAATCCGCTTGGTGATACCGGCACCCTTAATTTTATAACTTCACAAAGCCACATGCATGTGGGTCTGGAGATAGAACTGCCGCTTGAAATGCAGTTAACTAATCTGGGACTAACCGATACTATTGAGATTGATATGGATCCTGAAGATATTGATATTATCGAGATGCTGATATTGAATCTTGAGGTAACAAACCGTTTTCCGCTTGGCATATCACTTGACCTCAGCCTGTATGACTCGGTTCAGAATGTCGTACTGCATGCCTTTGATAACATTGTCCTTCTGGATGCTGTTCCTGTTGATGAGAACGGGATTGCTGTTTCGGGAAATGAAACTGATTCTTCCGCAAGTATTGAGATCAGCGGAAGCACTATAGATCATCTCCGGCAGGCTACCCATATAATTTTGTCTGGCAGCATGAATACCGGAAGGCATGGTAATGAGCAGGTACCTGTAAAATTTCTGACAACCAGTGGTCTTGATTTTAAAATCAGGCTCAAGGCAGATCTTAATATTGAAAATTAAGCAAATCAGTTTGTGCATCAAAATAAATCTATACCAATGAATATTTTCCGATCTATCAACAAACCATACAAAATCACCACAAAGCTGGTCAACACAACAGCAAAAGCTGTTCTTCTGGCATTTCTGGTGACCGGCACACTGCCGGTTTTGCAGGCTCAGGTAAGTCAGACCGTTTATTTCATGGACAGGCTGCCACAGTCGTCGCTAATCAATCCCGCGATCCAGCATTATCATAATTTTCATATAGGATTGCCGGGTATATCTTCTCTCAATGTTAATGCGAGGACAAATTTTTTCAGCTTCAGTGACCTGATCTTTAAACATCCCCAGTATGACTCGCTGATATCCTTCCTGCATCCGGACGTTGATATAAGGAATTTTACATCCCGGCTAAGGGACAGGAACACTATCGCTCCTGATCTACACGTAAATATTCTTTCCTTTGGGTTCAGGACAAACAGATCATTTGTCAGTTTCAATATTTCCGAAAGGGCTTCAACAAGGGCTAATTTGCCAAAGGATCTTGTTTTGCTCGGACTTCATGGAAATGAGCAGTTTATTGATAAAGAAGCTGACTTTACGAATATCGGCGTCGACATGAATTATTTCAGGGAGTATGCTGCAGGGTTTTCATATCGTGTTGATGACAGGCTTAATGTGGGGGGAAGGGCAAAGCTCCTTTTCGGAAAGGCCAACCTTTCTTTTGCCGATAGTGATATAAACATCTACACCGATCCGGATAGTTATAACATGAGACTTCGGTCAAAATTCACAATGAACCTCTCAATGCCTGTTACTCTGGTAAAAGATGAGGATGGTGAAATAGAAGACATAATACCGCATTTTGATAATGACGGCTATGACCCCCTTGATTTTATTTTAAACAGTCGTAATGCAGGTTTTGCCCTGGATATCGGAGCAACCTACAGGATCATCGATCAGGTCACTGTTTATGCCAGTATAACAGATCTGGGATTCATAAACTGGAAACAGGATGTTTACAACCTTACTATGGATGGTGATTTTGATTTCGATGGGATTGACCTTTCATCCCTTTTCAATTATGCCGATGATTCTGATCCTGCAGATAATCTTCTTGATTCACTTAAAGGTATTTTCAGTATTGACGATACCCAAAATTCATTCAGCAGGGGACTGCCCACAAGGATCTATCTTGGCGGAACTTATGATCTTCACAGGACTTTTAGTCTGGGACTTCTGAGCCGTTCTGAAATATATCAGAATAATCTGGAACAGGCTCTTACCCTCTCAGGCAATCTTAACCTGGGAAGACGTTTATCAACATCGGTTTCATATTCGATGATGAATAACAGCTATAATAACTTTGGAATGGGACTTTCGCTGCGTGGATTAATGTTTCAGTTTTATATGATTACAGATAATCTGAATACCATTTTTTATCCTCACAGAACAAATAGTGTTAATTTGTGGTTCGGGTTTAACATGATGTTTGGACATGTTAAAAACATTCAGGCACTGCCTTCAAGGTAGCATTTAATCAGAAATACAAAACTTGTTTTACAGTTATGAAAAAAAATATAATATCAAGACTCTGTATCTGTGCTATTCTCAGTTTTTATCTCTTCAGCTTAAACGCACAGGCTCCCTTTATACCTGTAAATCTGAGCTTAGCTATGGACTCTGAATATTCAGAAGTGAACCCTGTAATTTCCGTTGATGGAAAAACCCTGTTCTTCAGTCGTGTAAATCATCCGGAGAATCGATACGGAGAAAATGATTCCCAGGATGTCTGGTATATATCGCTTCAGGAAGATGGTACATGGTCATCTGCACAACGTTTACCGGAAAGTGTAAATATTGGCAGATATAATGCCATCCTTTCAGCACTGGATGACGGGAGATCATACCTGATACTCGGACAATTTAATAAAAGGGGTACTCTGCGTACTTCCAACGGATTCTCCATTATTGAGAAAACAGGTGATAACGAGTGGAGCATACCCCAACCAGTCAATGTCAGCCGATATAACAGGATTAGCAGGGGTAATGTCAGCAGCGCTTATATGACTCCCGATCGTGAGATTATATTACACGCTTTTTCAACAAGGCATAATCGTGACAGACTATCACTGCACGTTTCAAAACGAGTTAGTGAGAATAACTACTCAAGACCGGAAAAGATTGAGATTGGCAGCTACAACGACATTAAAGCCCAAAGCCTTGAGGCGCCATTCCTGACAGAGGATAAAAACCGTCTTTACTTCTCCGCCAATTTTGGTGAGGACCGGGATGAACATAGTATTTTTTACGTAGACAGAGTTGATGAAACCTTCCGGAACTGGACGGCACCAACAAAGGTTTCTGATACTGTTAATACACCTTACTGGGATTCTTACTTCAAAATGAATTCTGATGAGAATATAGCATGGTTTAGCTCCACATCCGGCCCTTCTGGCAAAGCCGATATTTTTATGGTAAAACTATTTGAAAAGTTTCCTTTTCTTAAGGTTCAGGGGCAGATCGTAGACACATTAACCGGATTGCCCATTCCGTTTACCCGTAATCCTGAAATTCTTATAAATGGTGAGCTATCCGACTCTGTTGTATATGATTACATGTCAGGATCTTTCCATGCTACCCTTCCGTTAGGTGAGAGCTACACTTTTACCGGAAGGGCTGATAATTTCAAATCAAAATCTGTGAATGTTGATGTAAGCAGTGAGGAGTTATTTACCGAGAAAGAGATTTTCCTGCATCTTAAATCTGTCCCCTGGGTTGAGTTGAGCGGTAATGTGCTGGATAACAGGTCTTTTACGCCCATAAGCTTAGAGTACAGGCCCAGGTTAATTATTAATGGTGAAACTGTCGATTCAATTGATATTGATCCTGTAAACGGCAGTTTTTCTGTCAGGTTGCCATTTGGGAGAAACTATATCATGGGTGTTGATGCTGATAAGTACAAAACTTTGGATGTTAAAGTTGATCTGACATCATATGAATCCTTTGCTGCCATAACTCAAAATGTATTTGCTGAACTGATGGATGTTAATATGGTAACCTTACAGGGGAGAATTATTAATACTAAAACAGGTATGCAACTTGAAGAGGGATATGATGTCAGGATGCTTGTAAACGGTATTGAATCATCAGCGTTCGAATATGACACTGAAAAGGCCGGTTACATGCTCAGGTTACCGGTGGGGTTTAATTATGATTTGATACCAAGGTTGATTAATTTTTACAACAGGCTTGAAACCGTTGATTTAACCAGTGCAGAAAGCATGAGAACAATAAGACGCGATTTCTATGTTACTCCCTTAGAGATCGGTCAATCTGTTGAGATAGAAAATATTTACTTTGAAACGGGCAGAGCTGTATTAAAACCCGAGTCTTTCCGATCTCTGAATGCTATAGTTGAATTTCTGAAGGAGTATCCTAATGTAGTTTTGGAGATTGGTGGTCATACCGATAATGTAGGGTCAGCTGAGGTGAATCAGAGAATATCAAATGAGAGGGCCTTTGCAGTAACTGAGTACGTTGTTTCTCAAGGAATAGGAAAAGAGAGAGTTGTTTCAAAAGGATATGGCTTTTCAAAACCAATAGCCAGTAATACAACAGAGGAGGGAAGAAGGAGGAACCGGCGCGTTGATTTTACCATAATCGGCTTATAGTCCGGATTACGTTTCACCGCTCAGGTGAATTAAGAAACAGGGCTCCTAAAATATTTTCTTTATGTGATCCCGCTTCCTTTCTGCCCGTAAAATTATTAACTTTACGGGCAGAAAGGGGTTTGGTAATGGGATTAATCCGTTTTGCAATTATATTTTTCCTGGTATATTTTCTTATCAGTTTGTTTTCCAGGTATGTGCTTCCTTTTATTATGAGGTTTTTTTTCCGCAGGATGTCAGAGAGGGTGAGGAGAGACCTTGAGAATAAAATGCGTGACAGGAATAAGAGGGAGAGAGAAGGGGAGGTCACAATAAGATACAAACCCCGTGACAGTAAAATTATTACAGAGGATGATGGTGAATATATTGATTATGAGGAGTTAGATGACAAATAGCATGCAGATAAAACACCCTTCTCCCGGTACTCCTTAACTCAAACTGTACTTTATGCGAATTAAAACAGCACTTAAAGCAATTGCGGGGAAATCGGTTCCTCATTTCATTGCGGTAGTCCTTTTCCTGTTCATATCACTTGCCTATTTCTATCCCCTGCTTGAAGGAAAGACACTGAAGCAGCCCGACATAATCCAGTTCCGCGGCATGGCCCAGGAGATAGTTGAATACCGGGCGGAGACCGGCGAGGAGGCGTTATGGACAAACTCCATGTTTGGCGGGATGCCGGCTTATCTGATCTCCATCAGGTATCCCTACAATCTTGTCAGGTATATTGACCGGTTTTTATCACTTGGCCTGCCCCTGCCGGCAAAATATCTTTTTCTCAGTCTCGTGGGTTTTTATATATTACTACTTGCATTCAGGGTCAATCCATGGCTCAGCCTGGCAGGAGCAATTGCCTTCAGTTTCTCGACCTATTTTTTTATTATTGAAGCCGCAGGACATAATACCAAGGCTCATGCCATGAGTTATATGGCACCCCTGCTGGCGGGAATTGTGCTTGCCTTCAGGGGCAAGGTGCTTCTGGGATGTGTACTGACAGGGTTGTTTCTGGCCCTCCAGATCTATGCCAATCATCTTCAGATAACCTATTACACTTTCCTTATCGTCCTGGTTTACGGCATTTTTGAGATGGTAAATTCCATCAGAAAAAAAATGCTGCCTCAGTTCTTCAGGACTGTCCTGATACTGGCCGTTCCCGTTATTTTTGCCGTGGGGACCAACTTTACCAATATGTACCTTATATGGGAGTATGGGAAGTATTCGATGCGCGGACCCTCCGAGCTTACCAGCAATGAGGATGTCCGTACTTCGGGACTGGACAAGGATTATATACTGAATGATTACAGCTACGGCATTGCTGAGACAATGAACCTGTTCATACCCAATTTCAAGGGTGCTGCTTCCAGTTACGATATCGGAACCAACTCAGAGGTTTACAGGGTGCTTAACCAACAGGGAGTACCGGGAGCCAGAGATATAGTTTCAGGGGCACCCCTTTACTGGGGAGGGCAGCTTTTTACGGCCGGGCCTGTCTATATAGGGGCCTCGGTTATATTCTTTTTTGTGCTTGGGCTTTTTGTTCTTAAAGGCCGGTATAAATGGTGGCTGCTGACTGCTACAATTCTTTCAATTACACTTGCCTGGGGAAAAAATTTCATGTTTCTTTCAGAGCTTTTTATTGACTATTTCCCGGGTTATGACAGGTTTCGTACCGTTTCGATGACACTTGTCATTGCCCAGCTTACCATTCCTTTGCTGGCAATTCTGGCAATCAGGGAGATAATTCTCAGGGCAACTTCCGCAGAAATAAAGGATAAACTGAAAAAATCCCTCTATATCGCTGGTGGTGTTGCACTGTTCTTTGCTCTTATACCTGGATCTGTACTCAGCTTTACCGGAGATATTGATCAGCGGCTACTGGCAATGGGCTGGCCTGACTTTCTGGTTGATGCTCTGCAAAAGGACAGGATTAGATTGCTGAGGACCGATGCTTTTCGTTCGCTTGTTTTTGTTTTACTGGGGGGGGGACTGGTCTGGTTGTTCCTTCTGAATAAAATCCAGGCCAAATGGTTTGCTATTGCTGTTGCCCTTCTGTTTCTTACAGATCTGTGGTCTGTGGGCAGAAGATTTCTTGACAGCGACGACTTTGTAGCACAGAGGCATGTCACACAGCCATTCCTTCCCAATGAAGCTGATGTTATCATCATGAGGGATGATGATCCGCACTACAGGGTATACAACACAACACGAAGTCCTTTTAACGATGCCATAACCTCATTCCATCACAAATCGATCGGCGGATACCACGGGGCTAAATTGGGCCGTTACCAGGATCTGATTGACTATCATCTGAACCAGCATAATATGGATGTATTTAATATGCTTAATACCAGGTACTTCATCCGTCCAGGTGAGGAGGGCAGGCCCCAGCCTTTTCGGAATCCCGATGCACTGGGCAATGCATGGTTTGTTGATAGGGTCAGGATTGTCGAAAATCCCGATGAGGAGATTGAAGCGCTTTATGATTTTGATCCTGCCAGGGAAGCGATAGTGGACCGGCGTTTTGAGGATTTCGTAAGGGGTGTGTTACCTTTCGGGGAAAATGAAACTGAAAACGATGGTGAAACCGGCGACCCTCAAACCGGAGAACTGCAGACCGGCGATCCTCAGACCGACGACCTGCAAACCGTCGAACCACAAACCCCCGAACCGCAAACCGACGACCTGCAAACTGATGACCGAATACAGCTTACCAGTTACAGTCCCAATAACCTGAAATACCTTTCAGTGACAGATAAAGAGAGAATTGCGGTATTCTCTGAAATATACTATGATGCCGGATGGAGGGCCTATATAAATGGCCAGTACACTGACCATTTCCGGGTCAACTATGTCCTGAGGGCCATGGTCGTTCCTCCCGGTGAAAATGAGATAGAGTTCAGGTTCAGGCCAAGGGGATATTTTGTCGGAGAATGGATTTCACTTGTAAGCTCTCTGATGCTGATAATTTTTTCGGTGGGACTTCTGTGGCGGGAGCTGAAGGAGTATTCAGAAGAACACCTGGTAAATACCGGTCAGATTGCTGAACCGGAAAAAAGTTAAACCGGGTCCATATACCGGTCCTGCAGTATTATTAATTTCAAAATCAAGGTCATGCAACCAAAAACAGATCTTAAACAGAAGGAGATTGAAGATATTCTCGACAGGTGTGATGCCTGTTATCTCGGGATGGTAGAAGAGGACGGTGTGCCCTATGTATTACCGTTTAATTTCGGTTACCATGAGGGCAATCTTTACCTTCACGGCGGACCCGGTGGAAAAAAGTTTAAGGTGCTCAAGGGAAACAACAGGGCCTGTGCCGCGTTCAGTACTGACCATGAACTGAGGGGAAGGCATGAGCATGTTGCCTGCAGTTATTTTATGAAGTACCGCTCTGTCCTCCTGCACGGGTATATCGAGATGATAGAGGATTACGACGAAAAGGTCAGGGCCCTGAATATCATCATGAAGAAATATACCGGCAAGGGGGATTTCAAGTATAATTCGCCGGCAGTGAACAACGTGCAGACCTTCAGGCTTATGGTTGAAAAGACTGAAGGACGCTCTTTCGGATATTAAATTGCCGGGTGTTGCAAGGGGTCTGATTAAATTGCCGGGTGTTGAATTTCGTTTAAATTATTGAGGGTTTAAATCAGTTTTCACCGGCTTTCATCAGTATTCCTGATCTGCTTTACCAGCCTTGTAGCAAAAACAAAATCGTTCAGTTCCCGGTTTTGGGTATCAAATACCTCTTTATTGATCCCTTCCCACCATTTCCGCCCTTCGTGAATGAAAACCACTTTTTCCCCTATCTCCATAACCGAGTTCAGATCATGAGTATTGACGATGGTTGTCATGTTGAAATCATCGGTGATATCTTTTATAAGCTTGTCAATCATTATTGCGGTCTGGGGATCAAGACCGCTGTTGGGCTCATCACAGAAAAGGTAGCGGGGGTTCAGAACTATGGCACGGGCTATGGCAACCCTTTTTTTCATTCCTCCGCTCAGCTCTGAAGGGTATAGTTTGTTTTTCCCCTCAAGATTAACCCTTGTCAGACAGAAATTGACCCTCTCCTTCTTCTCCGCATTGCTCATGGTGGTGAACATATCGAGCTTGAACCTAACGTTTTCTTCCACGCTAAGTGAATCAAAAAGTGCAGCACCCTGGAAGAGCATCCCGAATTTCTGCCTCATCTGCTTTTTCTTCTTATTTCCCATGGTGGTGAAGCACTGACCGCTGTAGAAAATATCTCCGCTGTCAACCCCGAGCAGCCCAACAATGCATTTTAACAGGACGGTCTTTCCCGATCCGCTCTTTCCAATTATCAGGTTTGTTTTGCCCTGCTCAAACCCGACCGAGATGTCATGCAGTATCTGCTGGTCATCAAATGATTTGTTTATGTTGCGGACTTCAATCATGAGAGGAGCAGTTGGGTTAGTATCAGGTTAAACAGCAGTATCACAACACTGCTGTGCACCACGGCCATGGTGCTTGAGCGTCCCACCTCAAGGGCGCCTCCCCTGGTAAAATAACCGTGGTAGGATGAAACCGTGGTAATGATGAATGCGAAAACCACCGATTTGATGAGCGAATAGGTGATGTAGTAGGGGATAAAGGCATACTGGATCCCGTAAATATAGTCCGGCGTGGTGACCACTCCAACTGCTGTGCCTGCGATCCACCCGCCGAAGATGCCGATCATCATGCTGAGTACAGAAAGAAAGGGGGCGAAGATCATTAAAGCAATGATCTTGGGCAGAATCAGGTATCCGGCCGAATTGACCCCCATTATCTCCAGGGCGTCTATCTGCTCGGTAATCCTCATGGTGCCTATTTCAGAGGCAATGTTTGACCCTACTTTCCCGGCAAGTATGAGTGCCACAATAGTGCTTGAAAATTCAAGCAGTATGGAGTCGCGTGCAGCAAGTCCGATCAGGTATGTAGGTAGGAGGGGGCTCTCGGTGTTGTAGGCCGTCTGAATGGTTATGACCGCCCCCATAAAAAAGGAGATGATCGCTACTATGCCGGTTGAGTTAATACCAAGGACCTCCATCTCCCTGATAAGCCGCGAATAATAGATGCTGTGCTTTTCAGGCCTGGCAAAAGCCCTTTTTATCAGAAGGGTATATCTTCCTATGTGATGCAGAAGGGTCATTGTCGGGAATCACAATTATCAGGTTTGAATTTGACCGGTCGTCAATAAGGTGCATGGAATGCCTCATATTGCAACTGATGTAAAAATAGTAATTTTTTAATGGGTCTGCGCGTAATTTTACGCAGAAAAAAATTAAGGTACATTCAGTCAAATAGCAGCGAATATTTTTCAGTGTTGGCTATATGCGGGATAACTGATTATATTTATTTACTAAAAGTTAAATGGTTTTCTTACTTTTGCATTTAATTTTAAAAAAACAGATCAATATGATGGATAAAAATCATTATTGCGTTATTATGGCGGGAGGCATCGGCAGCCGGTTCTGGCCCCTGAGCAAAATATCCAGGCCAAAGCAGTTTCTCGATATACTCGGTACCGGGCGGACCCTGCTGCAGGCCACATGGGATAGGTTCTGTGAGATTTTCCTTCCTGAGAACATATTAATTGTAACAAGTTCAGGTTATCGCGACCTGGTTTTTGAGCAGCTGCCGGAACTGAATCGTGCAAATGTTTTTTTTGAACCAATGAGAAAAAACACTGCTCCCTGTATTGCTTATGCCAATTATAAGATTAAACTCAGAAACCCGGATGCGGTCGTGGTTGTTTCACCCGCTGATCATCTGATTCTTAAACAGAACGTTTTTGTTGACGTAATAAAGAGTTCACTGGAGGTTGCTGAATCGGAAAATGCTTTGCTTACCCTTGGAATAAAGCCTAACCGGCCGGAAACAGGTTATGGTTACATACAGGCAAATACCGGCAGCCTTTCCGGCAAACCCGATAATCTCCGCAAGGTAAAAACTTTTACCGAAAAGCCCGACATTGAGCTTGCAAGGGTCTTTTTTGAAAGCGGTGAGTTTTTCTGGAATTCGGGAATTTTTATCTGGTCACTCAGTTCAATAATGGAGGCATTTTCCAGTTTCCTTCCCGATGTTGACTCTCTTTTCGCAGCAGGGATGGACATATATGATACCTCCGGCGAGGAAAAGTTCATTACCGATATTTATGCCACGTGCAAGAATATTTCTGTGGATTACGGTATAATGGAAAAGGCAGAAGATGTATATGTCCTGATCTCCGATTTCGGGTGGTCTGATCTGGGTACCTGGGGCTCACTCTACGAGCATTCAGAGAGGGATATGAACGGGAACATGCTTTCAGGTGAGAATGTATTCAGCTATGACGTGAAAAACTCCATCATAAATCTGCCTGACGACAAGATTGTGGTTCTGCAGGGACTGGATGGCTATATAGTTGTTGAATCAGGTAATATTTTGCTTGTCTGCCGGCAGGAGGATGAACAAAGGATAAAACATTTCCTGAATGATGTGAAAATAAAAAAGGGAGAGGA
>SLKJ01000124.1 GCA_007134675.1 Bacteroidales bacterium
TAACCTGGTAGCCGCACTGCCAACTCTTTGCTGCGTCAAGCTTGCAGACAGAATTAAGTGTGGCGGTTGGACCACTGCGCTCATGACCAGCCGAAACAGCAACGGAGTTGGCTATAGGTGTACCGGCCATCCGGCCATCAGGTGTAGCAGGTGTGTTCCGGCCCTGAATGACGGCTCCGCTTCGGACAATGTGTGTGTTGCCAAAATAACTGCCGTCGCGTGGGTCACGGCATACCTCGCGCAGCGGTTCATCGCGTAAACGCTCTACCAGGCTGATAATATCATCCACGCGTGGATCATCGTTGCCGTGTTTGGGAGCAGCAACCAGCCGGGCACGCAAGCGTCCGTATCCCCGGAAATTGGCGGTACAGGCTCGGGTGACTTCATCAAGGGTTGCCTGTTTCTGCATGTAAACTACATCCCGAATGGCGGCAAGACAGTCAACGGCGTTGGCAAAAGCAATGCCGCCGCAGGAAAGGTTGTTGTATTTGGTGCCCTGAGCCATGTCCACCCCCCTGGAAAGACAGTCGTCAAAAAAACAAGAGGTCAGCGGAGTAACCCCCCATTGCATCTGGGCCTTCAATACATTCATCGAGTTCGAATACGATCGCTCCATTTGATGATATAGGTAAGCCCCTACAGCCCCTGCGAACTGGTCGAACGTCTTCAATTCTCCGGCAGAGGGTGCCACGTCTTTAAACTGCCACTGGTTATTGTAGCCTTTGCCACTTGTCATTGCCGCCTGGATTGCTTGAAGATAGCTGACAGAGGCTTTGGGATTGAAGTACCACTGACCGGGAATACCGAGTTCATTACAGCCAACAGGCACATAATTAAAAGCGTCCTCGCGAGATATACCCAGCCCCATCAAGCCCTCCGTCACAACCTGGTCATTCCACCACATCGGGAAAAAGATCGTGCGCGAGAGCTGCTTGAGACAGAAATCAAAAAACTGCCGGTTCATGCCCGGATGCCAGCGCACCCATACCAGTGGCTCAGGCAGGGCCATGTTCGTGGCTGCTTCGAGCATGAGCCAGCTCAAACGGTTGGTCTGGTCACGTCCATCCTGTGTCGAGCCACCCACCACGAAACCCTGTGTGAGGTGATGTTCTGCGCCCCAAAACGAGTTGTCAAACTGCTTCAATATGAAATTTTCCATGAGCCTCAGAACCCGGGCATCATCCAGCCGCCCGGCCTTCACATCCGCCTCGTAGAATGGAAGCAATAACTGGTCCAGCCTGTCCGGCGTATTGGAATAGCCATGCCCCTCTATATGAATCGCCTGGTGGACAAACCAGATTAATTGCAACGCCTCGTGAAAAGTCTCAGGTGGTGCGGTGGAAACCTTATCGGCGATGCGTGCCATCTCTCGCAACTCAGCTGCACGACTGGCGCTCGACTCCCTGCTCGCTTCATTGTTAAGAAAATCACTGTAGCGCTTTGCCCAGGTAGATACACCCTCCAGACTGAGTTTGGCAGCCGTGACAAATGCCCGCTGATGTTCGCTCAGGGCTGGATTGTCAGACGCCTTGACTTGTCGTAACATACCACCGAGGCCTGTTTCCAGAAGTTGCTGGTAACTCGGGCTCAAGTGGCCCTGGTTGGAGATAAACTTGTAATCCAAATTGCGCGGTACTTCGTCTGCACTGGCGTAAGGAGCCTGACCAAGTATCTCAGTGCGATAACGTCCCCATGCGTTGCGGTTCTTCCAGTAATCGCAAATATCTTCTGCAACCAGACCATCAAGATAACCAACCCGGTCAGGTCGCTCGCCGGTGTATATGCCATTTTCACCAATGCCCAGCTCTACGATAACCGGCATCGCTCCCGGAACTTCGCTGATCGAACCTGCAATACCATCGTGCTCATGCAGGTACAGAGGAACAGTCTCAAAGTACTCGCGGAGCGCCAGTGATTTGCGTAGTATCCAGGGTTCTCCCTCGTGCTTCTGAAAGACCTCCGTGAACACACGAGCCCGATGAGAACCAACACGAACCGGCGTGTCAATCATGGCTTGCCGCAAAGCTAAAAGATCTGAGTGACGGCTATGTGGATTACTGGCAAGCAACCGCAGTCCCCCGAAACCGGTCATCCCAAATCCGCCTGCTACAGCAATGTTATGGAGAAATTGCCGGCGCGATAATTTGTGCAATGTTTTCATACGCAAGTCAGTAATGACCGATGTGGCCAGTAACACATGAAATAGCATACATTGTTTGCAGTTCTTAATTAGCCTTCCTCTTAAGATGTAAGATCCTGTGATCGAGTTCTGATGGAATTTTTAATTCACTCATTCACAAGACATTCTCCAAGTTATGAGACTCCCTTCATCGGGACGGCCCTCCGTATGGCCACCACGGATTCCGATAATAAGGCGACTCAATTATTATTTGCTGCTTGCCGCTTTGGTAGGTTGCCCTGGCTTTTACCCAGTGTTCGCTATCGGGCATATTATCAATATGAAACTCATACGGTCCTTCCCGGACAGAGGATACTATCTGGTTATTTATAATTAATTCTACCTGGTCAATTTTTATATCGAAATTCTCTGATTGAATCTGTATGTTCACTTTTCCGATATCTTTGGAAAAATCCAGATCGATCCCGGGTGTACCGGGGCTGCCGGTAATATCAGCAAGAAGGTTGAAAAAGTCCCGTTTCCTCTCAGATGTAATATGCCAGTTTACAGGTATACTCTGAAAACCTTCATTATATTCTGTATCCTCATTTGGACGACGGAAATCGAATAAGCCCCATGATGCGTAGTTCTTGACACAAGCTACAAAATTATTTCCTTCCTCTCCCCAGCCCTGTGAAGGGAGGCGCCAAGGCTGGTCATCCTCGTTATTTACTATCGGTTGGCCATTGTAAACAGGCATTTTCCTTACTTCTTCTATAATTTCAGCCATACGTGCGGGATCCCCCACACCGTTTCCGTGCAGCAGCACATAATCTGACACTTCTACAATGTTTGGCGTAGGCACCTGTCCGCCGCTGAGTGAGGTGCTAACATAAAAGGAGTATCCATCCCTCTCTGTACTGCTGATACGTTGAATGAGTTCATGCACCCTGCTGCAATCAAGGATAGGGTGCTCATAGCGGTTGCCCGAACATTCATTGTTGATCTCTATAAGGAGATTTCTGTACCCTTTATCAAGCAACCATCCTGTGATATTGTCCACAGCCCTGATAACAGCCTGTTCGTCTTCCAGCCTCCTTATACCTCTTACACCATCCTGACCAAAATAAAAATACCCAAGAATAACTACCATGCCAAGTTCATCGGCACGGTCAAGGATAAGTTCAAGCCGGTTCAGGTACTCCTCTCTCAGAGAACCGTCGGGAAGAAAGAAAGAGTTGTCCCAGACCTGGTAGGGGCAGTAACCATAAGGACAGCCTCCCTGAAGATTAAGAGCAAAACTGAGAAGTCCGTGTTCACGCCAGGAGGCCATTGCATCAACAAATTCGCGGGTATTACGGTCCGGGTCCCATTTTCTGGTATCGGGATAAGCCCATTGCCCCCGGGTATCAGGATTCAGATCATCAAAAATCCCCTGAACAAGACGGGCATTCATAAGCAAGCCCTCAACCGGGTATTCGCCGCCGTATGAAGTGGTCCAAATCCTTCCTTTATATGTTGGCTTACCATTGATATAAAATTTATTGCCATTAATCGCAACTTCTGTTTGCCTTTCGCAGTTCTCGACAGTATTTGATGAACAAGCAGATATCGATAGAAGCAATGGTCCACAAAGGATTAATTTCTTAATTCTATTTAATAATATCAGTATGCTTTTTGGTAGTTTCATAATTCACTTATATTACTCTTAAATATCCAAATTGAAATTTTAGCGCCGGGGTTCTTCCGTTTCCCAGGGAGTGCAACCTGAAAGATGGAGCGTGCCAAGAGCAATTCCTGCAATGGAGGCTGCTTTGATTTGTGACCTGATTGATTTTAAATGTTTTGGTCCGCTACAGGCTGATCGGAGATCTATCATCTTTGTTTTATTTTGGAGGAATTACCGGATTTTTAATGTTAGCAATTTATGTTTTTTTAATTCCGCCGCCGCCCCCCATATGGCCACCAGGGATTTTTGTAATAGGGCGATTCGATAATGATCTCGCGTCCGCCAAGGAAATAGGTCAGTCTTGCCTTGATCCAGTGTTCCCCGTCCAGCATGTTTTGATCAATTTTTTTGGGATAAAACACTTCGGGAACCTTACCGGAGACTGCTACGGTGCGATTGTTAACTATCAGCTCCAGTTTTTCGATCTCAATACCTTCCGGCCCTCCCTCTATCCTGACATCTATACTTTCACCGATAAGGGATGAAAAATCAAGGTCGATAACAGGTGTACCGGGACTTCCGGTTATCTCAGCAAGCAGATTGAAAAAGTCATGTTTCCGGTCTGATGAGATCTGCCAGTTCACGGGTATACTCTGGAAACCCTGGTTGTAATCGTACCTTTCGTCAGGGAGCCTGAAGTCGAAGTATCCCCACCCGGTAAAGCTTTTAACACTGGCAACAAAGTTATTGCCCTCTTCTCCCCATCCCTGGTCAGGGTTTCGCCAGGGGATATCGTCCTCGTTGTTTACAAGGGGCATCGGCCTGTAAACATCTTTTTCTCGGACTTCTGCCGATATTTCAGTGATACGTTCATGGTTCCGAACTCCATTGCCGTGAATCAGAACATAGTCGGATACCTCAACAATATTGTCAGGTGGTACCTGCCCGCCCATGAGAGATGTTGTTACGTAAAGTGAGCGTCCGTTGACTTCAATCTCTTTTGCCAGGGTTATCAGTTCATGAACACGGTGGCAACGAAGTATGTCATGATCATATCTCCGCACGTCACACTCATTGTTTATTTCAATTATCACGTTGGTATACCCCTTTTCCAGTACCCAGGTGACAGCATTGCGCACGGCCTGGCGGATTGCCTCTTCATTTTCCAGGGGTCCGTCCTCTCCGAAATAGAATAGACCCAGTATCACAACCATCCCAAGCTCATCGGCCCGGTCAAGAATACGTTCTGCCCTTTGCATGAACGGTTGCCTGAGTGACCCGTCTGGGGCAAATGCAGAGTTGTCCCACAGCCAGCCTCTGCAGTACCCATAAGGACAGCCCCCCTGCAGGTTCAGGGTGAACCCCAGCAGTCCGTGCTCCCGCCAGGCGGCCATTGCTCTCACAAACTCGTCAGTGTTCCGGTCCGGATCCCACTGGCCGGTATCGGGGTAGTACCATTGTCCTCTTGTTTTTTCATTCAGGTCGTCAAAAATTCCCTGGACAAGACGGGCATTCATAAGCAAGCCCTCAACCGGGTATTCGACGCCGTAGGATGTTTTCCATGTTTGGCCCTCATATGTCGGGATGCCGTTTATGTAGAATTTTTCTCCCTTTATCACAACCCTGGTGTATCGCTCTGAAGCTGCAATATTATTGGATGCAGCAAGAAGCAAAGTGCAGGCCAGCAGTACAATTTTTTCTCTCATTTTTTTTTATTTAATTTAAGTGCACCTCGAAAAACTACTTTTTTTGATGCCGTTGTTTGAGACAAATATATGTTATTTTTTTGCAAAAAAAAAAATACCCCCCCCCCTTAATTTACATCTAACATAATATCAGACGAATACAAGAGCGTGTCTTTCACGTTTTGACATACTTATCCTATGGAAACAACTATTTTTAATTGAGTACAGCGATAAATATTGTAAGTCAGGTAATCATCCCGATTTTTACTTTAGCTCTTGCAATCCCAATAGCAGGAACAATGGAGCCATGCATGCTGTTTTCTACAAATCCCTGTCTTCATTTTTAAACGCTTCATTTAAGGAGATTCAAATATTTTCCAATCAAACTTATATATCAACAATAGGTTTTTAGAGATGCCATTAATATCATATCACAGATTTACCCCAGTTCCCTGGAATACTGACTCATTATCCCACATGATCAGCCATGGATCCCGGGTCCTTAATTGAAAATCTTTGATCTCTTCTATCATGATATCAAGCTTTTCCCTGTATTCAGGTTTACCGGCCAGATTATTGATCTCGTCAGGATCATTTACCATATCATAAAGCTCAAACTCATCCCGTTGCATATAATCAGTGACTTTCCGCTTTCCATAATAAGGTTCTTCCCGCCGGTGTACACCCTGCCACGTAGGAGAGGCCCATAAATCGGATGCAAAAGGATAGGGCAATTGCCATGCAATATTCCAGATTAGCTTATATCTCCGGTTTTGATATACACGCATGGGATAATACATGGTAACCTCATGGAAAGTATGTGAGGCAAAAATTTCATCCCACCCTTCAGGATTTTCCTCATCAAGAATATCTTTGAAAGATCTTCCATGAGTATATATAGTATCCATATCCAACCCCGCGAAATCAAGGATAGTTGGAGTAAGGTCAACCCATGAGATCATGGCATTGTTTACGACACCTTTATTTTCGATTTCCGGAGCCTTAATGATGCAGGGTAAACGGATGCCGGGGTCATATGTTGTAGTTTTGGCTCCGGCAAAAGCAATCCCGTTGTCGGAAATATAAATAACTATAGTATTGTCAACTTTGTCCGCTTCCTCCAGTATGTCCATCAGACGGCCAAATCCCTGGTCAATTCTGGAAACAGACTGGTAGTACTCTGCCAGTTCCCTCCTGGTTTCCTCAGTATCCGGCAGAAAAGGAGGAACTATTACATCATCAGGAGAGTATACTACCACCTCTTCTCCCGGATATCCGCCTGGTACATTGCCAAAACTGTTGGGAGCATACCATGGGTCACTTCTAAAAGGAAAATCCCTGTGGGGATCATCATAACATAAATACAAGAAGAAGGGCTTTGGCTGAAACAGAATATCACGGCATTTCTCGGCCATTTCAATGGTGCTGCGCGGATGACAATCCAACACTACATTAAATGAATAAACGCTCTCAGGGGCCAGATGATATTTACCAATCCGTGCGGTCAGATAACCAGCTTCCTCCAGAAACTGGGGCAAAGACCTGACAGTATCGAATGTACTGAAATGATGATAATCATGCTCGTGTCCGTAATGTCCAATCCCGTGACTGAACCTTCCAGTGAGTATACTGGCACGGCTTGCACTGCAGCTGGAACTTGTGCAATAGGCATTGACAAAACGAACACCTTCGTCAGCCAGCTGATCAAGATTTGGTGTTTTAACAATCGGATTACCATAGCATCCCAGGGCATCAGTTCCGTGATCGTCAGAAACCACCAGAATAATATTTGGCTGCATTGGCTGGTCGCTGTCTCTTATTTTACGGGTCTCATCACTACATCCTGATAAAATAACAGGAACAACATTGACTAATAAAAAATAAGGCTTAGGTACCATAATTAATTAAATTTTTTAAAATGCATATTTAACGGAATCGAGCATTTCCCTGAGTTTTTTTAATTTTTCAGGGTGAGTGCCCGCCAGATTATTAGTTTCGGCCGGGTCTGATTCCAGATCAAACAGGTATTCCTGGATGTCAAGGGGATCAAGATGCATTGGATTAGGTTCACCAAGGTTATGGCGGTTATATGCCCAAGCCGACCTGGTGCCAGCTTCAATATATTTCCAGTTCCCATAGCGGAGTCCTAATCCGTCACTTGATTGCTGAACAACATGCCTGCGTCCGGCATTGCTTCTTCCGAGCAGCACCGGCAACAAATCTTTACTGTCTGATTTAATATCATCAGGAAGCTTATCCCCGGCCAGTGATGTAAAAGTCGCAAGAAAATCAACCTGACTTATAATAGCATCCGAAACGATTCCGGGCTCTATTGCTGATGGCCAGTATGCAATGGTTGGCATTCTGGTACCTCCTTCATAAGCAATATACTTACCTCCTGTGAATCCTGCATTAGGATCATGATAATTATGATTTTCAAGAGCCCCGTCATCATACCCGTCGAACAACACAGGTCCGTTATCACTGGAAAAAATGATAAGGGTGTTTTCAACAAGATTTGTCTCCTTCAGAATTCGCATAATATCTCCTACAATCCAATCCAATTCAACAACAGTATCTCCGCGAAGACCTACCCCACTGGAACCTAGGAACTTTGGATTTGGTAAACGAGGGACATGATTCTGGTGCATGGAGAGAAATAAAAAGAATGGGGCTTCTTTATTTTCATGAATAAATTTTTCAGCTTTTTCGGCAAAAACGAACGTCATCTCCTCATCATCCCACCAGGCGGATTGCCCCCCGGCCATGTGGCCAATGCGGCTTATACCGTTTACAATTGTGCCCGAATGTTGATCATCGGCTCCGTAACGGAGAAGTTCCGGGTGACTCAATCCTGTGGGCAGATCGCCGACAAGTGGTTGATAGGCTGCCCTGGCGTCCTTGCCAAATTGTCTTTCCTGAAATTCATGATGACCTTCTTCAGGATATTTTACAAGCAAAGGGTCATCTTCCTGGCTAAGATTGTAGACGCGATGACCTTTAACATAAACTGTAGGTACCCGATCATTTGTAACCGGTAATAAAAAGCATTCATCAAATCCGACCTCAAGCGGACCAGGTTTTATTAACCCGTTCCAATCCAATCCGCCAACTGTTTCACCAAGCCCAAGATGCCACTTACCTACTATGGATGTCCTATAACCATTTTCACGGAGCATTCCGGGTAAGGTCAGACTGCCAGGTTCAATCAGTAACGGGTCTTCTGCAGATAATATTCCTGCTCCTTCAAGTCGAAATGCATATATCCCGGTAAGCAGTGAATATCGGCTGGGAGTACACATAGCAGAGGTAGCATAACCACTGTTGAACCGAATACCATTATCAGCAAGTTTATCAATATTTGGTGTTTGAATAAGTTTTGCGCCATAAGCACTTAAATCACCCAAACCAACATCATCTGCATAGATTATAATTATATTAGGCTTTTCCGGATGTTCCAGGTCTGTTTGTTGATCCTTTTCCGGGTTGACTGAACAGGCTGAAGCAATCAGCAGAAAATTGCATCCCAGAAAATAAGGTTTCATCTCAGTTATCATGTTAATTTTTTTTTAATTAAACAACTTTTTTAAGACATTGTCTGACTTGTTTTATTTTAATTTTTTATTACCTTAAAAGTTTCAGTTTCCCGGTCTGAATTGACACGAATAAGATATAAGCCATCTCTTTCGGGTAATTTCAGTTCTGTCTGTAGGCCTGAAAACCGGATTTTTTTAATCGATTGGCCTGATAAATTCAAAACCTCCACTTCCGTGATGCCTGACAATCGATTTTGTGTCAAAGTAATACTATTATCAGTAGGATTAGGATATATACTGAAAATTCCCTGGTCAGAGGAAGTGATTTCAGTTTCATATAAGGATGTAGCAGTGGCATCCAACGCTGTATTTGGTGCAAGTGGCACACCCCCACCTGCTGGCCATGTCTTGCCATCACTGCCTGTCGGTGTCCCAATAAAGCCGGTTCCCGGCCATGAACCGCCCACCGATATTTCAGCTGTAGCACCGGTTACACTATTGGTAACCACACGACAATAAGGCAATATCTTACGGAAATCGCCCCTTACAGGTGCAAGTAGCGGACCGAGAGGTTCATCCGATCTCAGTGCGACGGCGCCGGCCTGGTCAATAACGTACATCCCGTAATCTCTGATACACTCCGCAAGTCTCCTTCCTGGATCAGAAAGGTTCAGATCATCCAGGTTAGGACCTCCTTTCGACTCAGGCGGTAAAGCTATCAACATACCATATGCAAACAGGCCGGTGCATCTATCAGCCCGATTGGCAAATCCGTCGGGTGTGGTAGCAGGCCATTGAATTTTACGTCCCAATAACTGCGGCTGGGGTCCATGAGGCAACCCGGGGATTCCTACCTGTAGTGCATGATCAATGGGTTGTCCGGGAGTTTCCAGAACTGCCTTCCTGAGCAGCCCGAAAACAGCAGACATTCCTGCTGCGGGAGGACCCACCTTTTGTCCTAAAACTTCCCCGTGACCAAGTCCGTCGATCCGGTGAGGAGGCCTTCTGAAAGCTGCTCTGTATTGTCCTGTAGATAGATTTCTATTGAAACGGAATAATTCATGAATCTCCATACTGCCAGGATCAAAAAACACGGCCAGATTATCATGACATTGATGTTGGGGATTATAATTGTACCTGGTCACATAATTGGGGGGAATTCTTCTCTGAACAGGAAAAGGCTGAGAACCGGATATAAGATCATCTGAGCTGTCATCACAATTTCGCCCGATTACCGTTTCCAGAGGATAACTTTCATCCTCCAGAACGAAAGGTGCTCCAAATGGATGAGCCTGGTTGATATTACCCCGGGTGTTAGGACTCGAGAAAAATGATTGCCAAAGCTTCGTAAGTGTGTCATCATCAGAAGAATATTCAGCCCCGGTTCCAATTGGCCGGTGGTGGGCACTGTTCTTGTTGAAAGGGTTATGATACCAGTCAACGGGACTGGGGTTTGTCTGACTAAGACAATAATAGATTGCCAGAAAAGACCAGGAAGTAATAATGAATATTTTTTTCATTAGCAATGAGATCTGTTAACTTTTATATCAATTAGTTATAATATTCAGATAGATATCCCATTCCATTCGTCATTATAATTTAATTACCCTGATAGTTTTGCTTTGATAGTTTGATGTGATCCTTACGAAATAGATAGTTTGTCCCTCAGGTAATGTTATATTTATGACCGGTTCGGTCATTCTTTGGGATGTAACCACGACCTGACCCAGCATGTTCGTTACATCAATTTCTACTCCATTATCGGGAATATTATCAAGACGTACAGTAATGTTATCTTTTGCAGGATTGGGGAAAACCTGCAAGCCATTGAAAAGGTCGTAATCGGGGTAAATAATTTTTTCAGAGGATGTTACGGCATCAATAGCGGTATTTGGTGCAAGTGGCTCACCGCCACCGGCAGGCCAGGTAGGTGTTCCAATGCTACCGGTAGTGGGCCAGGAACTTGTCATTTCAGCTGTGGCACCTTCAACGGAATTCAGAACAAGGCGCATCTCCCTGTAGATTTTTTTCAGATCATCAGAAAGGGTAAAATGCAGCTGGTTATACAAAGATGGTGGAAAGTTTTCGGTAGTTCTTATAATTGGCATTTGACCGCCATCAATAACATATGCACCATAGTCACGCAATGCTTCTGCAAGACGAAGGCCCGGTGGACTCAAGCCCAGCTCGTTCAAA
>SLKJ01000135.1 GCA_007134675.1 Bacteroidales bacterium
ATTGCACATCAGGTAAGAGTGCAGCTTGTGAAGATATTCGGACGATTTGGATCCGGCCATATCGGAGGTTCATTATCCACAGTAGAGATACTCTCTGTACTTTACTTCAATGAAATGAAGTATGATCCAAAAAACACCCTGTGGGAAGACCGGGATCGTTTTATTCTATCCAAGGGTCATGGCGCTTTTACTCAATACGTTTTACTTGCAAAACTGGGTGTTCTCTCTGAAGATGTATTAAGGCACCCGTATGAGATTGACAGTCCGATGCAGGGACATCCCGAATACGGGATATGTCCTGGTGTTGAAGTTAGTTCCGGCGCACTGGGCCAGGGCTTGTCAGTTGGTGTTGGCATGGCGCTGGGCGCACGAATGAAAAACAAGGCTTTTCGCACTTATGTTGTTTTAGGTGACGGAGAGGTTAATGAAGGACAGGTTTGGGAAGCAATAATGCTTGCATCGGCATACAAACTTGATAATCTGGTTGCTTTTGTGGATAAGAACAGCTTCAGTCTTACAGATACGACCGATGCGGTATTACCTTCTTACCCTCTTGATCAAAAGTTCAAATCTTTTGGCTGGGATGTTATCTCCATTGATGGTCATTCTGTAAGGGAAATTCATGATGCCCTGGAGGAGGCCAGGTCTATTAAAGGCAGGCCGACAGCAATAATTGCTAAAACAGTCAAAGGGCAGGGGATATCATTTCTTGCAGATAAAGCAATAAGCCATTCCACCACTTTATCAAGAAAAGAAGCTGAAACTGCGCTGCAGGAGCTAGGCTGTTCCAAAGAAGATATCCTGGCTGCACTTGACTGGTAGTGGAGCTGAAAATTGTTTAACCAGAGGTTTGAAGATTATAAAGAAAACACTGAAAATATTATGTCTGAAATGATAGCCCCCCGCGATGCTCTGGGAGATATATTTATAGAGCTGGGTGAACAGCACCCTTCACTGGTTCTTTTGGATGCTGACTTTAATACGGCATCAAAAGTAGCCCCATTTGCCGAACGCTTTCCTGAACGTTTTGTACAGGTTGGAATAGCAGAACAAAACATGATGAGCGTTGCTGCCGGATTAAGTACCACCGGTTTTCTTCCATATGCATCCACTTTGGCAGCATTCTGCTCACGCAGGGCATGTGATCAGGTTATGGTGTCAATAGCCCTGTCAAATCTTAACGTAAAAATACTTGGCATCTATCCTGGTTTGTTTGTCGGGTTAAATGGAGCGAGTCATCAGGCACTTGAAGATATTGCAATTATGCGTTCAATGGCAAACATGACTGTTTTTCAACCCGCTGATGCATGGGAGACCAGGGAGATTTTAAAATATTCCATTACACATACCGGCCCAATGTATATTAGAATTGGAAGGGATCCTGTGCCAAGGTTTATGCCCGAAGGGTATAAATTTCAAATAGGGAAATCAGTTACCCTGTTGGAAGGGAATGATGTCACACTGATTTGTTATGGCGAACTGGTAGGAGACACTCTTGAAGCATCATCACTATTGAGAAACAAAGGTATTCAGGCACGTGTGATCAATATGAGTTCCATAAAACCAATAGACAAAGAAGCAATTATAAAAGCTGCAAGAGAAACCGGTAAAATTGTAACGGTTGATAATCATAATATTAACGGTGGCGTTGGGTCAGCTGTATGTGAGGTGGTTTCTGAAAATTTTCCGGTCAGAGTCAAGCGAATTGGCGTTATGGATTTATTTGGAAAATCAGGTTCCAATGAAGCGATGAAAGAGAAATTTGGCTTGCGTAGCGTTGATATTGCTAAGGAAACTGAAATATTTTTGAAAGAGTAAAAATCTCTTTGAGAGTTCCAAAGATAGGTGATGTGAGAATTTTAGCATAAGTTTTTTTGCTATTTGCAGGAGAAGTTATGAAGGCAAATGGATGACTGAGTTATAAATAAAGCCCTATGATTAAAAAATACAGCGGTGTGGTAGTGCCAATGGTAACTCCGTTCACCCAAAAAGGAGAAATTGACAGTGCAGCCATAATCAGAATTTGTCAAAGTTTTACAGATAATGGCATATCACCATTACTGCTGGGTACAACAGGGGAATCGACTTCTGTTTCTTTGGACGATAGTGAACTGGTTGTTAAAAATGCTGTTGAAACCATAAAGGGAAAAGTTTTGGTTTATGCCGGGTTATCAGGTAATTCAGTGAAACAAAACATTCAAAGTGCCAAAATATATGCCGGCCTGGGGGCAGATGTTATAGTTTCCATTTTGCCAAATTACTATCCCCTGACATCTCAACAGATGTATGATTATTTTATTAAGATAGCCGATACTACCCCCTGTCCGGTCATGATCTACAATATACCTGCAACAACTAACATGTCAATACCTCTTGATGTGGTAGAGAGATTAAGCGAGCATCCAAATATTTGTGGATTTAAGGATTCAGAGAGAGATGAACAACGTATGGAGAAATGCATAAATATGTTTTCCGGTCGTGAGGATTTTTCATATTTCGTTGGATGTGCCAAGTTTTCTGCTATTTCCCTCCGAAAGGGAGCGGACGGGATTATTCCCAGCACAGCCAATTTTACACCCGGGATGTTCAGGCAATTATACGAGTTATCCCTGGCAAAGCAATGGGATGAAGCTGAAAGAATTCAAAATGAAACTGATGAGATTGCAAAGGTTTACCAGGGCGGACGAACCCTGGGACAATCATTACCTGCACTTAAAACCATGATGAGTGTATTGGGGCTCTGTTCTCCATATACAATAATGCCGCTTACCACGCCTTCTTCTGAAGAACAGGAAGATATTGTTGCCGCAACAAAGGA
>SLKJ01000156.1 GCA_007134675.1 Bacteroidales bacterium
CAGAATTTTGTTTTGAGAATTAACAAAATTATGACTTACAGGATGAACCGCTGCGCTTTCCCATAAAATTTTTTCATGCGTCTGTGTGTAATTTTACGCAGAAAAAATTTTATGTACATTTTAACCCAACAATATTTGCAGAAAATGGTTTATATACCAATTAAATTAATGTTATTCTCTTACCACCCCCTTCATTACACCATCTTCGCCTGCTTCAATCAATTCTACTTTTACTAACCGGTTAATAAAATTGCTATTCCCGGGTATTTCAACTCTTATGTAATTGCCTGTAAAACCGCACATACGGCCTTTTTTGTTGTATTTTTCGAAAAGCACTCTATGTATTTGCCCGACAGATCTCTTATAAAAATCTCGCAGTTTAATTCCTGCAATCTCCTGGAGAATCCTGCTCCGGCGGCTTTTTTCTGCCGGTGATACTTTATCAGGCAAAAGAGAAGCTTCTGTATTGTTCCTGTCGGAATATGAGAACACATGCAAAAATGCAATATCGGAATTATTAATAAATTCAACAGTATCCTTAAAATCCGCAAGCGTTTCTCCGGGAAATCCTGTGATAATATCCGCACCAATTCCGGCATCAGGGATCTCTTCCCTTATTCTGTTTACCCTGCCGGTAAAAAGAGAGCATCTATATTTCCTGTTCATTTTTTCAAGAATCCTGTTGCAACCAGATTGCAACGGCAGATGAAAATGCGGTGCAAATCTCTGGTTACCTGCAACAAGATTTATTAATTCGTCACTTAACAGATCCGGCTCAATAGATGATAGCCTGAATCTTTCAACAGAGGTTTGTTTTTCAAGTTCCCGGAGCAATTCATAAAGACTGCCGGACCCCGGTCTTCCAAAGTCTCCTATATTGACTCCGGTCAGCACTACCTCCTTAACCCCGGCAGCCTCAAGTTCAGCAGCCTGCTGCAGGATCTCATCCAGTCCGGCACTGCGGCTCCGTCCTCTTGCAAGGGGAATAGTGCAATATGAACAGAAATAATCACAACCATCCTGTATCTTCAAAAATGAACGGGTCCTCCCTGAGAAAGAATAAGAAGAGTCAAACCTTTGTTCATTTATTATTTCACAGGAATGGATGGCAGGCTTATCACCTTTGACAAAGCCATCCGCATACTCAAAGATCCGGAACTTCTCATTCGAGCCAAGGACAAGGTCAACTCCGGGTATCCCGGCAACCTCTGCGGCTTTAAGCTGAGAATAGCATCCGACAACAGCAATATAAGCCCCCGGAGATGTTCTCAAAGCCCTGCTTATGATGTTCCTGCACTTTTTGTCGGCACTTGCAGTAACAGTACAGGTATTTATTACAACCACATCGGCCTTGCTGTTAAAATCTACCCGCGTAAATCCCTTTTCATCAAACAACCTTTCAATGGATGAGGTCTCTGCAAAGTTTAATTTGCAGCCCAGAGTAAAAAAAGTAACCTTTGGGGACTTCATACAGTTGACTTTTCACTATGGTAGGTGTTATATAACTGATGAACGATGCCATCAGAGACACCGATTTTGGGTATATGGATCTTTTTGGCTTTTGTCCATTTCATGATCTTTAAAAACAATCCTGTGGCAGGTAGGATAACATCTGCCCGGTCAGGGTTAAATCCCAGCTTTTTTATCCGTTCTTCTATCGTAAATGAATCTATGAAATCATATATATCCTTTAGTTTTTTAAATGTCAGGGGAGCACCCTCCTTTTTACCCGAAAGCCGGAATATCTTGTTTATATTTCCTCCTGAACCGATCAGTTCCAGAGGTTTATATTTAACAGTAACCCCTTTAAGGTATTGCTCCATTCTCAGATACTCGTTATAAGTAACTTCACCGTTCAGAAAGCGAATAGTCCCGATATTAAAAGATCCCGAGGTAATAACCTTCCTTTTCGAAAACAGGGTTATTTCCGTGCTCCCTCCACCAACGTCAACATAAAGATATGATTGTTCCCTGTTTATCATCTCTACAATCCGGTTGGAGTAAATAAGTTCAGCTTCCTGTTGACCGTCAATAATTTCAATTGATATGCCTGTACGATCCTTAATATATTCAACAATACTGTCTGAGTTGGCAGCCTCCCGCATTGCGGAGGTGGCACATGCCCTGTAGCTTACAACATCCTGTACTATCAAAAGATGCCTGAAAGCTGAAATGGTATGCATCAGTTTTTCAATCTTATCCTGACCTATTATCCTTTCACCATAGAAGGCATCTTCGCCAAGCCTCACAGGCATCCTGACAAGTTCTGATTTCCTGAAATGGACCTCATTGTTATCTTCAATAACATTCATGAACAACAACCGGACAGCATTGGAACCGATATCTATTGCTGCAAATTTTAATAACTTCAAAACTATTATTTTATTTAGTTGATTTTTGTTTCAGGTAATTATAAAACTCAACCTGCGAACGGACCGGAGGCCTTTTGTCATTTCTTTTATAGACATTGTTCTGCTCCCTGTTCAATATCCTTGCCTTTACATTGTCCTTCCACTGCAATTCAATCTGCGTTTTCAGTTCATCCTGGAGGTCTGCATCGTATACAGGACATGTAACCTCAATCCTGTGATCAAGATTTCTCGACATCCAGTCGGCCGAAGATATATAATAGAGATCCCTGTTATTATTACAAAAGACGAAGATTCTTGAATGCTCAAGAAATGAATCAACAATGCTGACAGCCTCAATATTTTCACTAAGTCCCGGTTCACCCGGAATAAGGGAGCAGATGCCCCTGATGATCAATCGTATTCTGACACCTGCATTACTCGCCTGATATAACTTCTTTATCATATCCTTGTCCACCAGACTGTTTGTCTTAATAATTATCCATGCATCCCTGTCCATCTCCTTATTCTTAATCTCATTGTCTATCAGGCTCATCAAGCGCCGGCGTGCATAGTTTGGCGAAAGCAGAAAGGATTTGTATGAAAAATTCTTGAAGGTATTATCAAAGAAAAGGAACACCTTTTTTACTTCTGAAGATATTTTATTATCCTTTGTAAGAAGTGTGGTATCTGAGTAAACTTTTGCATTGCCTTCGTGAAAGTTCCCGGTGCTGACGCCTGCATAATTAACTATGGTCCTGCCTTCACGACGGCCTATCAATATAAGCTTGCAATGCACCTTTAGTCCCCGAATCCCAAACAGAACCTTTACACCAGCCTCCTCCATCTTGCGGGACCAGTATATGTTGGCCTTTTCATCAAACCTTGCCTGTAATTCAATAATGACAGTGACCTGTTTACCATTTCTGGCAGCATTGATCAGCGCATTAATGACCTTTGAATTTTTAGCAACACGGTAGAGAGTGATCTTTATGTAAACCACCTTTGGATCAATTGCAGCCTCCCTGAGCCAGTTGATCATATCCATAAACCTCTGATAAGGATAGTGCAGCAGCAGGTCTTTCCTGGCAATGACATTAAATATACTGCTATCTGGTTTTATTCTCCAGTGAGGAAGGGGAGTGTGAGGGGAGTTGACAAGGTGAGGCATGCTGAAATCAGGAAAATCCATAAAATCCTTGAAATTATGGTACCTTCCTCCAGGAATAAAATTATCATCATCATCCAGCTCCATTTCCCTGGTAATATAATTAATCATATCGGCAGGAACCGACCGGTCATAAACCAGCCTGACCGGCTGGCCCTTATTGCGCCTGCTTACGCTTTTTGATATTTTCTCTATAAAACTCTGGGACAAATCATTGTCCACGTCAAGCTCGGCATCACGGGTGATCTTTATAGTGTATGCTTCAAATTTATTGAAATTAAATATGCTGAAAACATCATTAAGACAGAACCTGATTACATCATCCAGTATGATCAGGAATTTCTTTTCTCCCCTGGAAGGAAGAACAAGAAACCGGGGAACATTACCGGGAATTTCAATAAGGGCATATTCGGTTTCGTCATATTTATCGGTATTTGTCAGTTTAGTGGCAAGATAGATTGCCTTATCTTTCAGATAGGGGAAACTGTTGACATTATGCAGCATTATAACCGACAGTAAAGGCTTAACCTCCTCTTCAAAATATCCCTTTACAAAACCCTGTTGTGATGAATTAAGCTGTTTTTCATTGATAATAATAATATTCTCCTTCTCAAGCTCTTTTATTATATTCTGGTAGATCTGCTGGAATTGCGACTGATGATCAATTACCGTTTTCTGTATCTGCTTCAGTACATTTTTTGGTTTGTCTCCTATCTCTTTCCTCATGTCACGGCTTACATTGCGGTCATAATCCATCATGCGCTTAACAGTGGCCACCCTTACCTTAAAGAATTCATCAAGGTTATTGGAAAAAATTCCAAGAAATTTTATCCTCTCCATTAATGGTAAGGAAGTGTCGGCAGCTTCCTGCAAAACCCTGTGATTAAAAGAAAGCCAGCTTATCTCCCGGTTGATTATTTTTCTCTGCTTTGACATTGAATATTTGCAGTTGATTTATCCCGGCATTTACTTGTTCTTTTTCGGAAAATCAAAAAAATGGTCCACAAGCTTCCCCCTGTGAATATTCTCCCATCGTGACACATTAAAAGTAAGCCTGACAACCCCGCAGGTAGGAATATTGTAAATCTGGTCATTCAGGAAGTTGTTGGCAAAACAGGTAAAGTCGGGATTATGACCAAATATCATAACAGAAGGCACGTTATCATCAGTACCGGCGATTATGTGAAATATAGAATCCTCACCTGCCATGTAAAGGTCTTCATTTACCGAAAGGTATGAAAAGGGTATTTTCAGCTCTCTGGCAAAGATTATTGCGGTATGGAGTGCCCTGTTGGCAGGACTTGATATTATTAACCGGGGTTTATCCCCTCTTTTCTTCATTCTCTGTGCCATATCATAGGCATTTCCTATACCCCGTTCAGCCAGGGGCCTGTCAATATCGGACCTTCCCGGGAAATCCCATGAGGATTTAGCATGACGTCCTATGTAGAGTATTTTTTCCGATGCCATAATAATTTAAAGTAAGTTACTTGCCAGTTCCGATAGATAGCTCCTTTCACCTTTTACCAGATTGACGTGTGCAAACAGATCCTGTCCCTTCATCTTATCTGTCATATAGCTCAAGCCGTTAGATTTCATATCAAGATATGGAGAGTCAATCTGGTGAATATCTCCCGTAAAAACTATCTTCGTATTTTCACCTGCCCGGGTAATAATTGTCTTTACTTCATGAGGTGTGAGATTTTGAGCCTCATCAACAATAAAAAAAACATCTGACAGGCTTCTTCCGCGTATATAGGCAAGCGGGGTTATTACAAGCCTCTCCATTCTTTCCATCTCTTCTACCTTCTCCAGTTCCTTGCTGTGAGATTTAAATTTATTCTTTATCACCGATAAATTATCAAAAAGGGGTTGCATATAAGGCCCTATTTTTTCATTCACATCACCCGGAAGAAATCCTATATCCCGGTTGGCAAGAGGCACTATAGGGCGTGCCAGAAGTATCTGCTTGTACCTGTTTTCCTGGTGGAGTGCGGCAGCCAGTGCAAGAAGTGTTTTACCGGTCCCTGCCTTCCCCGTAAGGGAAATAAGCTGAATCTCGGGCCTTACAAGAGCATCAATCGAAAAAGTCTGCTCGGCATTCCTCGGGTCAATACCATATACCCGGTACTTCTCAACACGGTCAATGACTTCCCTGTCAGGATCAAAATGCGCAAGCACAGAAGCTCTGGGGCTTCTGAAAATAAAATACTGATGAGGTGCAGGTTTGAGATTAAAAGCATCTACCGGAACACCATCAGGCTCATCATATAATCTGGATATGAGAGTATCATCAAAATTCTCGTGCATCTCAACAGCTTTATCCATTGACTCAAGGTTTGCAACCTTGTCGGATTCATAATCCTGGGACAGGATACCAAGTGATTTTGCCTTCATCCTGAGATTGATATCCTTTGATATCAAAATTACCAGGCGTCTTTTATACTTATTTCTTAAATGATCTGTTATGGCCAGTATTCTGTGATCGGCTGTTTTCTCAGGAAAAGATTCACACATCTCTTCTGAAAAAGGTTTTCCCGTTTCAATGGAAAGCTTGCCAAGACCACGCCCCAGCTTTATCCCACCATTAAAAAGATGGTCGCCGGATAGCCTGTCCAGCTCACGGGTAAATTCTCTTGCATGATAATTTATAAGGTCATTGCCTCTTTTAAGTTTATCCAGCTCCTCCAGAACCACGATCGGTATTACAAGGTCATTATCCTGAAAGCGAAAGATGCATTTATAGTCGTGTAGCAGAACGTTAGTATCAAGGACAAATGTTTTTTTAGTATTCCCCATTTATTGTCTGACGTTAATTGTCCAAAGGTTACAATAGTCTTTCCTGAAATGAAGTATTTCGGTGGACTCAAAAATACACAAATAAAATGGTTTTTGTCTGCGTAAAGCTTTTTAAATAAGTCTTAAATTTGTCTGCGAAAACATCACAGGACCTGACCTGATATTTTATGAACCAGACACGAAAAATATTAACTTTATGGATACTTTCGAAGCAATAAAAACCCGCAGAAGCATTAGAAAATTCAAAAACAGGGAAATACCGGATGATTTGACAGAAAAGATCATTGAAGCCGGTATGTATGCCCCTTCTGCCAGGAACCAGCAGCCGTGGCATTTCATTCTGGTGACCCGGCAAGAGCTTAAAGAAAAACTTATGAAGGCCCATCCATATGCATCAATGCTCAGGGAGGCTCCTCTTGCTATTCTTGTATGCGGTGATACTGACCTGGAACTGAGCCATGGTTACTGGCCGGTAGATTGTTCGGCTGCAACACAGAATATTTTACTTGCAGCCCATAACGAGGGACTGGGCAGCGTGTGGCTCGGCGTCTATCCACGAACAGAGAGGATAAATGCGATAAGGACCATATTCTCACTACCGCCGAATATTCAGCCTTTATCGCTTATTGCCCTTGGATATCCCGCCGAGGATAAAAAAGTGCCGAACAGGTTCAACCGGGACCGGATTCACATAAACGGATGGCAGATCAGAGAATAATGGAAGCTATGTAAATCATTCTCCGGAGACCAGACCAATTATGGCTAATATTGGAAGACCCTGAGGTAGCTTTAAACCTGAACTTAATATCCGCTGTTAAAAAAACAATGAACTACGAAGAAACCCTTGAGTACCTTTTCAGCCGCCTGCCGATGTACCAGCGCATAGGTAAGGCTGCATACAAAGCCGACCTGAAAACAACAATCGCACTTGACAACTATTCCGGTAACCCGCATAAGCGCTTCAGATCTGTACATATTGCCGGAACTAACGGTAAAGGGTCAGTATCTCACATGATCGCATCGGTTCTGCAGTCGGCCGGCTACAAAACCGGGCTCTACACATCGCCCCACCTGACCGATTTCAGGGAAAGGATAAGGATCAATGGGAAACCCGTCAGAAAGAACTTCGTGACAAGCTTCACCGGCAGCCACCGCACGCTTTTCGAAAAGCTGAGACCCTCATTTTTTGAAATGACCGTGGCAATGGCATTTAACTGCTTTGCTTCAGAAAAGGTTGACATAGCAGTTATAGAGACAGGCATGGGAGGCAGGCTTGACTCAACAAATATCATTACCCCTCTGGTTTCAGTAATTACTAACATCGGGCTGGATCATACCGAATTCCTGGGAGGCAGCCTGCAGGAGATCGCCAGGGAGAAGGCAGGAATTATCAAGAAGGGTGTCCCCGTGGTTATAGGGGAGAAACAACCGGAAACAACTTCAATCTTCGAAGAACGGGCTGCCGGACTCAACTCAGCGATCAGCTTTGCTTCCGAAAAATACACCATCGGATTTGCCACGCACACCACAGAGGGGTTGCAGTCGCTTAACATAAAAGCAGGCTGGAATAACCTGGAAACCGACCTGCTGGGTTTCTACCAGCAGAAGAATGTGGTCACGGTCCTGCATACCATTGATGTTCTCAGGGAAAAGAGCATAAAAATCAGCCGCGATGCAGTATATAATGGCATGAGGCAGGTTGTCACGGCTACCGGACTGAAGGGGCGCTGGCAGGTTGCAGGCAGCAACCCGCTGGTAGTGTACGACACCGCCCACAATGCTGACGGAATAGAAGCCGTGCTCGGCCAGATCAGGGCAACACCCCACAGGCATCTGCACATGGTACTGGGATTTGTTAACGACAAGAATACGGGAGAGATTCTTCGCATTCTGCCGGCCAGTGCCACCTGCTACTTTACCATGGCATCCATACCAAGATCGCTCGATGCCGTTGAGCTGCGAAGCAGGGCACTTGCAACAGGCCTTTCAGGTAAAGCATTCCGGACAGTACCCGATGCCGTTTCAGCAGCCCTTGCCGCTGCCGGACCCGATGACCTTATATTCGTGGGAGGCAGCACTTTTGTAGTAGCCGATGCGGCCGGCGGGCCCCTGCCCTTTACTCATACCTGAGCGATTCAACAGGGTTGCGTCGCGCAATGCTCCAGGTTTGCCATATGGTGATGACCGTTTGCAGGGCAAGCACGATAGCCACACCAAGAACAAAAAGCCACCAGCTCAGCGGAGCCTTTACTGCATAATCCCTCAGCCATCTGTCCAGCAAAAAGTAGCTCACCGGGATGGCAACAGCTGAGGCTATGGCAATCCACTTCAGTGAGCTGTAGTAAAGAATGGCGATCATTCGCGAGGTTGACCCGCCAAGGACCTTGCGGATACCTATCTCCTTGGTTCTCCTTGAGATGGTATGCGACACAAGCATGAATATGCCCATCATAACGATCACAACCGCAATAGTGGCACTCACCCTGATGATCCTGCCGAGCCTCTGCTCAGCTGCATAGAAGTTTCGGTAAATATCAGAGGTATACCTGGTGCTTATAATGTACCCCTCAGCAAATGACCTAAGTGTCTGCTCAATCTTCTCCATTGCCGGCCTGGTGTAGGCGGTAGCCGCCAGCCTTACCAGGAAGTTGCTGATATTCTCCGAATATGCAGTGAACACCAGGGGTTGAATTTCATTTGCAGCAGATGAATAGTGGAAATCCTTTACCACACCGATCACCTCAAGGGGATTCTGGAACATCACAACCTGCCTTCCCACGGCCGAACTCAGTCCAAGCATTCTCTCTGCCGCCTCGTTCAGTATAACGCTTTGCCTGTCGGTTGCAAGCTCAGGATTAAAGAACCTGCCCTCCTTCAGTTCCAGCTCCAGCAAACTGCACAGGCCGGGCTGAACCCGGTATTCGTTGATTGTAAGAATGTTGTCTGCCGGACTTTCCAGCAGTCTTATCCCCTGTCCGCTGCCACCGAACCCAATGGTGTGGGCTGCGGCAGAAACACCTTCCACTTCGGGTATGGTAAGCAGTTGCTCCCTGATTTCCGGGTATTGCCTTTTCATGTTGTCATTCAGGTTGTAGATATTCACAAGTCCCTCGGGGTTCAGTCCGGGAGGCAGGTTTTGCATGTAAGTTAACTGGTTGGTAATGCCGAAAAGGTAATTGAGCAGCACCAGTGTAATTATTAGCTGCATCCCCCCTGCCAGGTTCATGACCACTCTCCTGCGGCCCACCCCACCTTCATGCGGCTTCAGGATGGCGGCAGGCCTTAGCCTGCTCAGGTAAAAAGCCGGGTAACTGCCTGAAAGAAGAACAGTTAATATAAATATGCCGGCCAGTGCCGCAATCAGCAGCGGCGACATGAGAAGATTGTCGGGGAAAGTCCGCCTCATCAGCTCGCCGAATTGCGGTAAAAGCAGAGCAGCCAAAACCAGTCCGATCAGGAAAGATATTGCCACGATAAAGGTCGTTTCGGCAAAAAACTGCCTGATGATATCACTTTTGCGTGCACCGTTAACTTTCCTGATGCCTATCTCTTTTGCCCGCTGTTCACCCTCAATTACAAACAGGTTTACAAAATTGGTAAGTGCCAGAAACATGACAAGAACGGCAATGGCACCCACAAGAATAACGGTATTGATGCTACCAATCTGTCCCAGTCCATAAGAAGCCGATGAAAAGAGGTGCAGCCGGGTGAGCGGCACAACTTCTGAGGAAAACTCGTAGCTGACAAACATGCTGAATCTCTCTGTCAGCATTTCATTGTTTGCCTGGCCAATTGCATCAGCCACTGCATCGGCATCGGCTCCCTGTTCAAAAAGGTAATAGGTAAAGAACTCCAGCCCCCCCAGCTGGTGCAGGTATGAAAGGCTGCTCATCGGCACCAGAAAATCAAATGAAAAATGGGTATTCTCAGGAATATTAGCAGTAACCGCTGTAACAGTGAAGCTCCTGTTATCCATCTCCAGTATCTGCCCCACTGCTGTATTGTTCCCGAAAATTATACCCGCCAGTTCTTCGGTCAGCACCACCGAATTAGGATCGTTCAGGGCATGTTCGGCAGAACCATCAATAACATCGAGATCAAAGATTCTGAAGAAGGTTGAATCAACATATAGCCAATTATTGCCGGGATAGCGGTTATTATTATAAAGAAGCTCAATATTCCAGCCCCTGTATATCTGAACGGCAGATTCGATACCCGGTACGATTTGAGGTATTTCAGTATAAGCCATTCTCAGGTTGATGGGCTCGACCGATTCGCTGTCGCCATCCTTCCATATCGTGTGAAGCCGGTAAATATCACCCGACCTGGAAAAATGGCGATCAAAGCTCCATTCGTGCATGATAAAGGCCACCAGCAATATGGTTGTGGCCAGTCCGATAGACAATCCAATTATATTGGTTGCAAGTGTTGCCTTGTTTTTCCCGGCAAGCTGGTAAAGGTTTTTGATCTTCTGTATCATGGTATATAGTAATTATATTGTGAAAATTCATTCATACCTCAAAGCTTCAACCGGGTTCCTTCCGGTTGCACCGGATCTATTGCAATGAACCAATTCCGTTACGTATTTCTGAGTCATTGTTCCCTATTTTCATTATATTGTAAAATATTTAACCATAACATACAGTTCTAAAGAACAGGCCATAGTTTATGAGTCCAACAGTTTTCAGATATAAAAACTATCGTTTTTTCTTCTTTTCCCGCGAAGAATCCAGAATGCATATTCATGTTATCA
>SLKJ01000126.1 GCA_007134675.1 Bacteroidales bacterium
CACCGGCATCTTTGAAAATTCCGGCCCATTCATCAGGATCAAACATTTCAGCTTTAAATTTGCCGGCAAAATCCTGATAATGAAATCCCGGTCCGTAAGTTTTGTCATGAAATTCGCGAAATTTTTTTCCCGTAACTGTTTCAGGCAACATCATTCGCCACCAGTACCATTCAGCATATTTTTCATATATACCGCCGTCTGTAGGGCCCCATGCAGGAACCGAATATAGTCCCCAGTGAATAAATATTCCGAATTTTGCATCTTCAAACCATTCAGGTACAGGCCTACTGTCTATAGAGGCCCAGTCAGATTCATATTTCTGGGCTGATATAGACTGAAGAATAATCAAGGAAAACAAAGTGATAATAATAAAAGCAGCCTTTATTAAACCGGATAAAGTGTGGTTGGAGTTTCCTTCAGAATTAGTTCCACGTGGAATGTCCATAAATTCAAATATTTAAATGTTAGGCGACTAACTGCTAATTCTTTACAATTCTGCCCTTCCAGTCAGATATGCTTGTAAAAGCAGCTATTGCAGTAAAACTAATATAAAATATATAAAGAATCTGTATTATAGGAAAATATTTCATGATCTTTCTCTCTCCGAAATAATTAGTTACAGACCAGAGAAATGGAAAATCTATGATCGACTTGGAAATTAACAACAAACCAGCAATTTGAACAAAAGGAAAAACAAACAATCCGGCAAAAAGGCATGCAACCACGTAGAAATTAATCAAAAAAACCAGTAATGCCGTAAAAACTGATGCCGCGCTGTTATAGTGCCTGCTTTTGGAGGCCCATCTTTTACGCTGATTTATGAAGTCATCCAAACCCGGTTCAGCCTTTGTCCTTACTATTGCTTTATGGTTTTTTAAAAACATGAGATTTTTAACCCCTCTCTTATGCATTGCGAGCAGCATAAAAACATCATCACCCGAAGATATTTTTTGCTTATTTTGTTGACTGACCAAATCATATGCGTCACGACGAAAGCCAAGGTTTGCTGAACTGCACATTACAGGATGGCCCGTATTCAGAGATCCGGCTGATGAACCAAGGAGACTGAAATATTCAAGACGTTGAAATTTGTCGAAAAATCCTCTGCCTGTTTCTATTATGACCGGACCGGCAAGAAGATCAGCACCTGTATTATCAAAACATTCGACCATGCTTTTCACCCATTGCCGGGAAGGTATACAATCAGCATCAGTGGTAAGAATCACGGGAAACCGGGAAGCTATTACTCCTTGACCTAAAGCAGCTTTCTTCCCTTCAACCTCATCATCTAGTTTTATATACCGGATATTCCCGTGTCTCCATTTATAATATTTCGCAACGTCAGAGGTAAGGTCGGTGGAATGATCATCAATAATTATAATTTCAATTAAATTTTGCGGGTAGTCCTGATCTGTCAAGGAACCTAATAACCGAATAAGAGAGGCCTCTTCATTTCTTACAGGAATCAGGATAGAAACGTTAGTCCTGTAATTTTTTGAATACCCCGAACGGCAGGGAGTTCTGGTCCAGCCATAAAAAAAAAGTCCGATCCAGAAAATATAAGCCCCTGCCAGGATAAAGCCAATTATCCAGAATATTAGCATACTTTCAAAATCATTCGCTACTACAGATTTCAATCCTGATTACTGCTCATCCATTCAAATAACCTGTAGTGATTACCGTTCATTCCTGATCGTGTATATGTTTTTATAGCGTTATTATTTGTTTTATCAACATACAGTCTGATACCAAACATTGCTGGATCTTGTTCAACCATTTGTTTAACATGATTGTACAAGTGCTTGAATATCCCTGTTTTACGAAATTCAGGCAAAACATAAACTGATTGAATCCATAATATCCATCCATTTCGCCAGTCACTCCACTCATATGTTACAAGAAGGCTTCCTGCAATTGTGTTCTCAATTTGAGCAATATAGTAACACCCTTTTACAGGATCCTTAACTACAGCGTCAACCCCTTCACGAACCACATCAGGTTGAAGTGAAATATTTTCTGTTTCCATGGCCATCTTAACCTGGAAACTTGAAATTAATTGTGCATCGGCAGGCAGAGCTTTCCTAATCAGGATCATCAGAACAGAATTGTGACCACGCATTAAATACCTGCAAATTAATCAAATTTAACGAATATATAAACAGATAAGATATTGTGTTTGTTACCACAGGATGTATCAAACGCCCTGAATATCAAGATTTGTAAGACCGGCGTCCCGGGCAGCATTTACAGCATTCCGGTACTCTCTAACCCTTAATCTGCGCGAAATTTCAGGATAATCATGGGCTTTGAACATTGGCCGGTATTGAGACATGAGGTTAACATAGGTGTCCCGGGGCAGGTTTTCGGATATCCACCTTACGAGGTCCTCGGTTCCGCCTACATCATTTGGCATTACAAGGTGCCGTATTATCAGTCCTTTCTGAAGTATCCCATTATTTGCGCGGGGATCGGCAACCCCCACCTGTCGGTTCATTTCAACAATTGCCTTTTTTGTCACTTCAGGATATGTATCTGCACCAGGTGAATATTTATCTGCCATTTCAGAATTAAAATATTTAAAATCAGCAAGGTATATATCAATAACTCCATCAAGCAACTGAAGAATATCATGATTTTCCCAGCCACTTGTATTATAGGCTACCGGAAGATTCAATCCGGAAGATGCCGCCCTGTCAAGAGCTAAAAGAATATGAGGTGCATAATGTGTTGGTGTAACAACATTTATATTGTGACAACCAATACGTTGTAATTTAAGCATCA
>SLKJ01000173.1 GCA_007134675.1 Bacteroidales bacterium
ACCTACAGGAGTTTCAGGAATATAATTGATCTGTCAATTTACGAAAAGGTTGATTTTCTTTTGATTGCCGGAGACATCTTCGACAGCGAAATTATGAGCCTGTCGGCCCAGCTGAGATTTTTGGCCGAATTGAAGCGTTTGTCAGAAAATAATATACCTGCATATTTTATATGCGGAAATCATGACCATCTTGGTGCCTGGGACAGGAGCTTTTCCATTCCTCCCGGGGTTTTTCGCTTCGGCTCAGCTGGTGTGGAAAAGATGACTTACCGCCGCAACGGAGAGGCAATTGCCGATATATATGGTATAAGCTATCAGGGCAGTTACATAACAGATAATCTTGCACCTCTCTATATTAAGAGTCCGGATCCTGCACCTTTTTCAATAGCTATGCTTCACGGTATGGCAGATGTTGTCGGGAGGGATGAAAGGTATGCGCCATTCAGTTTAAGTGATCTTATAGAAAGGCCTTTTGATTACTGGGCACTGGGCCATGTACATAAAGGCCGTATCCTAAATGAAAATCCTGCCGTGGTTTATCCCGGTAATCCCCAGGGCAGGGATTTCGGGGAGACAGGTCAGAAAGGGTGTTGCATGGTTGAACTGGAACCAGGCAGAAAACCCCTTGTTAAGTTCGTACCGGTTCAGCATGTAAGGTTTGAAGAACTGGAGATTGACCTTACAGGCAAAAATAATATTTCCCTTTTAACCGACCTTATTGTTGAGGCCATCGATACTATGGCCGCTTCTGACAGGAATTCAGGTTTTATCCTTAGAATTTTACTTACAGGCAGGACAGAGCTGCATAAATTGTTAAACAGGCCGGGGGAGGCCAAGCAACTGGTGGAGGAGCTGAACATCGGGCAAATGGATATGGAACCTTTTTCGTGGATTGGCTCTGTAGAGGTGAAGACCGGTATGCCCCTCGATCCTGACAATATAGGACAGGGATCTGATTTTATTGCCGGAATGATTAAAAATATTGAGAGATATGAGAAGGATGGTGATCTTCTATCTGAACTTACTGATAAGCTGGAGAATGAGTTGCCTGCAGCGAGAATCTTCAGGGAGATCGATCATTTTTTAGAAATTGAAAAGCAGGAGATACTGGAGAAAGCAAAATGGATGCTTCTGGACAGGCTGGTGGATGACAGTGAGGGTGGTGACGGCTCCTGAACCTGGGGAGGTCGGTTAATAACAGATTTAAAATGCAGGATGATAATTAAAGAGATCCATATTGACGGGTTTGGCATTTACAACGATTTTTCAATCGATAACTTCCGTAAGGGATTGAATATCATACTTGGAAAAAATGAGGCCGGGAAAACAACACTTCTAAAGTTCCTGAGATACACCCTTTTTGGTTACCCCAGGTTTAAGGAAAATAGAATGTCACCCATCAGAGGAGGTGCACACGGTGGGAAAATCAAGGCATTACTCGCATCCGGGAATGAAATTACAATAGACAGAAAGGGGAGTGGGAATATTAACCTGTTCTTTTCAAGCAGGGAATACAATAACGAAGGCGATCTGCTCCAGCTGCTGGGAAATGCTTCTCCCTCGCTTTACAACAACGTGTATGCATTTACTCTTGATGAGCTGGTAAACCTGGGTTCGCTGACCGATTCAGGGGTGGAGGACAAGATATTCAGCGTGGGAATGGGACTTGGTAATATCTCACTGGCTGAAATCGAGTCGGATATCAGAAAACGAATCAATAAAATCCATAAAGGTGCCGCCAGGAACAGGGTAATACCGGATATTTTAAAGGAGATAGGAGAGAGGAAGTCCGAAATTGCTGCATTACGCGGTCTTCTTCCAAAACACAGGGAGCTTTCCGGGGAACTTGAGAGACTCGCTGGGGAAACTGCCGGACTGGAGAAGCTGGCCAGGGAAAAGTCCATCGAAAAAACCAGGCTTGACAATTATCTGAAATGCTATGACAGTTTTGTCAGGATCACTGCCACGGATAAAGAGCTGAATGAATTGCCCGCCCTTCGTGATTATCCTGATGAAGGACCGCAAAAAATGGAGCTGCTCGAGGGCAAAAGACAGGATCTGCAGGAAAGGCTGCAGGAAATAAACAATGGCAGCGCCGGGGAAAAGGGTATCGGAGAGATGAAAGATCTTGCCGGCTCAATCTTTTATAACCGTGACATTCTGGATGAAGCGGGTAAAGTAGAATACCTCAGGACCAACCTGAGCGGTTACCTGAATACACTGCGTGACTATAACCAGGATGAGCTTGAGAGAAAGGAGCTTGCCGGTCAGGTTAAGGAAGCGCTTGCCGGTATAAATCCGGTCTGGAAGGAGGATGATCTGCTTCGCCTTAGGGGAACTGAAATTCATAAAGCTGCCATACGCTCCTTCAGACAGGAACTGGAGGCGCTAAGGGAGAAAAAGATCGCTGCAGAAGCTCATGCCCATACCCTCAGTTCCCGAGAAGGCGGTATAAATACAGTTAATGCTGCGATAATTTTGTCTTTGGTCTTTTTAATATCCTCCGTCCCGGCATTTTATTATTCGCTTCCCGTGCTTGGAGGAGCACTTGTGCTTGCCGGAATCCTGGTTTTTGCGGGAAGAAAGTTCATGATAAAAGAGTCCTCCGGGACTCTTATTGATAATAAAATTGAGGAGCTTAAGAACCATGAAGCCTTGATAGTGGAAAAGTACAGAAGCTATCTTGAGGATAAGCTTGACCTTCCGGGGTCTGTTCCCATAGATGCAGTTGACCGGGTCATGGATGAGGCAGATAAAGCCGTTGATAAAATCAGTCAAA
>SLKJ01000148.1 GCA_007134675.1 Bacteroidales bacterium
ATAACCCGGTTTTATGTCGGAAAGATAACCCGGTTTTATGTCGGAAAGATAACCCGGTTTTATGTCGGAAAGATAACCCGGTTTTATGTCGGAAAGATCAATGGGAAATAACCCCGTCGTCAGTAAAGATTTACCAAATGCAGAAGCCTGGCTGCCCACAACCAGAAAAGAGGTCTTGGCAAGAGGCTGGGATACACTGGACGTGATCCTGTTTTCCGGCGATGCATATATTGACCATCCCTCATTCGGTATTGCTGTTCTAGCCAGGATAATTGAAAAAATGAACCTTCGTGTGGCAGTTGTGCCACAGCCAAACTGGAGGGATGATCTAAGAGACTTCAGAAAGCTGGGCAATCCCCGACTCTTTTTCGGTGTGTCGGCCGGAGCGATGGATTCAATGGTAAACCACTATACTGCCAACAAACGTCTAAGGTCTGATGATGCTTACACATCGGGCGGAAGGGCCGGCCAAAGACCGGATTATCCCACCATTGTTTATACCCGGATACTCAAACAACTTTATCCTGATACCCCAGTCATTATCGGAGGGGTTGAGGCTTCGATGCGCCGGTTCACCCACTATGACTATTGGGTTGACAGGCTCAGACCCTCTATCCTGGTTGAAAGCGGGGCCGATCTTCTGGTATACGGAATGGGCGAAAAGACTATAGCCGAGATTGCAAGACTCATGGACAGGGGGGTACCGGTCACTAACCTTCAGAATATACAGCAGACCGCCTTTCTCGCTGGCAGGGAGTGGAAAGCTAGCAGGGAGTGGAAAGCTGCCAGTGAAAGTGGTTATGGTTACAGCAGTGAACAGGGAGGGACAGAGGGTGTAAGCACTGGTATAAGCTATGAAAAGAAATTGGACGTTGGAAGTGGTTATGGTGGCGAAAGGAAACCGGCAGGCATAGTAGATGGCAATATTAATGGTGACTATGACCGGGGTAAAGCCGGGGAAAGGAATTCTGGAGTCAGCAGCAAAAAAAGTCCCCCCGATTTAGTTAAGCTTTATTCCCACGAGGAGTGTTTAGATGATAAGAAGAAGTATGCGCTAAATTTCAGGATGGTTGAGGAGGAATCAAACAAGTTTCAGGCGGCTGTCATAGTTCAGCCAGTCGGAGACCGTACCGTGGTGGTCAATCCTCCATTTTCACCTCCGGACGAAAAGGAATTGGATCAGATATATAATCTGCCGTTCACACGGCTGCCGCATCCACGGTATCGAAACAAAAGTCCCATCCCGGCCTATGAGATGATCAAACACTCAATAACACTCCACAGAGGCTGTTTTGGTGGCTGCAGCTTCTGTACTATATCGGCGCACCAGGGCAAGTTTGTATCAAGCCGGTCTGAAAAATCTATCCTTAACGAGGTACAAGCTGTTAAGAGAATGCCTGATTTTAAGGGATATATTTCCGATCTCGGAGGACCTTCAGCCAATATGTACAGAATGCAGGGCAAGGATATGAAGGTATGCGGCCGGTGCAGAAAACCCTCCTGCATCTTCCCGGTTGTCTGTCCCAACCTGGAAACCAGTCCCCAACCCCTGCTTAGCCTCTACAGGAAGGTGCGCAGCATGCCAGGCATCAAAAAGGCCTTCGTGAGTTCGGGCATCAGGTACGACCTCTTCCTTGAGCGGATCGATCAGCAGAGCTACCGCGATTATGCAAGGGAACTCATCAAACACCATGTCTCGGGAAGGCTTAAAGTGGCTCCCGAACATTCTGATCAGAATCTGCTGAAGCTTATGAGGAAGCCCTCGTTCAGCCTCTACAGGAAAATGCAGAAATTGTACGACCAGATAAACAGGGAAGAAGGACTTAACCAGCAACTTATACCCTATTTCATTTCCTCTCATCCCGGGTGTACTAATGCTGAGATGGCGGAGCTGGCCCTGCTGACCAAACAGATGAACATCAGGCCCGAGCAGGTGCAGGACTTCACCCCCACCCCCATGACACTGGCTACAGTGATCTTCTACACCGGCTTAAACCCATATACCATGGAAAAGGTAAGCGTTGCAAGGACCAGGAGGGAAAAACAGACTCAACAGCAGTTTTTCTTCTGGTATAAAAAGGAGTACAGGGACAGAGTAAGGAAAGAATTACTGAAAATGGGCAGAAAGGACCTGGTCAATAAACTACTGATTTACAAAAAGTAATGCAACAGATCAAAATAAAATTACTTAAAAATGACTGAAAATAAATGACTGACAACCTTATTCAGTGATCCGTATTTCAAGAGAAAGAGCATCTTAGTCTCAGGCTTAGTCTGATCCGGGGGCTGGTCCGGGGCCGGGTCTGGTCCTTGGTTTGATTCCGGGGTTAATTCTGGGGTTAATTCTGGGGTTACTTTTCGGGCCGGGCATATTCAGGTCAGGTGCAGCGAACCCTTACCCTGTAGATCTCACCCCATTTTTTCTCTCAGCAAACTGACAAACCCCCTTATATCCTCCTCAGTGGTATCCCATGAAGTCATCCACCGGACCTCTGATGTTTCCGGATTCCAGATATAAAAAAAATACTCTTTCTGGAGTTCAGGAACAATTTCAGTGGGAACGACAGCAAACACGCCGTTTATTTGTACCTTTTGTGTAATTCTTATTCCCGGTATAGTGGTAACTTCGTCTGCCAGGAGACGGGCCATTCTGTTGGCATGCAGGGCATTGGTATACCATAGCCGGCCCGTGAGCAATGCCTCAAACTGCACGGCTATATACCTCATTTTTGAAGCCAGCTGCATTCCCTGTTTACGTATATACTTGAAGTTCCGCGAAAGCGAACGATTAAAAAAAACAATCGCTTCACCATACATCAGTCCGTTCTTGGTGCCCCCGAAAGAGAGTACATCTATGCCTGTACCGGCCGTCATTTCACTTAAAGAAACACCAAGAGAAGCAGCAGCGTTGCATATTCTTGCCCCGTCCATGTGAACCAGCATTCCCATGCTGTGAACATAATCACAAATTTCCTTTATCTCAGCAGGGGTATAGACAGTACCTAGCTCAGTGGCCTGGGTTACCGAAACCACCTGTGGCTGGGCATGATGTTCAAAATCAAATCCATGCATATGCCTGCTGATAAGATCAGGTGTTAGTTTGCCATCAGGTGTACTGATTGTAAGCAGTTTGCAGCCTGTAAAGAACTCCGGGGCTCCGCACTCATCACAATGGATATGGGCTGTATCGGCACAAATCACTGAATTCCAGCTCTCAGTTAAGGCTTTAAGTCCGAGAACATTGGCTGCAGTACCGGTAAAAACAAAAAACACTTCAATATCTTCGCCGAACTCCTCCTTTATCTTACCAACAGCTGATTCGGTGAAGGGATCATCGCCGTAAGCCACAAAATGACCGTCATTTACAGAGCTCATAGCTGCCAGAACAGATGGATGGACTCCTGAATTATTGTCGCTTGCAAAACCTCGTTTATGATTCATCTTTAATTTTGAGTTAAGCAGTTCAGTCATAATAATTGATTATATTCACTTAGCACTTAAAATCAGCACATTGATGTCTTTACAATAATAATATTTTTAGTAACTATAATTCAAAGGTTCAGTGTTTTTTTTGCTCATTAATTAAACAGGTCAGGCGCTTAATTGTTAGTTTTACCAATGGATATTTCAGGTGCCTGATTGATTGTTTTGCATCAAAATATTTCAGATGCTTAATTTTTAGTCTTACATCATAATGCTTTAGCCTCTGACAATACATAATTAAACCTGTTAGTAAAAATAAACATGCTGCAAAATAACACCAAATTACGAAACCTTCATGTAATTAAATTCATAGCTATCTGCTACCTGCTGTCATTTTCCGCGAAAGCGGAGTACATGACCTATTCTCTGGAACAGGATAGTACTACCTTCGTCAAACTTACCGGAACGGTTGTTTGTGATGAAAGGATGCCGGTTAGGGGACTGGAGTTGAGGTTATTCTCTGATCCAGGACGCTTTCCTGAATCTGCATATGCTAAAGATATTACAGGTGAAAATGGTTCATTTGAATTCGTTATCGCTGAAGGAGAGTCATACATGATGGAGGTTCGTGGTGAAGACGGTGCAGGCCGTGTGCCGGTTCCTTCCGGAACAGAGAGGGGCCACCTGGAGATCACATGGCCGGTAACGGAAAAAATAGTCATACTTCACACTAATGATAAGCATTTTACTGTTAACAACCTTCCCGAATTAAAAGCTGCTGTTAACGGGATCAGGGAAAAGTATGAGACTGTTTTCCTTTTCAGTGCAGGCGATATTTTTGTGCGGCATCCAATGAGATGGATAATTAACGGACGCCTGATGAGAGATCCTGAGTGGTACGGGGAGAGGGCATTGTATATGATCAATACGATGAACGATCTGGGTTATGATCTGATGACTCCTGGAAATCATGATTTTGCCTACAGAGAACCTTATACCCGCAATGCCCTTGATTCTGCAAGGTTTCCTTTTGTGGCTGCAAATATTGAGATTACAACTGACGCTGTCCCACCTGTAAGTGATTACGTTGTTTTCAAAACATCTACATGGAGAAATATGGCTGTACTGGGTCTGTCGCTTGTTAATGAAGGAATCGAAGGCATAAGGCAGATTGATGTTTCAGAAACAGTCGACAATTATGTTTCACTCAGGGATTCAGCTGAAATGTTTGTTGCTTTGACGCATATCGGACTAAAAAGTGATTATGAGCTTGCCAGTAAATACCCTAAATTAGATGTTATTGTGGGCGGACATTCCCACGATCTGCTTGAACAGGCAGAAATAGTAAACACAGTTCTTGTCGCCCAGGCCGGTGGTAATCCTCATATTGTATCCGATAGTCATCCGGTATACCTTGGCAAAATTATCCTGCTTCTGGAAAACGGTGTGATCAAAAATAAAAAAGGTTGGGTAATCGAAATTGAAGCAGAGGCCGAAGTGGAGACCGAAGTGGGGATCGAATTGGAGGCCGAAGCAGAGGCAGAGGCCGAAGCAGAGGCGATGTTATTTCAGTAAACTGATCCTGATAGAATGACCGATTTACCATGCCGGGACTGGCATACGCGACTGAACTCCACGCAAGTGAAAGGGGCCGGGATTGTTAATAAATTTTGGGAACTATAGAAAAAGATTTATTCATAAACACGCTTGTTTTTAATTATCTTTGCCCTGAAGCTGCATTATCATAAGATGGAAAACTACATTGTATCTGCCAGGAAATACCGTCCCGAAACGTTCCAGACTGTTATTGGTCAACCATCCATTACTACAACACTAAAGAATGCCATACAAAGCAAGCAGCTTGCTCATGCATACCTCTTTTGTGGTCCGAGGGGAGTAGGTAAGACTACCTGTGCAAGAATATTTGCAAAGACAATCAACTGCCTCAATATAACTGCCAATACAGAAGCATGCAATGAATGTGAATCATGCCTGTCATTCAATTCATCACGTTCATTCAATATTCATGAACTTGATGCTGCATCAAACAACTCAGTTGATGATATAAGAACTCTCATTGAGCAGGTAAGAATACCGCCCCAAATTGCAAAATACAGCATTTACATAATAGATGAGGTTCACATGCTTTCAGCCAATGCATTTAATGCATTTTTGAAAACACTCGAAGAACCTCCGGCACATGCCATCTTTATCCTTGCTACAACAGAGAAACATAAAATTATCCCCACCATACTGTCCAGGTGTCAGATCTATGATTTTCAAAGGATAAGAATAGATGATATTGTCTCTCACCTTGAAAGTATAGCCAAAGCTGAAAATATTGAGGCCGAAAGTGAGGGATTAAACATAATTGCGCAGAAAGCTGACGGAGCCATGCGTGATGCGCTTTCAATATTCGATCAGCTGGTAAGCTTCTCTTCAGGTCAGATAACTTATCAGAATGTTATCGATAATCTTAATGTGCTGGACTACGATTACTATTTCAAACTCAACGAAGCAATTCTTTCCGGGAACATACCTGCTTCACTTATGATATTTAATGAGGTTCTGGAAAACGGATTTGACGGACATAATTTTATCAACGGACTGAGCAGGCATTTCCGTGACCTTCTCGTCTGCCGTGATGAAATAACTCTTCAGCTTCTGGAAGTTGGCGCATCCATACGTGAAAAATACAGGAACCAGTCCGCGATCTGCTCCCATGAATTTATTTTCAATGCCCTTACCATCACCAACCAGTGTGATATATCTTTCAGGTCAAGCAAAAACCAGCGATTACACGTAGAGATATGCCTTGTGCAGCTATGCGGTCTGACGACCGGTGAAAAAAAAAAATCTGAGCCCGGAGCTGAAAGGCTGAAAAAAGATAAAAAGGAACCAGCAAACGATCCTCAGGCAACAGCAGAACAAAAAGATCCTGCAAGAACCACGGCAAAAGATCCCGCAGAAACCGCAGCAAAAGATCCTGCAAGAACCACGGCAAAAGATCCCTCAGAAACCGCAGCGCTTGCAGAACCAGCAGCAAACACAACAAAACCTGATCAACCCCCTGCCGAAGAAAAAAAGCCAGAATCTGAAACCAAAACTCCCCTGTCCGGTCCGGTTGAATCAACCGCATCAGCAGTATCAAATAAGAAACAGGCGGAAACAGGCGAAATTGTCAAATTGGAGTTGTCGGATAAACCCGTAAAATCCCCAGCCAGTAACAGTAATAATACTATATCTATCAAAGATGTCCTGAAAGGAACAATACCCGGTCCGGTTACTGAAAATGCAACCGATCTCTTCGAGGATGTTGATGAGGATGATCCACTCACTGTAAATGAAGAAACCGACGATTTCACTGAAAAAGAGCTGACAGAACAATGGAAAAAGTTTGCCAATCAAATAAAGAATAAACACCCGAGGCTTTATAACACCCTCCTGGCAAACAAACCTACCATAAACAGCCAGACCAGTATAGAGTTTGAAATAAACAACCCTCTTCAGAAAGAAGCCCTTAACAAAATAAAACCCGAGCTGGTAAATCATCTCAGGCGCGAATTGAATCAGAAACTGGAGATTAGCATTACCATTAACGAAAATCTTCAGTCCAGCCGTCTTTACCTTCCTGAAGATAAGTTCGAGCATATGGTCAAAAAAAATCCCGACCTGGCCATTTTAAAACAAAAGTTTAATCTCGATTTTGAATAATAAGTAAATACAAAACCATGCAAAGCAAAAAAATAACCATTGAAAACGGACAACTGATTGTACCCGATATTCCGATTATACCCTTTATCGAAGGTGACGGAACAGGCCCTGATATCTGGGCAGCCTCTGTTAAAGTTGTCGATGCAGCAGTTGAAAAGGCCTACAGAGGGAAAAGGAAGATTGCCTGGAAAGAGGTCCTTGCCGGGGAAAAAGCTTTCAAAACTACCGGTGAATGGCTTCCGCAGGAAACGCTGGATATTATTTCCGAATACCTGGTAGCAATTAAGGGCCCTCTTACCACTCCGGTGGGAGGCGGGATACGTTCACTCAATGTAGCCCTTCGCCAGATACTTGACCTCTATACCTGTCTCCGGCCCGTTAAATACTACACGGGGGTCCCATCTCCGGTAAAGAACCCTGAGACAACAGATATGGTCATTTTTCGAGAAAACTCAGAAGATATCTATGCGGGAATTGAATGGCTTGCAGGAACGGACGAAAATAATAAAATGATTGATTTCCTTACCGGGGAAATGAATGTAAAGAGTATCCGGTTCCCTGAAACCTCTTCAATCGGGATAAAGCCTGTTTCACGCCAGGGAACCGAAAGGCTTGTAAGGGCGGCAATCAGATTTGCCATAGATCATAAAAAAGATTCCGTCACGCTTGTTCATAAGGGAAATATAATGAAATTCACCGAAGGACAATTCAAGCAATGGGGTTATGAGCTGGCAGAAAGAGAGTTTTCAGATAAAGTGTTTACATGGAAACAATATGACGAGATTGCTGAAAAATCGGGCAAAGATGCAGCCTGGAAAGCACAGGAAGATGCCGTCAGGTCAGGAAAAATCATTATCAAGGATGTTATTGCCGATGCATTCCTGCAGCAGATACTTACCAGGCCGGCTGAATACTCGGTCATAGCAACACTGAACCTCAACGGCGACTACATATCCGATGCGCTTGCAGCGATAGTTGGAGGTATAGGTATCGCACCCGGTGCAAACATAAATTATGAGACAGGGCATGCCATTTTTGAAGCTACCCACGGCACTGCACCAAAGTATGCAGGTCTGGACAGGGTTAACCCGGGATCAGTTATCCTTTCTGCCCTGATGATGCTGGAATATATGGGATGGAACGAAGCTGCCGATAAAATAAGGGATGGTCTGCAGAAAGCCATACTGAATAAAACCGTAACTTATGATTTTGCAAGACTGATGTCTGACGCCAAAAAGGTTTCCTGCTCCGGTTTCGGAGATGAAATTATCAGGAATATGTAACAATCAGATTCAGTATTGAAATCTCCTGCTCTGATATCGAGGACAGCAAGAGGTGCAGGTAAGGACAGACAGGCACTGCCCGAAAAAAGCAATTTGCTTTTAAGCACTCTGTCAGGATTAAACCGTCGACTATTTCTGGTAACCTTGTCAGTCATTCTACCGGAGAATGGCACCTGGTGTGTTCCTGTCCGGTTAGTTTTCCGGTAATCAGAAATAGCTGAAAATTCCTGTATCGGGACCTGAACAATAAGGGGCTTTTTTTTGTTATTTGTATTATGATCCTAACAAATTAAACATTTTTAAATATGCTAAACAAAAAAGTTGAAGATATACTCAACGTACAGGTAGAAAAAGAGGGATATTCATCCAACCTCTACCTTGCAATGGCCTCATGGGCAGAAACAAACGGATATGAAGGTATTTCAAACTGGCTCCATGCACAGGCTGAAGAAGAACGTGAGCACATGCTCAAGATCATTGCCTATATTAATGAAAGAGGGGGAAAAGCTATTATTCCGGCATTTGATAAGCCACCGACCGACTATGACGGGGTGAAACCAATGTTTGAACAGGTTCTGGAGCATGAGCAGTATGTATCTGCATTAATTAATGAAATTGTTGCAGTATGTGAACAGGAGAAGGATTATACCACCCATAACTGGATTCAATGGTTTGTTACCGAGCAGATAGAAGAGGAAGCTTCTGCCAATAACATTCTTGATAAACTCAATATGCTGGGGGATGGTCCGCTTTATCTGTTCGACCGCGATATCATGAATATGAGAGGTGAGGTAGAGTAACCACAACTGAAAAACAGAAAGCTTCCTGTATTGATATTATATGGGAAGCTTTTTTCGTTTTATTTAAGATCTTTATCTGGAAGCACCTCTAATTCTCAAATTAAAATTTATCAGCCGAACAGACTGACCCAATTTTAGCAAAACGCGACAAAACCAAACCTTCCGCATGATCCTGAGATCAGCATTAATAAAAAACAGGAATATTCTTAAACATTAACATTTTCAAACTATTGCCATTGTATAAACTAACTGATTTTTATCTATTATAATTATCTTTGCATATCAATCAGGAAATCTAATCAAATTTAAAAAATCATATGCAAAAAAATCATTTCTTTAATAATCTGAGATCTTTTCCGGCTTTACTTTTACTTTTTGCAGCAGCCTGCACCGCCCCGGAAAGTGAGATCAAGCCTTTCGGACAAAATATTGAGACAGATATTGAAACACTGGCTTCGGATGAGTTTGAAGGCCGGGCCCCTGCCTCTCCGGGAGGTGAAAAATCTGTTGACTATATCAAATCGCGATTTACTGAAATTGGCCTTAAACCAGCCAATAACGGCTCATACCTTCAATCTGTGCCGCTTATGGAGATTACCGGCAGTAACTTTACTGATCTCAAAATTTCAGGACAGGGGTCAGATATTTCCCTGAAGTACCTTGATGACATGGTGGTTGGCACCTACAGGCTGGAAGAGTCAATAAGCCTTGAAGGCAGTGAACTGGTTTTTGCAGGATATGGTATTGTGGCTCCCGAATACGGCTGGGATGATTATGCAGGGCTCGATGTTGAGGGTAAAACAGTAATAGTGCTTGTCAATGACCCGGGATTTGCCACAGGTGATGACACCATGTTTACAGGTAATGCAATGACCTATTACGGACGATGGACCTACAAGTTTGAGGAAGCTGCAAGGCAGGGTGCTGCAGGTGCACTTATAATCCACCAGACCGAGCCTGCAAGTTATGGCTGGGAAGTAGTGCGTAACTCCTGGTCGGGCACCCAGTACGGAGTTGCTTCATCAGGCGAATATGATCGACTGCTTGCCGAGGGATGGATCCATCTTGATCCGGCCAAAAAAATATTTGAAATGGCCGGACTTGATTTTGAAGAGGCCCTGGAGAATGCCCATCAGCAGGGATTTAATGCCAGACCCCTAGGCCTTGAAGTCTCCGTTTCGTTTGATAACGAATTCAGTTTTTCTGACTGCAATAATGTGATTGGGTATATTGAGGGTAGTAAATACCCGGAAGAAACCGTCATATATATGGCACACTGGGACCACCTTGGAAAGGTTGAAACAGAAACAGGAGTTGACATATACAACGGCGCCGTTGATAATGCCACAGGTGTCGCGGGACTGATGGCTGTTGCTGAACGTTTTATGAGCACTGGTGAGCCCCCTCAACGTTCCATAGTATTCATGGCCGTTACCGCAGAAGAGAGCGGTCTTCTGGGATCACGGTACTATTCTGAGAATCCCCTGTTTCCTGTTGCAACAACCGTGGCCGGAATAAACATGGATGCTCTCAATGTTTACGGTCCGACCAGGGACGTTGTGGCGGTAGGTTACGGATTCTCTGAACTGGACGACTATCTGAAACGTCATGCCGCAGATCAGAACCGGGTGGTAAAACCCAATCCCTATCCAGAAAGAGGCTATTATTACAGATCAGATCATTTCAATATGGCCAAACAGGGTGTCCCTATGATCTATGCCAACGG
>SLKJ01000152.1 GCA_007134675.1 Bacteroidales bacterium
CATCACCTTCAGAGTCCGCTGAACAATATTTCCGGTTCCTGCCAGGTATGCCACAGGGAAAGTGAAGAAACACTCCGGAAAAATGTATATGACAGGCAAGTCAGAATAAGCGAACTGCGCCGAATTACTGAAAAAAACCTTGCCCGGCTTCATCTTGAGGCAAAAGCAGCCTGGGATGCCGGGGCCACTGAAGATGAAATGCAGGATGTGCTTCAGTTAATAAGGCATGCACAGTGGAGATGGGACTGGGTAGCTGCAGCAAACAGCATGGGATTCCATTCACCTGCTGAAGCACTCAGGGTTCTCGGGACATCCATAAACAAAGCACAGGAAGCCAGAGTTCATCTTGCAAGGATATTCAGCAAATACGGCGTTGAGCAACCTCTTGAATTGCCCGATTTCTCAACAAAAGAGAAGGCTCAGCAGGTTGTCGGACTGGATATGGATGATATCCGCGCAAGGAAAGCAGACTTCAAAAACAACGTGCTCCCAAAATGGCTTGAGGAGGCGCGGATAAGAGAGGCCGCGTACGCACAGTAATCTTTTTTCGCGGTACACGGTTTATCCTGCAACCCGGAAGCAAAAACAAGCTCAGTCCGACAGTCCCCATGATCAGTAACCACCTGTGATAAAATATTTATTAACATCACGGACGAAATGATCCGGGCATCCCTGTTGATAAATATACTTGTTGAAAAGGCCCGTTTTTAAATAAAATACTTTTCTGGCTCGAAAAAATTTGGTTTCTTAACAGGTTGAATGTTGAGCAAATAACCTAGTTTAATCTTCACATGTTTCAACTTAAAAAACCGCAGCTACGGTCTGTACTTCTGTTAACTGCAGCAATATTTATTTCTGCTGCCCTGCTCAGCACTGCGTTCATCTATTTCGGTCCCCTGTACAGCCTGCCTTTTACCTTTGCTGTGATCGTGATGCTTGTAATAATTGCATTTATAATATCGCTGTTTATTTTCCGGGTATTCACAAAAACGCATTTGAAGCTCTCGCGAAAAGAGGAAGAGCATCCTCTTATGAAACCCGGTAATCAGTTTTCTGATTTTATGGATGACTTGCCACTTGGCGTTTTTATAAAGGATCGCCAGTCCAGGGCAATATATCTGAACACGTACATGGACAGAATCTTCGGCAAGTCCAACTGCCTGAATAAAACCCCTTACAATATCTTTGATAAAAAAACGGCCGGCCGTGTGCTTGAAGAGGACAGGAGGGTGTTGTCAGGGGAGAGTGTTATGGTGGAAGAGGTACTGACCGACAAAAACGGTAAAGACAGGGTCTATATGACCCATAAATTCTGTATGAGGGAAGGGAATGCCGAACCGCTGATTGGCGGTATCTCCATAGAAATAACACGCCGCAGGGAAGCAGAATACAAGCTCAGAATCCTCTCAAAGGCCATCAGAAACTCTCCTGTGTGTGTGGTCATAACCGACCCCGACGGATTCATAGAATATGTAAACCCGGCCTTTGTAAACTCTACAGGTTACAGCTTTGCCGAGGTTATGGGAGAAAACACCAATATCATCAATTCCGGGAAACATCCGGAATCTTTCTTCAGGGAGATGTGGACACGGATAAAAAATGGCAGTGACTGGCAGGGTGAAATACTGAACAAAAAAAAGGACGGAACTCTTTTCTGGGAATTTGTAAGTATATCCTCTGTCAGAAACAGGGAAGGAGAAATAACCCATTTTGTAGCAATAAAAGATGACATAAGCAAACGTAAACAGGTGGAGGATGCCCTGATCAAAGCCAAGGAGAAAGCAGAAGAGAGTGACGAGCTCAAGTCCGCCTTCCTGGCGAACATGTCCCATGAGATACGCACCCCTATGAATGCCATAGTCGGTCTGTCCGGCCTTCTGGGTGACTCCGAGTTGCCACTCAGTGAAAGGCAGGCTTTTTCAGTGATTATTAAAGAAAACTCAAATTTACTTCTGCAGCTGATTGACGATATTGTAGATATATCAAAAATAGAAGCCGGACAAATGACGCTGCGCCCGGCAAAATGCAACATCAGCTCATTGCTGGAGGATATTTATGAATCATTCAATATCCAGGTAAAGGAGAAAGGAAAAAGTATAAATTTCTGTGTTAAAAAGGAGCGGACTGACGAAAACCTGTACACCTATACCGATCCTCAGCGACTCAGGCAGATCATCATCAACCTTATCAGCAATGCATTAAAATTCACAGAAGAGGGAAGTGTCGAATTTGGATGTAGTCTGAAAAGTGACGGTAAGATATTATTTTTCGTTAAAGATACAGGCATCGGGATCCCAAAAAATAAGCTCGCCCTTATATTTGACCGTTTCAGACAGGTTGACGATTCAGGCACCAGACACCACAGAGGTGCAGGATTGGGGCTGTCAATATCCAAAAGTCTTGCAGAGCTTCTGGGTGGCTCAATCTGGGCTGAATCGGAAAAGGGCAAAGGCTCAACATTCTTTTTTACCATACCTTACCAGCCTGTCCCACTCTCTGAAACCAGTACAGGGCATAAATCTGACTTTGTAACCTATCCCCGGTTTAAAGGCAAAAGCATTATGGTGGTCGAGGATCTGGAAGTCAATTACAAACTGATAGAAGCTATGCTGAAAAAGACCGGGGCAAATATCCTGTGGGCCAAAACCGGGAAGGAGGCCCTTGAGATTTTCAGTAATACCCCCTATCTTTCACTTGTGCTCCTGGACCTCAACATGCCCGACATCTCCGGATATGACATACTAATAAAACTTAAGGAAGAGAGGGAAGATCTGCCGGTGATCATTCAGACAGCCTACGCTATGAACGGAGAGAAACAGCGATGCATCCTGGCTGGCTGCAACAGCTATATAACAAAACCAATCCAGATGGAGCAACTGCTTGCGGCCATGCAACAGTGTATGATGCTGCAGGAAAACTGATCATCTCTCGTCAAATACCACGAAACAAATAATGAATTTACACGTATAACAGGATATTTATTAACTGTCAAAGTCTAAGGGAATGTCAAATTACATGCTGAGATTCAAGTTCGGATTAAAATCCAGGCTTGGTCTGATACCGGGAACATCCAGAATAGAGGCCCATGATATGGAGCTTAGAAAGGAATATGAAGAATTCCTCAGGTATGAAAAATCAAATGAGCCACAGAGATTTATGGAGCTTGAAGAGTTAGTGACCTCTCAGGATTTCAAAGACCGCAAAAAATATATCAAAAGCCAGCGTTTTAAAGATTCAGACGCCTACAGTAAGCTCATGGATTATAAAGCCATGAAAAAATCATCACTGTTCAAGGCATATTCCAGGTTTGTAAGCTCGAAGTTCTTTCCTGATTTTCAAAAATTTGACAATTCAGAGGAAGTCAAAAAACTTGAGGCAGCCGGAGAGGATAAGAATGATGAATACAGCACACTCAGAAAATCTCCCGGTATAAAGGCCTATTATAAGCTAAGCAAATCCAAAGACCTGGAGGCATTCAGGAAACTTCATGATTCTCCTGAACTGCAGAAGTTCAATGAACTTGAAACTTATATAAATTCAGCTGAGTTCAAAAACACCAGAAAATACCTTGAGTCGCGCGACAAATTTAAAGAATCCTCTGAGTATAAGCAATTAACAGAATACCAAGATCTAAAAAAATCTAAAAAGCTAAAATGGTATTTCAAATGTAAGGAATCAGATAAATTTGATGTCCTGAGCAAATGGAAGCTTGTTTTCTCTGATGATTTCCAAGGTCAGGAACTGGACAGGGAAAAGTGGCTTACATCTTTTTACTGGGGGAAACAGCTTCTTAAAGAAAGCTACTCACTGGCATCAGACAATCATTATTACACTGATGGAAAAAACCATGAGGTAGCTAACAGCATGATGAAGCTGCACACCAGGAAAGAACAAATAACCGGACAAGCCTGGGACTCTGAACTCGGCTTTTTTCCAAAAAAATTTGAATATACTTCCGGACTGATAAACACCGGGGAGAGCTTCCGGCAACAATACGGAGCATTTGAAGCCAAGGTCAGGATGCACCGCTCCACCTCTGTATACCATGCTTTCTGGATGCTTTCTGACAAGATGGTTCCGCACATTGATATTTTCCGGTTCTCAGGTAAGAAGAAAAAAAAGATTGAGCTGAATTCTTTCTGGGAGGATAAAGGAAAAAAAGATGGAATTCGCAAAAACTCTGATAATGTAGGGGGGATTGACTTTTCCAAAGGCTTTTTTATCTACCGGCTTGAATGGTACCCGGATAGATTGGTCTGGAAAATAAACAATACAGTTGTCAAGACAAGTCACGAAGGCATCCCGAAAGAGCCTATGTATATTCTTTTCAGTTCAGGAGTGGAAAGCGATGCATCAGGAAACGGACTGCCAACCACCATGGATATAGACTGGGTAAGATGCTTTAGCTATGATGGTGATAAAAAAAGATGAAAAGGTAACTGTTCAAAGCTCCCCGGGCATGAGTTTTTACTGCAAGTGACTGGTCTTTTTTACTGCAAGTGAATGCTCTCTCCAACCCCGATTGGCAGGTTCAATCCATACCATATAAACAGAAGAAATACCCACATCAGGAAAAGAATTACGGCATAAGGTACCAGCAGCGATACTATTGTGCCGATGCCAATTCTGTTGTTGTACTTGTGTATCCATCCAAGCAATAAGGGAAAATAGACATAAAGAGGTGTTACACAATTAGTTATTGAGTCGCCTACCCTGTACATGAGTTGAACGAATGCAGGGCTGTAGCCCAGCTGGGCAAGCATGGGAATGAATATCGGGGCAAAAATGGCCCATTTTGCCGAGCCGCTGCCAAGAAAAATATTCAGAACTGCAACCAGGATCATAAAAAGAGTGAACATAACGGGACCCGTAAGACCGGTAGATTGTAAAAACTCGGCTCCCCTTATGGCCAGTATGGTGTCAAGGTTAGACCAGTTGAAAAGATTGATGAACTGGGCTACCACAAGCATAAGAACAATGTAGCCTGAAAGCTCTTTCATTCCATGCTCCATCTGTCCGAGCACATCATTGGGCTTTTTGATCACGCCAACGGTTTTGCCGTAAAAGTATCCCGGTATTGCAAAAAAGAAAAACAGTATGGGAATAAGGCCCCGTAAAAATGGTGACGGGACCACACCCCCAGTCACCTGATTCCTGAGAGGTGCGCCTGATGGAGCGACAAGAAGCACAATAAGCACAGAATAAATAAGCAGGGCTATACCCGCCCTTCGCAATCCCTTTCTTTCAAGCGGCGTCAGGATATTATTCCCGGTTGCGGCAACATCATCACCAGAGTATTCAAAACGGCTGCAGGACGGAATGGTATACCTCCTGGCAATGAATGCGCCTCCTGCCCCAAGCAGAATGGTCGAGACTATCATAAAATACCAGTTAGCGGTTGCGCTAACCTCCTGTCCGTCTACCATCTGGCCTGTTATCTCAGAGCTGATCCCTGCCAGAAGCACGTCGGTACCTGCGATGAAGAAATTTGCGGTAAACCCGGCGGTAGCCCCGGCATATCCGGCAATCAGCCCGGCGATGGGACTCAATCCCATCTGAGTAAAAATAAGCGCAGCAATCGGGGGCACGATAACAATACCTGCATCGGAACCTATATTACCGCATGCACCTATGATAAAGATAACAGGAAGGACGATCTGTTTCGGTACAGAAAATGCTACGGTACGCAATACCACCGTAAGAAGTCCGCTTCTCTCGGCAACAGAAACCCCCATCAGCATCACCAGTACCAGTCCGAAAGGCGCAAAATGGGCAAAATTTGTTACCATTTCCTCAATAAACCTTCTCAGTCCCTCACCCGATATAAGATTTTGTGCTTCCACCCTGACGCCTGTACCGGGATCTGTGGCACTTACACCAAGTAGAGAAGTTATACCGCTCAGGATAACTATGAAAATACAGATCCATAAAAAAATAAAAAAGGGATGAGGAAGCTTGTTTCCCATCACCTCAATCCATTTCAGTATTCCCGTTGATCCTGATTCAATATTTTGTCCGCTTTTTTTCCCCTTTCTTGCCATGGAGTCAATTTTGCAGGTCAGGGATATTAATTGAAAACAGTGTTCTTTGCTCCTTGTTGGAAACAAAATCCACTTTGCCACCCAGGTATTTCTCAGTCAGAAGACGTATGCTGTAGGTGCCCCATCCCCTGCCAGGCCCTTTTGTTGAATAGGCGCGCTGAAATAGCTGCAGCTGAACATTCCTGGGTATCAGGGGCTGACTCCTTACATTAATACTGTAAAGGCTGTCCTTTTTATACTTTTCAGAAAATATTTCTATCTCCTGATCATCATTGCTTACTTCAAGGGCATTCTTGATAGTGTTTATAAGCACCCTCCTTAAAAGAGTTTCATCTGTATTGATTATAACTCCTGATTTATTGTGCTGTATTTTCCTGTCCCGCATGAATCTGTTATTGGTAAGAGTTTTTATGACATTATCGATAAGCCTGTCAACATTGACCTCCGAAACGATAACCGAGAGTGATTGGTTTTCAGCTTCGCATATAAGCCTGTAGGAATATATCTCATCGGTAAGGCGGAGGGAAAGGTCGTTTATAATGCTTTTCGTTTCGCTGAGGGGCATCTCTTCTATAAGCTCATTCAAGCCGTTAAGTGCTGTTATGGAATTGTTGATGTCATGCAGAAAAATATTCTCCAGCATCTGGCGGGTCTTAAAGTCGCTTATATCCTGCATATAGGCAAAGATGAATCTGTTACCAAGGTGTTCGAAAGGGCGGGTATGCACCCTGAATGTGAGTGTTTCACCATGATCCAGGGTTATGTTGCATTCGCCTGAAGCTTTTGCACCTCTTGAACTTTTCTCGATTGCATTGGCAAATCCGCAGACCCTGCAGAAATCGGTGCTGCCGCAACCAAATTCTGCATCCATTGCATGTATGCATAGCAGGCATTCCCCGGGCCTGATTCCTGTTTTACCGTTACCCCCCCTTTTACCGACTGTCTCGGTAAATTTTCTATTCATGTAAACTATCTGCCTGTGTTGGTTCATAATGATTATCATGTTCGGGATATCCTCAAGGAGCGATATGAACCGGGGACTATGAACTATGGAGTCGGACTGCCTGCGAATATTATCTTCCGAGTCACGTGATTTGAAATCAAACATTTGAATGGGTTGGATTGTTTGAATTGTTCGGAGTCTAAGGTAATAATAAAATCCAAGAAAGATCTAATTATCACAGATTTTATTGTGGCGGATATCTCTTTATATATCCGGCAAAAAATTCCGCTGTGAGTTTCACCAGCTCAGAATTTTCCGGCACATTTACAATTTTCTCCTCTTCCTTTACTTCCAGCCTTTCCCTGAATCCCTTTTTTGGGTGGAATTGGTCTTCATCCCTTAATTCAAGGTATGTCGTCTTCACCTTTTCCATCATCTTGTCAATTACCAATTTATAAATCTGCCATACAGCTTTAATGAAAGACTTGCAACAACTCTTCCTGCTCTCTTATAACCCTGCTCCTGGTGGTTCGTGTAAATTCAATATCATAAACCGCTGAGATGTGGTCAATTATAACCTGTGCCGTGGTAATACCGCTACCAGTGCCGGGATCCCGGCGCTCGAAATCAAAGGCGCTGGCTATGTAACTTGGAACACCAACAATATATCCGGTATCATCAATAAGTTCATTCCCCTGACTGTCAAATATCTTAACCTCATTTAACAAACCGTCATTTGTAAGATGGACCTCCATTGTCCCCCCGGATATCTGAATTGAAGGTCTGTTCCTCGCTGTAAGGCTGTTGGTTATTAGCCCCTGGAGTTCACTGTAACTCAATTCCAGGCTTACCAGTTCATTTTTAAAAGGGTCCATCCTGAATATATCACTAACCCTGATCTCTCCCTCAAGCCTGTTGACCCTTATACCGCCATAATTGTGAAAAGCGAGGTCATATTTCCCATACTTACGGTAAACATCGGTCATAAACCCTCCCAGATCAGGTTTTCCCTCAAGTGGGGTCAGCAAACGGCCAATAACCCGGTTCAGCACAGGGTTATCATTATATTCCTCAACGAGGCCGGCCAATTCCTCATCACGGCCATCAATGCTGCTCAGACTTATTATCTCAGCTTTCTTTTCAACCAACTCCCTCCCACGGAAAATAAGGCTCACCCTTCCAATATATTCAAGATTGGCTCCTGCCTGTGTAATCAGAACATCATTCCAGGTTCGCGGATTCATTGTCACTGTATGGCTGTGGCCTCCTATTATCACATCCAGCCAGGGATAGTTCCATGCCATGAGTGTATCCGACACAAAGCCATGATGTGTCAGGGCAATAACTGCATCTGATTTCAGGGTAAGAAAATCAAACTCTCCGGCTTTTTCTATTGGCGGGTAAAACTCAATCCCTTTAAGGTTGTCGGGGTGGGCCGAAGGGATACCCCTGTTGTTCAACTGAACCAGTCCGAGAAACCCAATGGTCCGTTTCCCTGCATGCATTAAGCAGTAGGGTTCAGGCTGGGGCAGGCCCGACCCCTCCGTATTCAGGTTGGCCAGTATAAAAGGAAAATCAGCCTGATCCATACGCTCTTTGAGAATCTCAATGCCATAATCAAATTCATGATTGCCTATTGTGTTAAGGTTGTATCCAACCCTGTTCATAAGATCGATTTTCGGATAACCCGGCGGATCAAAATAGTCTACCATGGGATTCCCGGAAAAAATATCACCGGCGCTTACCAGAAAAACATGTTCGTTTGCTTGCCTTTCCTGATTGACAAGGAATGCCAGGACCGGAAAATTATCAATATTGGCATGAGAATCGTTGGTATGGAATATTATTACAGTGGTCTCTGTCTTACTGCAACCCGACAATAAGAGGAACCCGCTGAAAAGGAAAGAGAGAAGCCCGTTTTTTATAAAACTTCGAAACATTTCACAATTTTTCAGTGACCGGCAAATCTTTCATCAATACTCTAAAAATTATACTTATAATAATCGGCTGCTGTGCGCCATTAATTGTTATTTCTTATACAGCGCACAGAATGCCCTGACAATTTACTGGCGCCGTCCCTGCCCAGACTGGGGGAATAGTAGTTCAAATATCAATTTTCAATTTTTCTTAAAACAAGATTGATCCGGGTTAAAATATGGGTGTAAAAATAAGCAAAAATCAGGAACAGTTACCCTGTTCTATTCATTTTAAGGCAATCATATACCTGATTTATACTTTGCTGGTCATCTGCAATAACAATCAAATCATCATTGGCTTCAATTACAGTTGAACCACTTGGAGTGATAAACTTACCGTCCCTGTTAATCAGAGCAATCAAAGATGTTACCGGAAGATGCAATTCAACAATTTCTTTTCCAACCGCAAAACCATCTTCTGGCATCTCAATCTGAACCATTTTGGTTTTAGCATGATCCGAGAGAAACAGTTCAACGGATGATTTGGGCCTGACTCTTTCAGGAAGGGCAACGTGTAACCCTTTTGCCAAAACAGATAATGTAGTTCCCTGAATTAATACAGAGGTAACCGATATAAAAAACACGATATTAAAAATCATATTTGCTTTTTCAATGCCCGCCAGAAGCGGATAGGTAGCAAATACTATCGGAACTGCTCCCCTTAATCCGATCCATGAAATGTAGGCTCGCCTTCTCAGCCTCATCCTGAACGGGATTAAACTAATAAAGACACTTAATGGACGGGCAACCAATATTAAAAACAGCGAGATAAGAATGCCAATACCAATAAACGGTACAACCTGTGTCGGAAATACCAGTAATCCAAGTGTTAAAAACAATACAATCTGATTCAGCCATGCAAGACCATCAAAAACTTTTAAAACGGTCTTCTTGTGAATAAAATCCTGATTACCAAGATATACGGCACATAAATATATCGCTAAAAATCCGTTGCCTCCTATAAAATCTGTTAATGAGAATGTAATAAACATCAGGGCAATTACCAGTACAGGATACAACCCCTCAAAATCAAGTTTTATTTTATTGATAATAAAGGTGCTGACCCTGCCAAACAGATAACCTACCAGCGCGCCTATAATCATCTGCTGCAGGAAAAATGGTACAATTGAAATAAAACTCCTATCCTGATTCAATACCAACCCTAAAAATGCAATGGTCAAAGCATAAGCCATCGGGTCATTACTCCCGCTCTCCAACTCAAGTGTAGGGCGCAGTTTACTTTTAAGTGCAAGGCGGTTTGACCTGAGTATGGAGAATACTGCGGCAGCATCGGTGGAAGAAACAATCGCACCTAAAAGAAGCCCTTCATAAATAGTAAAATCAGTAATTGCCCAAACAAAAGTCCCCAATGTAATTGCTGTCAGCAAAACCCCGAGTGAAGACAGAGAAACTCCCTGCCAGAGAACAGGTTTGATTGATTTCCAGTCAGTATCAAGACCACCGGAGAAAAGAATGAAATTAAGAGAAACAATCCCGATAAACTGTGCAGTTTGGGGATCATCGAAATGAATACCAAGTCCATCAGATCCTGCTATCATTCCAACCGCCAGGAAAAATATCAATGTAGGGACACCAAATCTATAGGAAGTTTTGCCTGCTATTATGCTAAACAATAGTAATAATGAGCCTATTAACAAAATATTTTCAATCGTGAAGCTCAGGCCGTTTCCGATCATTGAATGATTATTTCAGGAAAATCAAATATTTAATTAATTCATGTGATTGTAAAATTAACAAAATTGATAAACTTTCAGGGCAAAACACCTGTTCCGGAGCATAAAATAAATGCTCATTGTAGAAATTCTTCCGGAGATTCAGTTCATCTCAAAACATTGATTTTCCTCGTAAACAATATTTGC
>SLKJ01000150.1 GCA_007134675.1 Bacteroidales bacterium
TGAAGAACCCGGCAATTGCTGATATTGAAAAATGGCTTAAAGAATGAACCGGACAGATAACCAGGATAGAGTTGCCGTGATTGGAAGCGGTAGCTGGGCAACAGCCCTGGCAAAGATTCTTCTGCTCAATAATGATCGGATTAACTGGTATATGCGTAATCCTGGAAACATCGATTATATAAGGCAGTTTCATCATAATAAAAATTATCTCAGCTCTGTATATTTTGACACCGGTCGCATCAGTTTTTTCAATGATCTTGAGGAGGTGATATCGCAATCTGACATACTCATATTTGCCATACCTTCCGCTTTTCTCAAGGGTTTGCTTGAAAAGTCTGATATTGAGCTTGATAATAAGCTTGTGGTTTCGGCCATCAAGGGAATAATTCCTGAAGATAACCAGACCATTGCCGAATTCTTTAACCTGCAATATAAAGTACCTTTCGACCGTATCGGTATTATAACAGGTCCCTGTCATGCTGAGGAAGTTGCGCTGGAGAGGCTTTCCTATATTACTATTGCTTCCAAAACCGAAAAGCAGGCACTAAGGCTTGCATCCTGTCTTGAAAGTCATTTTATAAGGATTGTTATATCAGATGATATTTATGGTGCTGAATATGCCGCAGTACTGAAAAATATCTTTGCTATTGCTTCAGGTGTATGTCACGGTCTTGGTTATGGGGATAATTTTCAGGCTGTGCTGATAAGCAATGCTATCAGGGAAATTAAGCGTTTTCTTGACCATACCTATCCGAGCAAAAGAGCAATTAACAGTTCTGCCTACCTTGGAGATCTTCTGGTTACTGCATACTCGCAATTCAGTCGAAATCGTGCCTTCGGGGTAATGATCGGAAAGGGCTATTCGGTCAGGTCAGTGATGCTCGAATTGAATATGATTGCAGAGGGGTACTATTCAACCAACTGCATAAATGAAATTAACAAAAGATATAATGTGAAGATCCCGATTTCTGATGCGGTTTATAACATCCTGTACGAAGGAATATCACCTGCTGCAGAGATCAGAATGCTGGCTGAACAGCTTAAATAAGAGCCGGCATATTTTAATTTATAACCTAAACGAGTGATTTGTTATGAAAAACCTTGAATTGAATATTGATAATGTATTACCCTTTGTTTCCAAAGAAGTACTGGAAGGTTATCAGGAGCTTACCAGTTACCATATCCGGCATCTTCATCAACGAACCGGAAAAGGGTCAGATTTTCTTGGCTGGCTTGATTTGCCTTCAAAAATAAATGAAGAATCTATTGTTGAAATTGAGGATGCTGCAAATGAACTTAATAAGAAGATTGAAGTAATGGTAGTGATAGGGATCGGAGGATCCTATCTCGGCGCAAAAGCTGTAATTGATGCTCTGTCCCATTCTTTCGGATTGAGCCTTAATGACCGCTCTTTCCCGAAAATAGTGTTTGCCGGACAGAACATCAGCGAAGATTACACCGGCGAACTGATTGATTTTCTTAATGACAAGTCATATGCTATAACTGTTATTTCCAAATCCGGAACAACAACCGAGCCTGCTATTGCATTTCGTATATTGCGGAAACACCTGGAAAATAAGTATGGACCGGAGGAAGCCGGGAAGCGGATAATTGCTATTACCAGCGAGGGAAGGGGTGCTTTGCGGAGTCTGGTTGAAGAAAAGGGATACAGATCGTTTGTAATTCCTGACGACGTTGGTGGCAGGTACTCTCTGCTTACACCTGTCGGACTCCTGCCTGTTGTTCAGGCGGGCTTTGATATCAGGCAGCTTATTGCCGGTGCAAAAAAGATGGAGGAGATGACAAGTCCGGAAATACCCTTCTGGGATAATCCTTCAGCTGTTTATGCAGCTGCACGAAATGAGCTTTACCGGCAGAGTCCTAAAACCGAGATTCTGGCAAGTTACCATCCCAAACTTATTTACCTTGCCGAATGGTGGAAGCAGCTGTATGGAGAAAGCGAGGGTAAAGAGAAAAAGGGGATTTTCCCTGCGAGTGTAAACTTCACTGCTGATCTTCATTCGATGGGTCAATATATTCAGGAGGGGCAGAGAAATCTTTTCGAAACGGTTATATCTATACATAATCCTTCCCGGGAGGTTCTTATTCCTGAAGAGGCTGATGATGCTGATGGTTTGAATTTTCTGGCGGGAAAGAGGATAGAAGAAGTGAATAAGATGGCTGAGCTGGGAACCATGCTGGCCCATGTCGATGGAGGCGTTCCCAATATTCTAATCAGACTTCCCGAGCTTAATGAGTATTATCTTGGCCAGCTTATGTACTTCTTTCAAAAGGCTTGTGCAGTAAGTGGTTATCTGATGAATGTGAATCCTTTTGATCAGCCGGGTGTGGAAGCATATAAAAATAATATGTTTGCACTATTGAGGAAACCGGGATTTGAGGAGGAAACGGAGTTAATATACAAACGCCTCAATAAATGATGCACATTCTGCAAATCCTTACATTTTAATTTAAAGCCGGAAAATGGTTCTTGTTGAGACAGGTCCGTTTCTTTTTATCGAGGGCCTGTTTTATAATACCTGATTAATTTTCCTGTAAGCTGGCCCAGGAAGAAAGCTGAAAGCAGCATGACATAGCTCTGCCATCCCCATCCCAGATCGAAATAAATCCGGAGCAGAACAATTGCGGGAACTGGTATGTGGATTGCAAGGTACCAGTTGCGTGAAAACCTTGGGACACATGCCCGCCAGTAGCCAAAGGGTATATTCATCAGATATATGACCAGGATGAATATATACATTTGATTCATATTTTTTCTTCTAAAGATTTCGTGTAACCAACCTGCCTTTATCATTCGGACTTGTTAAGACCTGACAGGTGGCTACCACCTGCCGGTGGAATCTGGTGTAAATATCAGGATTTATTTACAAAGTGAATTATCCTGGTTAAGCTTTACATTATTGTTTATTATGCGAAAATATAATATAAACAATCGGGAATTGCAAATAAAAATATAATTGAATTTTATATTGGGTAAGAGGCATATAAACAGGATTAAAGCAATAGAGTCAGATTTGTGACAGCAATAATATGTTAAATAAAAAATATAAAAAAATGAACAAAAAAGATAATTGGTGGTTTGTTGAGTAATTAAATCATTTAAAAATCTAAAGACTGCAATTATGAAAAAAGAATTTTTAAGTTTTAAATCCATACTGTTAGTAATGGGTTTTGCTGCTTTCACACTATCGTCATGTAATGACGATGATGATGTAACCCCTCAGGATCCGTTACCTGATTCGGTAGTTGAGGTTGTAACTGGAAGTGAAGATCATAACACCCTTGCTGCGGCTGTTTCTGCTGCAGGTCTGGTACAGACACTTCAGGGGCAAGGTCCTTTTACTGTATTTGCTCCCACTGATGCTGCCTTTGCCGCATTGCCCGAGGGAACTATCCAAAATCTTCTGGATGATCCTGAAGGTGACCTGACAGATATTTTGTTATATCATGTTGTAGGTAATAAAGTTATGTCAGGGTCATTGACCAATGGCATGAAAGCTCCCACACTGTTTGGCGAAGATCTGACTATCACCATTTCAGGTGGAAATGTTTTTATAAATGATGCCAGGGTCACTGTTGCTGATATTGAAACAAAGAATGGAGTCGTACATGTTATCGATGCTGTTCTGATACCTGAAGAGCCGATGCCTGCGACCGTTGTAGACATAGTGGTTGGGAGTCCCGATCATGAGACCCTGGCAACAGCTGTTACTGCAGCCGGTCTTGTTGGTACACTGCAGGGCGAAGGCCCCTTCACGGTTTTTGCTCCTACCGATGATGCATTTGCTGCCCTTCCCGAAGGTGTATTGGACGATCTTCTGGATGACATACCAGCTCTTACCGACATACTTCTTTACCATGTTGTAGGATCTAAAGCTATGTCCACAGATCTTTCAAACGGAATGGAGATAGAGATGCTTTCAGAAGATAATGTTACTGTAACAATAAACGATGACGGGGTATTTATCAATGAAGCAAAGGTTACCATCGCCGATATTGAAGCTGAGAACGGTGTTGTACATGTAATAAATGCAGTATTGATACCGGATTCTGATTAGGCACTTTAGAATAATTCTGATAAAAAAACCCTGTATTGTTTTCAATGCAGGGTTTTTTTGGAGTTCATGCTATTAATTCACAGACTTCCTGGCAGGCAGGGACTGTGATGAACTGATCTGCTAACCTGGTCCTATCCTAGAATTATACCCACAATAGTTGCCGACATAAGCGCTGCAAGAGTGCCACCGAGCAGGGCACGCATACCGAATTGCGAAAGCAGTAGCCTTTTTTTGGGTGCAAGTGAACCGATCCCTCCGATCTGTATTCCTATGCTGGCAAAATTGGCAAACCCGCAGAGCAAGTAGGTGGCCATTATTATCGATTTGGGGTCGGTAAAGGCTCCGGATTCCTTAAGCTCGGCAAGGCTTATGTATCCTATGAATTCAGTCATGATGATCTTTTCTCCCAAAAGCCTGCCAGCAAGGGTAATATCAGGTAGGCTTATCCCAATAAGCCACATAACCGGTGAAAAAGTATATCCAAGTATAAACTGCAGGGAGAGACGCTGATACTGCCCTGATGTCAGATTGGTTACTACATCATTCAGCCTGGTCCAGTCCCCGACCTTTCCCACAATAAAGTTAAACATTGCAATAAGGGATATAAAGACAAGCAGCATGGCCGCTACATTTGCCGCAAGCCTGAGTCCCTCACCGGTTCCGTTGGAGATGGCATCAAGGATATTGTTGCCGATCCGGTCCTTTGATATCTCCATGGTTTTGTCAATTGTTTCGGTTTGAGGCACCAGAATTTTAGAGACAACAACAGCTCCCGGAGCTGCCATGATGGAAGCTGCTAACAGGTGCCGGGCAAAGATAAGTCTCTGAACTGGGTCATCACCACCCAGAAAACTTATGTAGGCTGCAAGTACTCCTCCGGCCATTGTGGCCATTCCGCCGGTCATCACAAGGAGTATTTCAGAGCGGGTCATTCTGTCAAGGTAGGCTTTGATCATTAGCGGTGACTCTGTCTGTCCCAGAAATACGTTTCCAGCTACCGAGAGGCTTTCAGCACCTGAAATGCGTAATGCGTTAGTCATTATCCAGGCCAGTCCGTAAACTATTTTCTGGATGATACCCAGGTAAAATAAAAGGCTTGTGAGGGCAGAGAAAAAAATGATTGTGGGCAATACCTGGAAGGCAAAAATATAACCGTAAGTGGAGGTATCAAGAAACCCTGCAAACAGAAAGTCAGTCCCCGCCCTGGTGAAGTCAAGTATTAAAACGAACATCTTCCCGATTAATTCAAAAAAATCCTGTACCAGGGGAATCTGCAAAATACTGAAGGCAAGAATCAGCTGAAAGCCAAGGCCTATTCCGACTACCTTCCATGATATTGCTCTGCGGTTTTCAGAAAAAACCCATGCGATGCCAATAAGCACCACCATACCAAACAGTCCCCGCAAAAGAGTGACAAAACTGAACCCGATCCTGTCAGTAGGGGGAATATCGACATTATGTATTGATGAAGTTTGTAAATTATCTGTAAAAACCGGTGCCATATTGGCCACCAGTCCGGTCTCAAGCCTGGCCGTTTGACAGCCTGACACATCTGAATGTGATTGTGGAATTGGAGACAGCAATGACAGGAATGATGCAAAAAAAAGAATTAAAGCGGCCATTTGGATACTTTAATATTTAGGATTTTTCCTTTCTGCGGTTTATTTCATCCCTTATGTCTGATGCCCTTTCATAATTCTCATTTTTAACGGCATCCTGGAGCATCTGCTTCAATTCATCAAGGCTTAAATCGCGCAGTTCATTAGATGCCATTCTTTGTCCCGGCTTGTTGGGGTCGGAAAACAATTTAGATGCAGAGGTTGGTTTGCCTTCCTTGGATTCCGGTTCAATGTCTATAACTATTCCTGATTTGGCAAGAATATCTTCATTTGTATATATGGAACAGCTGAAGCGGAGAGCCAGTGCAATAGCATCACTTGTGCGGGCATCAACTGTCATCTGTTTCTCTCCGTCATCGCAAATAAGTTTCGAATAAAAAACACCCTCTTCCAGTTTATAGATATTGATCTCTACAATTGAGATTCCGAAAGCTGATGCAAAACTGAGAAAAAGGTCATGGGTAAGTGGACGGGGAGGTTTCAATCCTTCCAACTGAATGGCAATAGCCTGGGCTTCAAATCCACCGATGATAATGGGTATACGTCGTTCCCCTCCTTCTTCAGCCAGAACAAGTGCATATGCCCCTGATTGTGTCTGGCTGTAAGATATTCCAAGTACATTCAGCTTGATTTTACTCATATTTTATTGTTGCCTGTTATTCCATCAACTTTTCGGAAAAGAAATAGTATTAAGTTCTTTTAATTGATTGTAAATTTAACAATCAATTTATAAAAGCAAAAGTCTTTTGTTTTTTTCGTGGACAAAAAACAGGTAACTGAATGAACCAGTTTTATTCAATTAACATGTACATGATTTTTTCAAAGAAGAAATTTGGCTGTAAAATTTGTAATTCGGGTAAATATTTTTACTTTTGCACACCCGATCATAATAAATAACAGCAATATAACTGAATGATGTACGCAATAGTAGAAATAGCAGGCCAGCAATTCAAAGTAGAGAAGGACAACAAGCTTTATGTACACCGGCTGGAAGAGGAAGAGGGGGCAGAGGTTGATCTTAACAAAGTACTGCTCATAGATAATGATGGCAAGGTCAGGGTTGGCACGCCAAATGTTAAGAATGCGGTTGTTAAGGCCAGGATACTTTCTCATCTTAAGGGGGACAAGGTTCTTGTCTTTAAGAAAAAGAGGAGGAAAGGATACCAGAAACTTAATGGTCACCGACAGAACCTTACGCAGATACAAATTGAAGACATTGTTACAAAATAATTAGATTTTACGAAAATGGCACATAAAAAAGGAGTTGGAAGTTCAAGGAACGGTCGTGAATCAGAAAGCAAACGACTTGGTGTGAAGATTTTTGGTGGAGAGAAGTGTAAGGCAGGCAATATTATAATACGTCAGCGTGGCACCAGGCATCATCCCGGACTCAATGTTGGAATGGGTAAAGATCATACGCTATTTGCACTTATTGACGGTAAAGTAGTGTTTAAGAGAAAAAAAGATGATAAATCTTTTGTTTCTGTTGAGCCCCTTTCCTGAAAGGATATTTTTATAATTTTTTCTGTCTCCTGAAAAACTTTGCTGTTTATCTGCCAAAGTTATCAGGGGATTTTTTATTTTTATAGTTCCCATTTCAAATTCCTCAGTATGCTCTCCGTCAGATTTATTGCCGAAAATCGCGATCTTGTAATAGCCCGGCTTAAAGTTAAAAATTTTGATTCTGCCGGACTGGTTGACAGGATCATTGAAGCAGATTTGCAAAGACGAAAACTCAAAAGCAGGCTCGATACCGGTCAGGCATCTGTGAATAAGCTTTCAAAGGAGATTGGAGCGCTTTACAAAACAGGCAGGAAAGAGGAGGCTGATCACGCAAAGGATAAAACCGGTAAACTGAAGGAAGATATAAGGAAACTTTCAGCTGAGCTTACCGCAGTCGACAGGCTTCTCAGGGACCTGCTTGTTCAGGTGCCTAATTTGCCTCATGAGACGGTGCCAGCAGGAATGCTTCCAGCTGAAAATGAGCTTGTAAGAGAAGGCGGGGTTAAACCTGTATTGCCTACGGGTGCCATGCCTCACTGGGATCTGGCCAGGAAATATGATATAATAGACTTTGAACTTGGCAATAAGATTACAGGCGCCGGATTCCCTGTGTATAAGGGGAAGGCAGCAAGACTGCAGAGGTCGCTGATTAATTTCTTTCTTGACGAGGCTGTTAAAGCTGGTTATGATGAGATCCTGCCGCCGGTCCTGGTTAATGAGGACTCTGCCTTTGGTACAGGGCAGCTGCCTGATAAGGAGGGACAAATGTATCACGTAAGTGAGGATAACCTTTACCTGATACCTACAGCTGAGGTACCCCTGACCAATTTATTCCGCGATCAGATAATCCCGTTCAGTGAACTTCCGCGAAAGCTTACTGCCTATACTCCATGCTTCAGAAGAGAAGCCGGATCATATGGTAAGGATGTCAGGGGGTTGAACCGGCTTCATCAGTTCGACAAAGTTGAAATAGTTGAGGTTCAGCATCCGGATCATTCATATGAAAGCCTTGAGGCAATGACTTCTTACGTTGAAAGCCTTGTTGTAAAACTCGGATTACCTTACAGGATAATGCTTCTTTGCGGAGGGGATATGAGTTTTCACGCATCGAAAACCTATGATTTTGAAGTTTTTTCCGCAGCACAGGGAAAATGGCTTGAAGTCAGTTCCGTTTCAAATTTTGAATCGTATCAGGCCAACAGGATGATGTTGCGCTTCAGGGATGAGAACGGGAAAAAGATTTACACGGCACATACGCTTAACGGGAGTGCACTTGCTCTGCCGAGGATCATGGCTGCATTGCTTGAGAATAACCAGACGGAGGAGGGAATAAAAATACCTGCTGCACTTTTACCCTATACAGATTTTGAAATAATCGGACCCTGACCATGGGGCAGAATAACCACCCCAAAGACCCCACCAGGGCATATTTGTATGCCGGTCTGGCCGTACTGTTCTGGTCCACCGCCGCTTCAGCATTTAAACTGACGCTCGATCAGATCAATTTCATCCAGATTCTCTTTATCGCTACCCTTACAAGTTGCATGGCACTTTTTCTTGTACTGCTTTTTCAGGGGAAACTTCATCTGTTGCGCGGCACAACAAGGAAGGAGTATCTGCATTCTGCTGCTCTCGGGCTGCTGAACCCGTTTATCTATTATCTGATATTGCTGAAGGCCTATTCACTGCTCCCGGCACAGGTTGCCCAGCCACTTAACTTCACCTGGCCCATAATGCTTGTTATTCTCTCTGTGCCCCTTCTTAAACAGACCATTTCGCTTTTCAGTATTGGCACCTTGCTTATCAGCTTTGCCGGAGTGTACCTTATCTCTTCCCAGGGAGATCCTTTTGCGTTCAGGATTGCTGACCCTCTGGGGGTTTCGCTTGCCCTAGGCAGTTCGGTTGTATGGGCCCTGTTCTGGATATATAACGTGAGGGATAAAAGGAATGAGGTTGTCAAGCTCTTCCTCTCCTTTCTGTTTGCTTTGATTTTTGTTTCCATTGTAATGGTGCTTTTGCCCGGATCCGGTATTGTCAGCTGGTACGGTATTGCCGGGGGAGTTTATATCGGACTGTTTGAGATGGGGTTTACCTTTGTATTCTGGTTGAAGGCATTGCAGTATGCTGTTTCAACCGACAGGATAAGCAACATGATCTATATTACACCTTTTTTTTCGCTTTTACTTATTAGCATTTTAGTAGGTGAACGGATACATTTAACGACAGTCGGGGGACTGGCACTGATAGTTACAGGGATTGTGCTGCAGAAATTTGCCGCGAAATAAATATATATCCTGAGGCGTTTAAACTTTGCTGGCCCGATATTTGTTTATAGACTGTAATCTCAGGTGATTAAAAAATATTTGCTCTTATGAAAAATACCAGATACAGTTTACTGTACCCGCTTTTATTATTATTGTTGTCCACTGCATTTTTATTCAGTTCATGCAGAAAGGATGAAGATGATGACCAGCTTGATCAGCTGCGTATTACCGAGAATACTGAGTTATACAGGCTGATGCGTGACTGGTACTACTGGTACGACAGTATACCGAGAATAAATCCTGCCAAATTTGCCAACGTGTATGACCTGTTGGAAGGGATACGTTACAGGCCGCTGGACAGGTGGAGCTATGTTACCACCCGGGAGGAGTATGAATCTTTTTTCATTCAATCAAAATTTATTGGCTATGGGTTTGGTTCTGCTTTTGATGAGGATGGCAGACTGAGGATCTCATTTATATTCAATGAGAATGACTTGTACGAAAATGGTGTCAGAAGAAGCTGGATAATTGAAAGAATAAATGGATCTGTCGTTCAGCCGGGTGTAAATATAAACCAGTTGCTCGGACCAAATGAAATTGGTGTCACCAATACATTCCTTTTCAGAAAACCCGATGGCACCAATGAAGAGATGACTGTTCAGAAAGATGAAGTTTTCATGAACACAGTCCTCCATAAAGAGGTACTTGAAGCCGGGAACAGAAAAGTAGGATATCTGGTATTACAGGGTTTCAGGACGCCTACATTTGGAGAACTTGATGCGGCAGTGGATTTCTTTAATTCTGAAGGTGGGATTGATGATCTTATCCTGGATTTGAGATATAACGGTGGTGGCCAGACAAACGTGGCCAATTACCTTGCCAGTATAATCGGTGGACAGGCGGTTGACGGCAAGGCTTTTGCCAAATTTATTTTCAATGATAAGCGGAATGATCAGAACTTTACTGATTTTTTCGATGCCTCACAGGAAACACTTAACCTTGGCAGGCTAATTACCATTGCAACCGACAGAACTGCCTCGGCAAGCGAGATGGTTATCAACGGGCTCAGGCCTTTTATGGATGTTCATATAATCGGAGATGATACATATGGCAAACCAATGGGACAGAGAGTATTCCCTCGTGACCTTTATGCTTTTTTACCGGTCACCTTCAAGATTGCAAATGCAGATGGATTTGGCGACTATTTTGATGGCCTTCCTGCCGATTCATATGTTGTTGATGATGTAACCCGCTTATTTGGAGACCCTGAAGAAGCATCTTTGAAAGAGGCACTGACCTTTATTGAAACAGGATCATTCAGCATGTTGCCCCGCAAAAAGTCCTTGTATGTTCAGCCATGGGAACA
>SLKJ01000118.1 GCA_007134675.1 Bacteroidales bacterium
CTGATACAGGAGAAGGGCGCTGAGATGGGGCTGAAATCGCACCGTCCCGGTCTTGAGTACCATTTCAGAATACTGGATTCGCCTGTAATTAATGCTTTTGCCGTGCCGGGAGGTTACATTTACCTGACAAGGGGTATTCTGGCCCAGTTCAATAATGAAGCTGAAATGATAGGTGTTCTCGGACACGAAATGGGGCATATTACTGCCAGGCACATGGTGAGCAGGCATGCCCGGCAGACTATGGGACAGCTGCTTTTGATCGGCGGTATGATCGCTTCAGAGGAATTCAGGCCCTATGCCGGTTATGCCATGGCGGGTATGCAATTGCTGTTCCTGAGCTTCAGCCGTGCTGATGAGCGTGAAGCCGACCAGCTGGGTGTCGAGTACACTTCAAAAATTGGATATGATGCCCGCAAGATGGCGGATTTCTATCAGGTACTCGTAAGAATGAACCTGGGCCTCGAACATGGCGGCATTCCCACTTTCCTGTCAACACATCCGGATCCGGGCGACCGGTATAATGCAGTGATCAGGGATGCCGAAAAATGGAACGAAAAACTTGATCACAGCACCTGGAAAGTGAACAGGGACAGGTACCTGGAGCTGCTTCAGGGAATGGTCTACGGAGATGATCCCAGGAAGGGGTTTACCGATGGCAACTGGTTTTATCATCCGGAACTTGAATTTGAGTTCCCATTTCCTGCAGGTTGGAAACTGGAAAACATGCCGGTACAGGTAAGGATGGCACCTCAGGACGGAAATGCTCTGATCGTGTTCACCTCTGCAAAGGGAAATACGCTCGAAGAAGCTGCTGAGGCTACTTTACAACAGCTTGAACTTAATGTTCTTTCAAGTGAAAGAAGAATAATAGGCGGAATGCCGGCAATTGCCGTCCTGTCCAGACAGGTTCAAGGCCAGGCGGCTGATCCGGAGGAAGGGATACAGGTACTCTCCTGTTTTATTGATGATAACGGATCATACTATGTTTTTCATGGTGTGTCAGCTCAGCAGGATTTTGAAAGTTTTCGGCCCTCCTTTGAATCAACGATGACCGGCTTCAGCAAACTGACCAATCCTTCAAGGTTAAATGTTCAACCCGAAAGAATAAGGATTGTCAGGGCAAAGAAGTCAGGAACTCTTGCCAATATTTTCAGGTCCTATGATGTGAAACCCGACAGGATGGAGGAATTTGGTTTTTTGAATAATATGGAACTTACTGACCAGGTCGCTTCCGGAACACTGCTGAAAATTGCCGGGCAGTAAATATCCCGGCTACTGCCAGTGTTCAGTACTTCATCTGTTTGTGTGTAAATTGGTTGAAAAAATTTTTGCGTATATTTATTTGCCTCGTTCTTCCATGAATCGCCTGGTTAAAAAGATATCCCAGGAATTTTTAAACTAGCGATCAAACATTACAAGGGGAGAAGAAGCAAAAACCTGCCAGTATTTTTCAGCTTTTTCCGGAGTCATTTCTCCATCATATACAATTATTCTGTATCTCAGAGTATAACTCCTTCCCGGCTCGATTTTCCATTCATTATGTCTGATTGGTGTAAACTGAAAAAATATCTGGCCTGTGCCTCCGGCTGAATCCTCATTCCACATTCGCATAGGTTCCGGGTGCATCCTGTTACCCGGATGGCTGAGAAAAAGTACTCCTGACACTCCCTCCTCCACCTCTGTCTCACCTTCAATAATGCACCACCTGGCTGTGGAAGCATCAGTTTCATTTCTGGTTTTGCCTTCTGAAGTAAGGACCCTTGAATTGTCCCGCTGCCACTTTTCAGTAGCCCGGTAACCAATACCCCCGCCATAACGGTACTGATTAAAAAGGATCCCATTAGGAAGGGGAGAGTTAAGCGTGGTAGTCAGATCAACTATATTAACGTTTTCTGATCCTGTTTCCCAAACTCTTACATCCCAGACCTCGTTGATTGCCAGCATCTCCTCTCCTTCATCCATGCCAACATATGAAACATGTTCATGCAAGGCTTTAAATCCGGCATATAGGTGTCCCTGATCCTTCCCAATATATCCTCCGAACTGTACCCTGCCCTGCCCAGCTCCAAGATTCCAGAAATCGACGGTATACTGCTCTTCTTCAAAATCAATGGTGGTACTCGTCCACGGATTCCAGATACCATAGTGATGCAGATGGTCAGGTGGCTGGATATTCGTGAGCACGGCTCCTCCGGGAGAAATTAGCGGATGTATAAGCGCAGAGCGCCGGAACCTCTCCGCTGCTCCTTCCGGGGCAGGAATATCTTCATGATGATAATAAAGGACAGGATTGTCATTTCTTTTCAGGATTGTAACCCTGTCATCCAGTTCAGCTGAAAGATTCCGGGGTTTGTCCGGTTCATTACCGACCATTCTCAGTACATAGGCTTTTTCACCCTGCCTGTTGTCAAACATCAACCATAATTTCGGATTCAGTCCGGATTCAAGCTGGCTTGGAATTTCATTCTCCGGATTTCCAGATTCATATATCGCTAATCTGCCGTGATCGGTATTGAATTTCACGCCGTCAAGAGGTATTGCCATATAGGATACTCCGGCCTCTTTAACCGGTGAAATACGGAAACGGGCCAGCTCCTGTGAAAAGGCAAACGTTGAACAGATAATAAATAATAACATTAACGATTTTCGCATCATAAAAAAGTATTTCAGATTAAAACCCTTTTAAGTTACAATTTATCTTAAACAAACAATTTACATTTTTTTTTTTCATATGAATCCCCCATGTGGGCGGGTTTTTAAAGAGTTTTTGGTAGCCCACACAAAATACAATGAATTTTACATCTGACTTCTTTAGCTAAAAGAATCATAAATTGCATGTAAAATCGACTGAAAGTCAAAATATTGTTATGTTAAGGTCCATAAGACCAATGATTTAATTCAAATATTTACTTATAAATTTTTAATCCGGCAATTTCAGCTAAAATAAGAATCTTTTCCTGATAAATAGACACAGTCAGATTGCTCGAAAAAAGATGAAATCCTAACCATTCAGCATCAGATCAAAGAAGAACAACATGGCATATAAAGATTCAACGAATTTACAAGGTCATTATTTGCAAATAATGACCTCTTATAAACAGATGTGCGCAGGTTGCATTCAGAAAATATTTAATAAACAGTCCCCCGAATAATAAAACTGGTTCAGGCTTGTATTAATGGGTAATTCACATTATATTGCACCTTAAAATATCAGCCGGGGTTCCCGGAATACACTTAATGGTATTTTTACCAGGAAAGAAAACAAGGATGAAATAATGAGTAAGACAGACTTTGACAAAAGTATAAAGTTACGCATTACAAAAATATCTCAGAAAAATGATAAAATCTCATTTAAGACCTGTTTTGAAGGCTATCCTGTCAGAACCAGAGTAGATCTTAAGGATGATGGTATGCACGGGCATGTTGTAACACCCGAAGTTAATTGTCTTTTGCACGCAAAAAAGAATCATCCCAGGAGTAATTATTATTCAAATATTTCTGCCTGAATGGCATTCCCACATTACAGACAACCTGATGCCATGGACTGCGGTCCAACCTGTCTTCGAATGGTTGCGGCATATTATGGTAAAAGATATAAACTTGAAACCCTTCGGGAGCGCAGCTACATTTCGCGTGAAGGTGTCAGCATGCTTGGCATTGCACAAGCCGCTGAAAGTATAGGATTCCGCTCGATGGGAGTTAAAATCACTCCCGATCAGCTTATTTCCGAAGCGCCACTGCCTGCTATAATCCACTGGTTACAGGACCATTTTGTTGTTCTGTATAAGATTACGGGGAAAAAGGGAAGAGAGAAATTCCATGTTGCTGATCCGGGTGGTGGACTTGTACGGTTCAGCCGTGAGGAGTTCATGCAATGCTGGGCCTCGACCTCTGAACAGGGGGAAGCAAAGGGTGTTGTACTACTTCTGGAGCCAACACCGGATTTTCATTCTGCATCAGACGAAAAACGCGATAAAACAAGATTCAGCTTTCTTTTCTCCTATCTTACTCCTTACCGGAGACTGATTTTTCAGCTGTTTCTGGGACTTATACTGGGAAGTCTTCTGCAGCTGGTGTTTCCTTTTCTTACACAAAGTATTGTGGACCAAGGTATTGGTCACCAAAACCTGAGCTTCATATATCTTGTTCTGATTGCCCAGCTTGTTTTGACAATAAGCAGGGCATCGGTCGATTTTATCAGAAACTGGATCCTCCTCCACATAGGTGTAAGGGTTAATATTTCTCTTATCTCCGATTTTCTGGCCAAGCTTATGAGGCTCCCAATGAAATATTTTGACACAAAGCTTACGGGAGACCTGATGCAGAGGATCGGAGATCATCGCCGGATTGAAACATTCCTGACAGGAACCACCCTGAACATACTTTTCTCATTGGTAAACCTGGTAATTTTCGGCCTGGTTCTGCTCTATTATAACATGCTTATATTTACCGTTTTTATTGCCGGGAGTTTTTTGTACGGCCTCTGGGTATATATATTCCTCAGGCGAAGGGCAGAACTTGACCACCGCAGGTTTGCTCAAATGTCTGCTCACCAGAGCAACCTGATCCAGCTTATTCAGGGGATGCAGGAAATCAAGCTGCAAAACTGTGAACAGCAGAAAAGGTGGGAATGGGAGTCTATTCAAACCAGGCTGTTCAAAATTGGCATAAAAGGTCTTGCACTTCAGCAATATCAGCAGTCCGGCGCACTTGTCCTGAACGAAGTCAAGAATATTCTGATAACGGTTATTGCAGCAACAGCAGTGGTAGAAGGAACAATGACCCTGGGTATGATGCTTGCTGTTCAGTATATTATTGGTCAGCTTAACAGTCCCATCGAACAACTGATCAGCTTCTTCAATACTACCCAGGATGCGAGGATAAGCCTTGAAAGACTGGGTGAGGTTCATAAGAGGAGTGATGAGGAAGATACTGAAGCTGAACGGATACAGGAAATACCAGTAAATTCGGGTATTGAAGTAAAAGACCTCTCATTCCGTTACGAAGGACCGGAATCAGAACAGGTAATCAAAAACATATCAGTTTCAATACCGCCGGGGAAACAGACAGCTATCGTAGGCACATCCGGAAGCGGAAAAACAACATTGATAAAATTGTTGCTTGGATTTTATCCACCTCTGAGCGGAGAAATTAACCTGGGAAAAAGCAAGCTCGATATTTACAGCCTACGTCAGTGGCGGAGGCATTGCGGGGTGGTTATGCAGGACGGATACCTGTTTTCCGACAGCATTGCAAAAAATATAGCTCCGGGCGTGGAGAATATTGATAAACAGAAGTTGCTTAAGGCGGTAAAAATAGCAAACATTGACAGTTTCATTGAAAGCCTGCCACTGGGTTTCAACACAAAGATCGGAAGTGAGGGTCACGGACTGAGTCAGGGTCAGATACAAAGGCTTCTTATAGCCAGAGCAGTATATAAAGATCCGGCATTTATCTTTTTTGATGAGGCAACAAACTCTCTTGATGCCAACAATGAAAAAGTGATCCTCAGGAATCTACAGGAGTTCTTCATGGGCCGAACTGTAATTGTTGTGGCCCACAGGCTCAGCACGGTAAAAAATGCTGACCAGATCATTGTGATTGAAAAAGGTGAAATAATTGAATCAGGTACTCATGAAGAGCTGATAGAAAAAAAAGGAGCATACTATTTGCTTGTAAAAAACCAGCTTGAGTTGTAATTTTATATTTATATTTTTTTCTGATTTTTTTATTTTTACAATCGCACAGGGCCAATATTCAGTCACACATGACTAACAAGACAAAACCAGATGCAAAGCGAAACCGGCAACAAGGAGGAACAAAAACAATCTGAAGATATCAATCTGCGGTCGGAAGAGGTACAGGATATTCTCGGCAAGCCACCCGGTTGGCTGGTAAGCTATGGTATCGGTACCATATTCATTGTAATTATAATTGTGTTAACCGGTAGCGGGTTTTTCAGTTATCCTGATATTGTCCGGGCCCCGGTTGTAATTACAAAGGAACACCCCCCCTCTGTGCTGATAGCAAGGGTTGCAGGCAAACCGGAGGCAATATTTATGCCCGATGGTGCGCATGTGAAAAAAAACGATACTATTGCAGTTATTGAAAACCCTGCCCGGTATCAGGATTTGTCCCGTCTTGGCAATTATATCAGAATGTTTAACCAGGTCATTCGCTCCGGTGAAGATCTCTCACAGGTATCAATCCCGGGAGATCTTGTTCTGGGCGAAGTGCAGCCCGACTATAATGCGTTTAAGGCTGCTTTGAATAATTACAGGATTTTCATAAGTCAGGATATTTATGAGAACAGGATTGCAGCTCTGTCCGCAGAACTGAATGAACATCTGAACTACAGGGAAAGCCTTCAGAGGCAAAGATCCCTTGCCATACACGAAATGGAACTGGGATGGACTCAGTTTCAGAGAGACTCGATGCTGTTTATTTCAAATGTAATCTCAAAATCGGAGTTTGAAAAAGCGCAGACACTTCTGCTTGACAGGCAAAAAGCACTGGAAAATTCCAGGCTTAACCTGTCGGATGCTGCCATTACGATAGCCCGGCTCAAGAGAAATATTGCCGACACAAAGCTGGAAAAGGAGGAAAGGCATCAGAGGTTAACCACTGATCTTTTAAATTCATTCAGACAACTGGAAAGTTCACTTGCATTGTGGGAAAACAGATATCTGCTGATATCCCCTGCATCCGGAACACTGAATTATCTTTCCGTTTGGAGCAGCTTACAGGAATTGAAGCCTGGTGATGCTGTTTTTTCAATCACTCCTGAAGATATGGGCGAACTGTACGCAAGAATTGTACTTCCATTCAGACGTGCTGGAAAAGTGAGACCAGGACAAAGGGTTAATATTAAGCTTGATGGTTATCCCTATATGGAGTTTGGTATGGTAGAGGGGCGAATTCATTCGGTTTCAGGAGGCCCTGTTGAAGATGGTTTTCCAGCTGTAATAACACTAACCAGGGGAGCTGTGACATCATTCGGATATGAGCTTGAAGTCATAAGGGAACTTCCAGGAACAGCTGAAATATCTACAGATGAGATGAGCCTGCTTGAGAGACTGGTGAATCCGGTAAGACATCTGACCAGAAACAGGTTTGTATCGGCAAGAGATATATAAAATTCTTCGGAAATCTTAACAGGTCATATCATACAGAACAAAATACAACTAATTGAATATTAACTTTATTAACCTGATGTACGTATGAAAACCATTTCAAGAAGGAAATTCATTCAGACTTCAATAGCCGGAGCAGCAGGACTGTCTGTCCTGCCACTGATAAAAAGCTGCCGGGTATCGCCCAACGATGTGATACGACTGGGAGTAATAGGACTTGGAAGACAGGCAGTTGGCCTCACCAGGGGATTCAACTCAATTCCCGGAGTTCAGGTAGTTGCAGGCGCAGATGTCTACGGGATCAAGCGCCAGCGTTTCGAAAACCTGCTCAACCATTACTATGATGAAACAGGTGAAAGCGTAAGGGTAAAGACATTTGAAAACTATCATGAAATACTGAATATGAGAGATGTGGACGGTGTGGTTATAAGTACACCTGATCACTGGCATGCATTGAACACAATTGATGCCTGTAACGCCGGCAAAGAGGTCTACCTTGAAAAGCCTACTACTTTTACTATCAGGGAGGGCGTGGAGGTAGCCCGTGCAGTGCGCGAAAATAACAGGATACTGGCGGTGGGCAGCCAGCAGCGATCAGACAAAAATTTTCATCATGCCGTTGCAATGGTGAGAGCAGGAGCTATTGGAAAAATAAAAATGATCTGGGCTTATGTAGGCGACTTCCCTGCTCCTTATGATCTTCCGGAAAAGCCTTTGCCGGAGGACCTGAACTGGGATATGTGGCTTGGACCGAATCCTTATGTCCACTATAATCCAAGGCTTAATCCTCCGATATCACTCGATCCGCCTCAAAATGAAGAGTTCTGGGGTGAATGGAGATTCTTCAAGGAGACAGGCGGGGGGTACATAACAGACTGGGGTGCTCATAATTTTGATATTGCACAATGGGCCCTTGATGAAGATGCCGGAGGCCCGGTTGAGATTATACCCCCCGGCCACGAAGGTACTGAATACCTGACCTATGTCTACAACAACGGAGTACAGGTCATTAACCGGCCATATAATGAGGCTCATACCAGGGGAGTGAAATTCTTCGGTGAAAACGGATGGATTGAGGTAGCCAGGGGGCATTATGATTCATCGGATGAATCACTTTTCCCTGATGAGGAGGAGTTAATGGGTCATGGAGACCTGCCTTATGAGACAGGTGTGCCCCACCTTGAGGATTTTATCATGGCGATGAGACACCGCAGAGACCCTGTAGTCCCCATTGAAGTGGGACACAGGACCTGTACTACCTGTATCCTGGGAAATATCTCATATGAGCTTGGCCGGCCTGTTAAATGGGATCCTGTAAGAGAATATTTTGTTGATGACCCGGAAGCAGAAAAATTTTACCACAGGGAATATCGTGCCGGCTATTCACTTTGAAGATAAGGATAATTGCAAAATATTAAAGAGAATTGCAAATAATCGAAGCTTTCAGCAAATTATTATTGAATGTCCTATTGCAGTATTCTGCAAAATTTGATTAAATTGCGATTTTAACCCAAAAACTTTAAACCTATGCAAAGTATTTCTAGAAGAAGATTTATAAGTACCACACTTGCCGGGGCAGCAGGACTCTCTCTCCTTCCTCTGGCAAAAAGCTGCAAGGTGCCGGCCAATGACATAATCAGACTTGGAATTGTAGGCCTTGGCAGGCAGACCACATATCTCATGGATGGCTTCAGCCAGATTGAGGGTGTACAGATCGTTGCAGGAGCCGACGTTTATGGTATCAAACGGCAGAGATTTGAAAAACGCATGAATGACTATTACGCAAAAACGGGCCTGAACATCAGCGTTGACACCTATGAACATTATCACGAGATACTTAACCGTGATGACATTGATGGTGTAGTGATTGTAAGCCCGGATCACTGGCACGGTGTTATGGGAGTTGAAAGCTGCCGTGCAGGGAAGGATATCTATATGGAAAAACCACTGACTTTCACTATTAAAGAGGGTGTTGAGCTTGTAAAGGCTGTCAGGGGAAATAATATTGTTCTTGCCACAGGAAGTCAGCAGCGTTCTGACAAAAATTTCCAGCATGCCGTTAACCTTGTGAAAAACGGGGCTTTGGGAAAAATTGAAAAGGTTTATGCCTATGTTGGAGGCCCCCCTGTTCCTTACGATCTTCCCGAAGAACCTGTACCCAACGACCTTAACTGGGACCTCTGGCTTGGCCCTATCCATTATGTGCATTTCAACCATGAACTTAATCCGCCAATATCGCTCGATCCTCCGAAAGATGAAACTATCTGGGGAGCCTGGAGATGGTATAAAGAGATGGGCGGCGGATTTACAACCGACTGGGGAGCACATATGTTTGATATTGTCCAATGGGCCATGGGTAAGGATGACAGTGGTCCCCGACGCATAATTCCTCCCGGCTATGGAGACTATAAGTTCCTTACATATGAATATGAGGGTGATTGGATTATGACTCAGGAACCTTTCAATGAGGCAAAGACAAGGGGAGTCAAGTTCATGGGAACTGACGGCTGGATTGAGATAAGCCGCGACCATTATCTGGCTTCAGATCCGGAGTTTATGCCTCCCGAGGAAGCAGATACAGATGATGTAGCCTATGAAGTAGGAACACCTCATCTGGTCGATTTTATTCAGTCAATGCGGACCCGCAAGGACCCTATAGCACCCGTTGAGGTTGGACATCGCACCGCCACCACCTGTACCCTGGGGAATATCGCACATGAACTGGAGCGCCCCGTTGAATGGAATCCGGTTACAGAATTTTTTGTCAATGACCCTGAAGCTGAACAGCATTACCACAGGGATTACCGTCCGGGCTATTCTCTCTGACACCATCCATTTTACCATGACCATCAACATAGTTGGTGGTCATGGTTTTTTCTGTTTCTGAGTTTTCATGAGTAAAGGAAAAATAAACAGGGTATTCACCCTTGGAGAAGTTGTTTTTGATATTATATTCAAGAAATGGAAACCGGTTGCCTCGAGTCCGGGAGGCTCAATGCTGAATTCTTCAATATCACTTGCCAGAAGCGGACTACCTGTGAGTTTTACAGGGATGTGCGGGAACGATCAGGTGGGAAGGCTTATAGCAGGTTTTCTCAGAGAGAACAAGGTGGACACATCTTTTCTACATCATGAGAATTCCAGGTCCATTATCGCCCTCGCCTTTCTTGACGATAATAACAATGCCACATACTCCTTTTACAGTGGACAGAACCCAACTGAGCCACCGTCACTACCCTCACCTGGTCAGGAGGATGTCCTGCTTTTCGGATCATTCTACTCAATATCCCGTCCCACCCGTGATTTTGCATTGAATTTAAGAAATACAGCCTGCGACAAGGGGGCGCTTGTAATTTACGATCCCAATTTCAGGGACTCCCACCTGCCTGAACTTGCAGAGGTAAAACCGTGGATTGAAGATAATATTTCCAATGCCGGAATAGTCAGAGGGTCGAACGAAGATTTCGAAATTATTTTTGGTACCAGAACGGCCGAAGAGACATGGAAACTCTCCTGCTTCCGGAAATGCAAAGCACTGATTTACACAAGATCTTCCGATGGCGTGGACCTGTACTGTGAAAACTTTGCAGAACATTACCCTGTACCTTCTATAAAGCCCCTGAGTACAATAGGTGCAGGAGACTCATTTAACGCGGGAATAATTGCAGCAATGTATGA
>SLKJ01000145.1 GCA_007134675.1 Bacteroidales bacterium
CCTCTTATGCCGGCGCTTTCAATACTTCGCACTTCGGGGCTCAACCATGAAACCTGCGGATCAGCAAAAACTATGAACCGAAGATCCCGGGCAGAAGTAATAAATGGGATTATCAATAAAACAGATATAAACCAGACTCTTATCTTCATATTACTGATGTAGTACCGTTAAATAAAGCAGCTAAAATCTTATCTTTACAAAATTTTCAGCCGGTTATCATTAATAAGGATTAATCGTTTGCACACAAAATTAACCAAAAAAATCGTTTGATTAGTTATTATTAATGGTTTATATTAATCAGTTTATTGCAGCAATTAATAGCCTTATTGATAATATAATGCTGAATGTGAGAATATCAATCATTATATTAATAAAGTTTTTTTGTATATGGAATGGTTAAGGGGAAAATTAAGAGTACTGTTATTAATGCTTGCTGTTATGGTAGGCTGCACTCCGGGTGACAGAAGAGTTAACCTTGAAGGCCTTGATCCTGGAGTTGAGATTCATCGTCTTGATATTGACCTTTTTGAGATTGATATTGACAGTATTCCACAACAACTGCCCCCGATTAAGGAGAGATACGGAGAGTTTTTTGATATTTTCAACCATATGATTATCCGTGTAGGTGACCCTCATTCACCTTCTTATCCTAAGCATCTTAAAAGATTTCTCACAGATTTTGATATTTACAGGATCCATTCTGAGACCCGCAGGGTATTTAAGGATCTTACAGAATTGGAAGCTGAACTTGATATGGCATTCAGGCATTATATGTACTATTTTCCCGGATATACTGTGCCCCGGATATATACCTATATATCTGGCTTCAACCAGTCCGTCGTTACAGCCGAAGGCATCATGGGTATAGGGCTTGACAATTATCTCGGAAGTGATCATTTTTTTTATTCAGAGCTTCAGCTGCCAAACTATCAGAGATATAACATGCACCCTGCAAAGATATCGTCCGACTGTATGATTGCCTGGGCAAAAACAGAGTTTGAGTTTGATGCTGCTGATGATAATCTGCTCAGCCATATAATATATCATGGTAAATTATTATTTTTTGCAGATGCTATTCTTCCTGACTTGCACGATACACTCAAGACTGGCTTCTCCCTTTCCCATCTGGAGTGGTGCAGGAGAAACGAAGACCGGATGTGGACCTACCTTGTGGAGAACAAGCTTCTTTTTTCAACCGATTCAAGAACAATAAGCCGTTTTATAAATCACGGACCCTTTACCTCTGAATTTACAAGAGATTCACCTGCACGGGCCGCAGTCTGGCTTGGCTGGCGTATAGTGAAATCTTATATGGGTCGTCATAAAGAAGTGAGCCTTGCGGACCTGATGCTTGATGATGATTATCAGGGGATACTCAACAGGGCCAGGTACAGACCCTGACGTGGCTCCCGGAATGCCTCGAAATTTTAAAATCCGATATTTGTTTTATTTTTGACAATCTGTCCAAAGTTGGAGGTGGTAATTGAAGATATATCATTTCTGATAATATATTACTAATTGTTAAGTCCATAAATATGAAGTCTGACATTGAAATCGCCCGGAATACTCAAATGAGGCATATAAAGGAAATTGCTGAAGATATGGGGATAATTGGGGATGACCTTGAGCTGTTTGGTAATTATAAGGCCAAGATTCCTCTGAAATATATAGATCCGTTGAAAGTTGATAAGAGTACGCTGATATTGGTGTCGGCCATTTCTCCTACACCTGCAGGTGAGGGCAAAACAACCGTTTCAATAGGCTTGTCTCAGGGACTGAACAAGATAGGAAAGAAGTGTACGGTTGTCCTTCGGGAACCATCGCTTGGACCTGTATTTGGGATAAAGGGGGGAGCCACCGGAGGCGGCTATTCACAGGTGCTCCCGATGGAAGATATCAATCTGCACTTTACCGGCGATTTCGCTGCGATAGAGAAAGCTAATAATCTGCTGGCTGCATTGATAGATAATAATATCCAGAGTAAAACCAGGGGCATCGGTATCGATCCACGCACTGTACTCTGGAAACGTGTAATGGATATGAATGACCGCTCGCTACGCAACGTCATAGTCGGACTCGGGGGAACCATGAGCGGTGTTCCCCGTGAAGGGGGTTTCAATATAACAGCTGCCTCTGAAATAATGGCAGCATTATGTCTTGCTGATGATCTTAAAGATCTTAAAAAAAGAATGGGTAATATTTTTGCCGGGTTTACATATGACAGAAAACCGGTTTATGCCCGCGACCTGAAGGCTCATGGCGCAATGACAGCGTTGTTGAAGGATGCTGTCAAGCCTAACCTTGTTCAGACCATGGAGCATACACCCGCAATTATTCATGGTGGTCCGTTTGCCAATATTGCTCAGGGAACCAACTCAGTCATAGCAACGCGGATGGGGCTTTCTCTTTCCGATTACGTGGTTACCGAAGCTGGTTTCGGCTTTGATCTGGGTGCTGAAAAGTTCTTTGATATTAAATGCGGTTATTCAGGATTGTCACCAAGAGCTGTGGTACTTGTTGCTACGATAAGGGCTTTAAAATATCACGGAGGAGCTGATCTCAGTAAAATAAAGGAGCCGGATGGTGATGCTCTGAATAGAGGTCTGCCCAATCTCACTAAACATGTTGAGAATATTCAGGCATTTGCAATTTGTGCCGTAGTGGCAATCAATAGATTTGCTAATGATACCGACGAGGAGATAGGCATTGTTCAGCAGCACTGCAGAAGTATCGGCGTAGAGGTAGTAATTACTGACGTTTGGGGAAAAGGAGGAGAGGGGGCAGTGGAGCTTGCCAGGAAAGTAAGCAGGGTTGCTGCTGATTGTAAAAACAAATACGTTCCTATGTATGACTGGAACTGGGATATACCCAAGAAGGTTGAGACAGTGGCAAAGAAAATTTATGGTGCCAATGCAGTTGATTTTACAAGGAAGGCTATGGCAGACCTTAAGAAGATTGAACAACTGGGCCTGGATAAATTACCGGTTTGCATTGCAAAGACCCAGAAATCATTGTCGGATAATCCCGATCTGCTTGGAAGGCCAAAGGATTTTATCGTTACTGTAAGAGAGATTGAAATTGCTGCTGGTGCAGGATTCGTAATCCCCATAACCGGTGATATAATGAGGATGCCTGGTCTGCCCGGTACACCTGCGGCGGAAAATATTGATATTGACGATCAGGGGAACATTTCCGGGTTGCTATGAAATTAGTCTGAAGCACAAAAAAAGGCTGCTTCTGCGAAACAGCCTCTTTTTGTGAAAAGCGTTTATTCCGGATGTATTGCCTCAACCGGGCATACATCTACACATGCGCCACAATCAGTGCATACTTCAGGGTCTATAGTATATATATCTCCTTCTGCTATCGCTTCAACGGGACATTCATCAATGCAACTTCCACAAGCTGTGCAGTCATCTGTAATTATATAAGCCATTTTTTTTGGAGTTTAAGTTAATTATTAATAATTGATTGCAAAGGTAAAAAACAACATGGTTATCATCAGTTCAGTAATAAATACTGGTATTTATTGTGAAAATCAAGTTGCAAATATAAATACATGAGATTATTAAAAAACTGTGTTAAGTCAGTTTTTATTAAAAACACCAGTTAAGGTATTTTTAACCAAGAAAGGAAAGTGCCAGCCATACGGGCAGACCGGTGCCTGTTATCATTGATTGTTCGTTAACCTCAAAGTCTGGCGAGTGCAGCATTTTCTCCGGTCTTCCGGTCCCTATTCTGTAAAATACTGCAGGATACTTCTGGGCAAACCATGCAAAATCTTCAGTTGTCATTCTTAAAGGCAGATCGCTGACCTTATCCGGGCCAAGAAATTCTTCCATCAATTTCCCTGCCATGACAGTCTTTTCAGGGTCATTATACAACACCGGATACCCCTTGCGTATTTCAACCCTGCATGATGCTCCAAGACTGTTAGCCGTTTTTGTTGCAATACTTGTAATTATTTCATGTGCTTTAGCCCTCCATGTCTCATCCATGGTACGAAATGTCCCTTCCAGGGTCACCTCTTTAGGGATGACATTTGTTGATCCGTTGGCAATAAATTTTCCAAAGCTTAAAACCGTAGGGATATTTGGTGGGGCAAAACGGCTTGATACCTGCTGGAGGGCAATTACGACCTGCGACATTGCGACTACGGTGTCGGTTGTGATGTGAGGCATTGCACCATGACCTCCTTTACCGGTAAGGCTGATATATATCTCGTCTCCTGAAGCCATATATAAACCTGGTTTGATTCCGGCATATCCGGTTTCAAGTTCCGGCAGCATATGTTGTGCGATAATCAGTTCAGGTTTGCGGCCTTCAAAAAGATCATTATCCAGCATCATTTTTGCTCCTCCCGGCAGACTCTCCTCACCAGGCTGGAACACAAAATAGACAGACCCGGAGAAACAATTCTCAAGTTCTTTGATAATCTTTGCACTTCCCAGCAGACAGGCTGTATGGACATCGTGTCCGCATGCATGCATAACTCCCGGGTTTACTGATCTGAATGGCAGGTCAGTCTCTTCCGTAACCGGGAGTGCATCAAGTTCGGACCTCAGCGCTACGCTTTGGTTACTCCTGCTTTTTTTACCGGGAATTACGGCAACTATTCCGGTCTCTGTAACAGATTTAAAATCTATGCCGTATTCACTGAGCTTGCCCGCAATAAACCGGGAGGTTTCAAATTCCTGAAATGATAGTTCAGGATATTTGTGCAGATGCCTTCTTATCTCTGTTATTTCGTCGAGATGCACATTAACTTTTTTTCGGATCTTTTCTGCAAGTTTCATTTTAGGATACTTTAAAATAAATTTTTCAGGAAAATCACAGACGGCATAAAGATACGAATGATAATAACTTTAAATTAAAGAATGATGTGGTTATAACAGCTTTTTTCAATTATCTTGAGTTTTTGTGAATACTGATCCAGCCTGGATTTTAATCAATTTCAACCAGTAAGCCTTGTAATTTGAGTTAAAAAGATGAAATTTGCAATTACGATTGTCAGGGAAAAAACAAACAGTCTGTATAATATAAGTTGCCATGAGACGGCCCCTGTTAGAAAATGTTTTATTATGTGTTTAAATAAAAGGCTCATTTCTGTTGCTTTCTTACTTATTATTGTTTCAGTGGTCTGTTCACAACAAAACAGTTCGTCCATTCATTTTGAATCAGGTCAGCATAATTGGGGGCGGATTAATGAAGCTGATGGTCCGTTTAAGCATGAATTTGTTTTCACCAACAAAGGGGATGACCCTCTGCATGTAATCAATATCAGGGCAGGTGCCGGATTAACTGTATGGTGGACTAAAAACCAGATCCATCCTGGAGATACGGGAACAGTTTCCGTTAAATTTAACCCGCACAATATGCCCGGAAAGTTTAACCGGACGATTACCCTGACGGCAACCGGCGATCCATCTTCCGCAACACTCAGATTGCTGGGTGAGGTCATTCCCAGAGAGAAAACGACGGAAGAACTTTATCCTCATCAGGCAGGTCAGCTAAGAATGAGGACAAACCATATTTCGATTGGTAACATAACACCAGGATCGGTAAAGAAAGGTTTGACTTATGTTATTAATAATTCAGAAGAGGTAATTGATGTTGCATTTGCCGATATACCAGGTCATATAAAACCTGCAGCTATCCCGCAATTGCTTCAACCCGGAGAAACCGGAGTTCTCAAAGCCTTATGGGATGCCGGCCATAATGAGGACTGGGGTGTTGTGACGCACTCTTTCAGGCTTATCATAAATGGTAATTCTCCACCAGGGAATATATTATACCTCAGCGTTAATATCCAGGAAGACTTTTCGGTTATGAGCGATCAGGAGAAAGAGAATGCACCCTCCATTTTTTTTGATGAAAGGGTTTTCAATTTTGGGACGCTCAGTCACGGGAAAAGTGTTGAACATGGATTTGTCTTTACCAACAAAGGTAAGTCTGAACTTGTTATCAGAAGCGTAAGATCAGGTTGCGGCTTTACTGAAATTGATCTGCAGAAGGAATTTCTGAAGCCGGGAGAATCAGGCACCATAAAGGCTGTTTTTAACTCAAGAGGCCTACATGGAAGGCAGAGCAGGGGTATTACAGTAATTAGCAATGATCCTGCTAATCCCAGCATTGTGCTTCGAATTACCGGAGAGATAATATCAGAATAAATTCTTCTGATACAAGAAGGTAATTTTTCTGATACAAGAGGGTAATTTTTTTTATATAAAGAAAATGGGCAGAAAGCAAAAAAACAAGAGTAGCTTATCGGTCAGCAAGGGTGTTGAACAACCTCCTTCTGTCAACCCTGACTCTCTGAAGTTTTATAAGACCAGACGCAGGGAAAAGATACCGGTCATAAAATTCATTGAAGGTATACGGGATGGTAATATCAGTCTCCTCAGCCAGGCGATAACGCTCATTGAAAGTTCTCTGCCGGAGCATAAGGAGATTGCTTCTGAACTTGTGGAAGGGTGTCTTCCTTTAAGCGGGAACTCTGTCAGAATAGGTATTACCGGGGTTCCTGGTGTAGGTAAAAGTTATTTTATTGAAAGTTTCGGGAAGATCCTGACCCGCCGGGGAAACAGGCTTGCTGTTCTTGCTGTTGATCCGAGCAGTGAACGATCAGGGGGAAGTATTCTGGGAGATAAAACCAGGATGGAGGAGCTGTCTGCTGATCCTTCGGCATTTATCAGGCCCTCACCATCGGGAGGTTCCCTTGGAGGTGTCGCAAAAAAGACCCGGGAAAGCATTATCCTTTGTGAAGCTGCCGGTTTTGATACGATTATTGTTGAGACTGTTGGTGTGGGACAATCGGAAACAGCAGTACATTCCATGGTCGATTTTTTCCTGTTGCTTATGCTGGCAGGGGCTGGTGACGAATTACAGGGAATAAAGCGGGGAATAATGGAGATGGCTGACATGATTGCAATCACTAAATCTGATGGTAACAATATAGTAAAGGCAGAACTGGCAAGGTCTCAGTACCAGGGGGCACTGGATTTATTTCCCCCTCCGGCTTCCGGCTGGCTGCCAAAGGTACAGACATGTTCTTCACTTACCAGGAAGGGGCTTGATGATATTCAGAACACTATCTGGCAGTATCTTGAATTTACCCGTACCTCCGGATTCTTCAAACAGAAACGCAATGAACAGTCCCTCTATTGGATGCATGAAAGTATCGGGCAGCAGTTAAGGGAAGGATTTTATCATGATCCTTTGATTGCGGGAGAACTGGAAGCAATCAGTAAAAATGTTGTGCAGGGTAAAATATCCAGTTTCACTGCTGCAGAAAAACTGCTTGGCAGATATTTCATACGGCGCAATAAATAATCTTTTTTTTGCAAATAAATCTTATGTGGTGAACAACAACAGGGTAAATATAAAAAACAAGAAGGCATCATTCAATTTTGAATTTATTGAGAAATTTACTGCCGGAATAGTACTGGGAGGTACTGAGATCAAATCAATACGTCAGGGCAAGGCCAGTCTGGTTGATGCTTATTGTTTTTTTGAGGGTGATGAATTGTGGGTAAGCGGTATGCATATTGCTGAATATTCCTTTGGCAGTTACAATAATCATGACCCGAAACAGGACAGAAAACTATTATTAAACCGGCGTGAACTAAATAAGCTCAGGAAAAAATCACAGGAAAAGGGATTCACTATTGTTGCCACAAGACTTTTTGTAAATGACAGGGGACTTGCAAAGCTGGATATTGCCCTGGCAAAAGGTAAAAGAGAATACGATAAACGTCAGGATATCAGAAAGCGTGATACTGACAGGGAACTGGACAGGATGAGAAAGGGTTAGTTTACTACTGTGAAAAGAAGAAATCATTAAGTTCATATATGTCCTCTGCCGTCAGACCTGATTCTCCATCGAAAAACATATTAATTGCCCTGATCAGCTCATCAAAAGAGATAAAGCCATCACCATCCCTGTCCAGGAACCTGAACTTTTCGGGTATTCCTTCATGATCCTGACGGGTATAACCGGTGAAGCGGTAGGGCGAGACGTATTCAAAAAGGTCTAATTCATTCCTGGCAACAGCGTTCTCACTTTTGCCAAGCATATCGGCAAGCTGTTGGGGAGTGATTTCCCTTCCGTGCTCATCGACAAAGGCACCCGGCCGGGTATTTGGTTCAAGATCCCTGTAATCGGGCACCCCGTCGCCATCGCTGTCAATCGGACAACCGTATTCATCAACTTCCACACCTGGTGGAGTGTTTGGACATTTGTCCCAGAAATCAAATACTCCGTCACCATCTTCGTCCTCTATAAGCGTGTAATCAAATTCAACATCTGCATAGAGTCGTTCTACTGTTATGGTTTTGGGGTCTGAGAAAAGGTCAAGGTGGAATGTTACGTATGTATAGGCAAACCTGTCATTTCTGTTGTTTCCTGTAATACCTGTGACTCCTGAACTTACGTTGTCTATCATATCTGTAAAGGTAAAATGTATCGAACTTCCCACCCTCATTTTCGCCCTTTCAGATATTCTGAAATCAAGTCCGAAATCAACCGGAATTGCAAATGCTATCTGCGGATAATTTCCCATTCCGTAAAGGTCGGCGCTTCTAAGGTCTGTCTCGTAAACATAGTTACGCTGAATCATCACACTTTCGTGGGCATTGGGAGAATTCTCCGGAATATCCCTGATGGTACCATCCGACCAATAGTTATAGGGGCGTCCCTGCGAATCAAGAAGGTCAGCTTTCGAATTGAACTGGAAAGACTCGGCACCTATGGAGACAAAAGGAGTAATAAGGCTTCTGTAGTTGAATATATGGTTGAATGTATATTCAAAACTCAGCCCGAAGTTTATTATCTCGGACTGGAAGTTGAGGTTTCTTTCAGGGTTGGTATATGATCTTTCATTTCCCGTCAACATGCCGTAGAGCATAAAAAAATTGAGCTTGTAGTTCCTCTGCCTGTCAAGAAACCGGGATACGTTAACCCTGAAACCCGGTTGCGTGCCCCACATTCCGCTGTAGAAATCATTCACATCCCCTATGAAATTGAATGAGCCTACTCCGAACCCCACTACCGGTTTATAGACCGGGTCATCTACCTCAACCTCTTCAATAAGCATCCTCTCAAATTCATCGTCTTCATCAATTTGTCCCGATACTACACAGAAGGGGGTCATGATAATGACAAAAGTTACAATTAGACGAAGGTAAGTACAGAGTCTCATAATCAGAAAAAAACCCGGATTAATAATAACTACGAAAATATCACAAATATGTTATATAAACTTAATATATAAGCTTAATGCGTGGATTATTTTACCTGAACCATTGATGATTCGCAATAACCAGGGCTTCCTGAACCGTTATTCTTATTCCGTCATTGTAGGCCGCTACAAAAGCATCATCGACCGGTGTGGTGTTCCAAATGGTAACTCTGTAATCCCGGGCGGACCTGTAATCGTAGAATGAACCGGCTGAATATTTGATCCATCCGTCATGTATTTCTGATCGAACGTCATGCTTTATATTCAGCCTTCTGAAATATTTTTCAGGATCTACAGGCCTGCGGCCTGCAGCCAACTGAACCCGGTAATATACGCCCTCTTCGGCTTGCAGGGGGTTGCTTAATTCGATCTCTGGCGAGACCGGGGGTCTGGCAGTTTCAGCAACCCTGGCAGTTTCAGCAACCCTGGCAGTTTCAGCAACCCTGTCAGTTTCAGCAACCCTGACAGTTTCGACAGGCCTGACAGTCTGAACCGGCCTTTCCTTTTCAGGTGGCCTTACAGGTGGAGCGGGGGTTGGGGAAACCGGAGTAACAGACGGAGCTCTTAATCTTGCAGGATCTGCATGAATTTCAGTTATTGACGCGATCAACTGCTCTTTTTCCTGTTTATTCAGGGCTCTTAGATCTCTGTCCTTTTGCACGATATTCCGGCTGGTTGTAATATCATTGTGCATGAATGAAAACTCCCCGCTTACTTCAGGAGCGGGTTCAGAAATATCGTGAGGTATAAGCCTGTATGAAACAAGAAAGTTTCTTTCTGTGGGCAGGTTCTTCCAGATGATCCTGGCCTTTTGATCAGAAAAAGAAAATATGCCGCCCTTGCTCTCCATCTGGATTGCTGTAAAACCCTCGGGTATTTTTTCTTCTATTTTGGCAAAATAGTTTTTTTCGCCTTTGTTAATAAGGATGTTGACAATATATCCAAGGTCATTATCAGCTACAGGATCCTGCCTGATGGCAACGATATCACTTCCAGTATCCACCTGTGGTGGAGCAGGCCATACTGCTGCGGATTCATCAACATCTACAATAAGTTTCTCATCTATTTCAGGAGAGGGGGAAATGGCCAGGTTCATTCCGGAAGCCTCTTTTGCCATGCGCTGGTTGTCCTCAATATAGCTGAAAGTTCCACCAAGCTGCAGATTGCCCTTTAATCTTTCATGAATATGGAGTTGGTATTGAATTCTGATTTTTTCCTCACGGGGAAGGCTCAGCCATACAAGTGTAAGGGTATTATCATCGAAGGAGAAATTCATGTCGGCCGGTAAAACGGGAGAAGCAGTTATACCAGGGGGCAGTTCCTGCTGGAACCGGGCAAATCCTGTAAGCGAGGATTTATAAAGCTCTATTTCAACATCTACTGTGCTTCCTGCCTCGGCAATGGTTGGGGCTTTTATCTCCAGGGAAACGTGCTGGCCGGTAGAAAAGTTTATTACAAGAATTGCATTCAGAATTATTGCCAGTATGATATATTTGATCATATCTGCATTCAATCAAAATGTTTAAAAGGAGAACCCCTTATAAAGTCTCATAAATTATTGTTAAAAGTCATAAAAAAAAACTTTAGATTTTAATTCCCTTAGAATCAAATATTAACAAAATATCAACAGGCGGGTCAACCAATAATTACTAAGTGTAGATTATAAATTTGCCATTAGGCTAAATTGAACAGTAATGATTCCGGAGCATCGGCTAAGGAGCATTGGTCCCGGTGAATCGTCCCGGTGTATTGGTTCCGGTGTTCGTTCCGGAGCATCGGTAAATGTGGCCTTGTCGCTCCGGGAATGATATCAGAAGTTCGGACTGAGAAGATATTTGGAATAGAATACGTTGATCTTTTCTACTGCTTCATCGGATGTGTCTACAAGTGAGAAGAGGTCCATTTCTCCGGCACTTATATACTGCTCTTCATCCAGCATCACTTCCTTTATCCACTCCACCAGTCCCTGCCAGTACTTTTTACCCACCAGGATAATTGGAAATTTACCTATCTTTTCCGTCTGTATAAGGGTGAGAGCCTCAAAGAGCTCATCAAATGTCCCGAATCCTCCGGGTAGTACGATAAATCCCTGTGCATATTTTACGAACATAACTTTACGTACAAAGAAATGCTTGAAATTGATCAGCTTGTCTGAATCAATAAACATATTTGCACCCTGCTCCTGGGGGAGGTCAATATTAAGACCGACAGATCGCCCGCCCCCTTTTCTTGCACCCATATTTGCCGCTTCCATTACACCGGGCCCCCCTCCTGTAATTACCCCGTAGCCGGACTGGGTCAGTTTGAAGGCAATATCCTCTGCAAGTTTAAAATATTTATTGTCGGTTGAAGTTCTTGCTGAGCCGAATATTGATACACAAGGTCCTATCTTGCTCATTTTTTCAAAACCTTCAACAAACTCGGCAACTATTTTTAAAACTGTCCATGAGTCAAAAGTCTTGATCTCATTCCAGTCTTTTTCAGCAAATACACTTCTTATTCTTTCTTCTGCCATCATAATCAGTGAAATTAAATTGTTTATCTTATTGTTGATTTTATTGTATTTTATTACCTGAATAATATTGATTCAAGGCACTTGCCCGTGAAACTTCCGGGGTTCTGGGCAATTTCCTCGGGAGTTCCTGCTGCCAGTATCCTGCCCCCGCCATTTCCTCCGAAAGGTCCCATATCAATAATATGATCTGCCACCTTTATAACATCCATGTTGTGCTCAATAACAATTACAGTATTCCCCTTATTCACCAGTGTGTTAAGTACCTGAAGCAGGACTCTTATATCTTCAAAGTGGAGCCCTGTAGTGGGTTCATCCAGTATGTATATAGTTTTACCGGTGTCTTTCTTTGCCAGTTCGGCAGCAAGTTTTACCCTCTGTGATTCACCTCCGGACAAAGTTGTGGATGCCTGTCCGAGTTTTACATAACCCATTCCCACTTTCTGGAGAGTTTTCAGTTTACGGAATATTGACGGTATTTTTTCAAAAAATTCTGATGCCTGATTAATTGTCATATCCAGAACATCACTGATAGATTTCCCCTTATACTTTACCTCAAGCGTTTCCCTGTTATAGCGTTTTCCGTTACAATCTTTGCATACAACATAGACATCCGGCAGGAAGTTCATTTCAATTGTCTGCAGACCTGCTCCCTTGCATGTTTCACATCTTCCCCCCTTAACATTAAAGGAGAACCGTCCGGCCTTCCATGCTCTTATTTTTGATTCAGGAGTCTGTTCATAAAGTTTTCGGATATCGGAGAAAACGCCGGTATAGGTTGCGGGGTTAGACCTTGGAGTGCGTCCTATAGGGGTCTGGTCCACTTCAATAACTTTATCAGAATTGTTTATGCCTTCAATGCTCCGGTAGGGAAGGGGCTCAGCCATTGCCCGATAAAAATGCCTGCTTAATATTGGTTGCAGTGTCTCTTTAATTATGCTGGATTTTCCACTGCCCGAGACCCCGGTTACACATATGAATTTACCAAGGGGGATAATAAGGTCAACGTTTTTCAGGTTGTTACCGGTAGCACCTTTCAGTTTAATAAATTGTCCGTTACCTTTACGACGACCTGCGGGTAGCTCTATCTCTCTCTGGTCTGAAAGATAGCAGCCGGTCAGTGTATTGGACATGCTTATCTGTGCGGGGGTACCGCAGGCTGCAATCTCTCCCCCCTTTCTTCCCGCTTTCGGCCCCATATCAATTACATAGTCGGCTGATAGTATCATATCCCTGTCGTGCTCGACAACTATAATGGAATTTCCTTTATCACGAAGCTGTTTCAGGGAATCTATCAGTTTGCGGTTATCTCTCTGATGAAGTCCGATACTGGGTTCATCAAGAATATAGAGTACATTGACCAGTTGTGAGCCGATCTGGGTAGCCAACCGGATGCGCTGGCTTTCACCCCCTGAAAGGCTTGAAGCACTGCGGTTAAGGGAAAGATAGCTCAATCCTACGCTCAACAGAAAACCAAGCCTTGTCCTGATCTCTTTTATTATTTCATTTGCAATTTGTTTTTGCTTTTCTGTCAGGTGATTTTCAAGCGATAAAAACCACCTGTCCATTTCATCAAGATCCATTTCGGCAATCTGCGCTATATTTTTCCCGTTTATTCTGAAGCAGAGAGCTTCTTTATTCAGTCTTGTACCGTTACAGGAAGCACAAACCACTTTTTTCAGATATTGTTCGGCCCACTTCTCTCCCCGGTTACCATTACCATTATTGCGAAGGTTGGCAATATAGTTAACAACACCGTCAAAACTCATGAAATAATTGGAGGCAGAACCAAGGGGAGAATGCAGAAGCTTGAATGATTCTTCAGATCCGTAAAGAATAGTGTTGAGTGCGTTTTCGGGAATTTCTCCGAGGGGAGTATTAAGGCTGAACCCGTATTTAGCGGCAATTGCTTCAAGTTGCCAGAAAATAAGAGAGTTTTTATATGGGCCCAGAGGCTCAATACCTCCTTTCTTTATAGATATTTCAGGTTTAGGAATTATTTTTTCCATATCCATCTCGGTCACACTACCCAGTCCGTGACATCCAGGACAGGCTCCCCTTGGAGAGTTGAAGGAAAAGCTGTGCGGGGCAGGTTCATTATAGGATATGCCTGAGGAAGGGCACATAAGTTGCTTGCTGAAATACCTTTCTTCTCCTGTTTCGGCATCAACAATCATTACAATATTCTTACCATGTATCATGGCTGTTTGTATGCTGCTGACAAGCCTTTTTTTATCTTTCCCGTCCACAACCAGTTTGTCGACCACAATTTCAATATTATGGGTTTTGTACCTGTCAAGGCGGAGGCCATGACGCAGTTCAGCTATTTCGCCGTTTATCCTGGCGTGGAGAAACCCTTTTTTCCTTAATTGTTCGAATAGTTCCTTGTAATGTCCCTTGCGGCCCTTAACCACCGGGGCAAGCACGATAGACTTCCTGTTACTGTATTTTTCAGTTATAAGGTTAATTATCTGCTTATCAGTATAGCGTACCATCTCTTCACCAGTTACTGAAGAGTATGCAATGGATGCACGTGCATAAAGCAAGCGCAGGAAATCATATATTTCCGTTATAGTACCTACGGTGGATCGCGGGTTTTTGCCGCCGGCTTTTTGTTCTATGGCTATTACCGGACTTAATCCGGAGATCTTATCCACGTCCGGCCTTTCCATGTTTCCCAGAAATTGCCGTGCATACGCTGACATTGTTTCCATATATCTTCGCTGACCCTCTGCATAAATGGTGTCAAAGGCCAGGGAAGACTTACCGCTGCCACTGAGACCGGTTATCACAACCAGCTTCTTGCCGGGAATGGTTACATCAATATCTTTAAGATTATGTACCCTTGCTCCATGAACCTCAATAAGTCCTGATCCGTTTTTATATTTATATATCTCTTGATTTCCCAACTCCCGGTAAGATTATCAGGTAATTCCCATAATTAGTCCGTTTTATGCTCAATATCCATCTCCGGACTGGTTTCTTTAAAATATCCTGCTCTGAGCCGGGCATTTTCTGCAGGCAGCCGTATTAAGTATGTTTTACCCCGGCGATTGGTAAGATGTGGTCTTCGCAGCCAGGGGTTCAGATATTTGAGCATTTTGTAGTTGGTGTTGAACTTTTTTGCAAAATCGGCAAAATCATCAACCCGCGAATTGACCTGTATCTCGAACCAGTCTATAGGCGGGTAAAGGTCCGACTCCCTTATATGGAAACCATATCCCGAAGGATTCTCAAGAATTGATTTAAGAGCAAGGATCCTGAAAATGTACCGTTGAGTCTCCTCATTAAGCAGCAGGTCGTAATAATTATTTTCTTTCTGAATATTGATCTGGTTGTTGATGCCTCTGCGTCCTGCATTAAAGCTTGCTGCTGCCATGGTCCAGTTGCCATAGCCGGTATATGATTCCAGCAGGAACCTGCATGCTGCAACGGTAGATTTTTCAAGGTGATATCTTTCATCTACCTCTTCATTTACCTCCAGTCCGTAATCTCTCGCTGTCCCGGCCAGAAACTGCCAGTAGCCAACTGCACCTGCAGGTGAAATAGCATTTGTCAGTCCGCTTTCTGCCAGGGCCAGGTATTTAAAATCATCGGGGATGCCGTACTCCTTGAGAATAGGCTCAATAACCGGGAAATAACGGTTTGCCCGTTTGATGAACAGCAGAGTCTGCGACTGCCAGTAGGTATTTACAAGAATTTCCCTGTCATAACTCTCCCATACATCAAAGTTTTCCATCGGTACAGGCTCCCCCGCAAATTCAAGGTTTTCTGGTATTTCGAGAGCGAAAATTGCATAATTATTCTCAAAATCTAATGCCCCGGGATTGGGCTGATCAGTTTTGAAAAAGCTGAAAAGCTGAATTACAGCACCAAGTATAACAATGAAAAGTAAAAAGGATAAAGATCGTAAAATAAAATTTACGGGAGTGTTTCCGGTTTTATTATTTGCAGGCAAGCCGCCTGGTATTTTCAGTTTGAACATTATATCAAGCAGGTATTTGAGTGTTGTTTCATTATACCCCACGTACGGGACGATTGTAAAAACAACAATATTAACGAAAAACATGCAATAATTGTTACTCTGGTAAGAGGCAATAAGAGGAGAAATCAGAACCTGAAATATAGTCCGCTATATAATGAAAATGAATAGGGGAGAAGTTGATGTCTGACATCCCTGTTTACCGGGGTGATAAAATGGCTCAATCTTGGTTCAATGGTTAAAACAATCTTATTGCTTAGCTGATGCTCGACACCCAGGCCAATGATACCGGTCAGCCCGAAGCTTTTTACATCCAGTGTTTTCCCAATATCAAAATTTTCCCCCGCATATTTTAACAGAACCTTGTTTCCTGTCAGGAAACTGGCACCAAGGCCTCCGCTTGCGAAAATACCGAAACTGCCGTTTGTTATCCGGCTTCTTAAAATAAAGGGTACCTGAAGGTAATTAAGATTCTGTATCACACTACCCGGGTCCCAGTCAGACGCCGATATCAGACCATCGGGACTATCATGTACGATGTTCGCCAGATTGGTAACCATTACGTCAGGGGAGGAGGCATAAATCTCCCCAAAGGAGTTTTGAACAGGTTGTATTGATTGCTTTGTCCTTGTTCTGCTTGATTCAATCAGAGCTATTACCACCGGGTCATTAACGATAAACATATTTTGAATATTCTGTCCCATTTTCATAAAGTCAATGCCTGTTTGCACTGAAAACCTGTCGTTAATCATATAATTAACTGCAAACCTTCCCGAAAATGAGACAATACCCGATTCACTGTTATTGAACTGCTCTTTACGTTGAATATAACTGCCAGATATAGACCGGAATGAATAACTGGGCGCAGCCATCACTCCTGCACTCCATCTCCTTCGTTTTTCGTGGCTGATAATATCGCGGACCGGATATGAGTCTGTTGCCATATCCCTTATGATATCCGGTTCCCTGTCAAATGAAGCATAAGCTAATTCAGGAACCGGTTTTGATACGACAGGCCCCGGAAGCTGTGGTTCCCTTATTATCGGATCTTTCTTTGACGACGGGAGTTTTAAATCAATTAACTCCTGGCTTTCGCGGAAAAGCAGACCGGGTTCCCGGTGGGGTGTTTCAGCAATAGATAACTCATCATCAGCAGGTGTAAGGAAAGGGGTTTGGCGGAGAGCCGGCAGATCTGCAATTTCAGGCAAAGAAGTAGTCTCCGTTTTATCGGTTGGCAGGTAGTTTTCACCTTCTTTATCCTGTCGTATAAATTGCAGAATTCCTCCGCCAAACCCTAATAAGATAACTGCTGCAGCAGCAATTCTGACAATATTATAAATAAATCCTCTGATTTTATCCCGTTCCAGCCGTGAGTGAATTTTCTCCCAGACTTCACCCGGCGGCATGGTCTTATAATCTGACAATCCCTGTCTGAATATCCCGTCTATATATCGTTTCTTTTCAGACATTTTTTCTCATTTTTTTACTTCCGTAGGGAATATTTCTGTCAAGCATCTTCTTCAAAGCTTTTCTGGCACGGTGAAGATGTGATTTTGATGTATTTTCCGGCATTCCTGTCATACTTTCAATTTCTGCATGATTATAACCTTCAATAGCATAAAGGTTAAATACTATCCGCTGATTCAACGGAAGTTCCTTAATCATCCGCAGAAGGTCTTCGGCTTCAAGTTCATAATAAATACCAGGCATCTGGTAACTGAAGTTCTCCTCTATTGCTTCTTCATTTACAACATACAGCCTCCTTTTATTTCTTATGAACTGAAGAGCTGTGTTGACTATTATCTTTCTAACCCATCCTTCAAAAGAACCTTCTCCACGGTAACTCTTTATATTGGTAAAGACCCTTATAAATCCCTCCTGCAAAAAATCACTTGCTTCATCTGCATCTGAAGCATATTGCAGGCAGACTGCATACATCTTCGGGGAGAGCATTCTGTAGAGCTCTTCCTGACTCTGCCTTTTACCTGCAGTGCACCCGGCAATTATATCGTCAAGCTTATCCGTCAACTTTCCGACTTAGTTAATTACTTTCAAAGAAAGCACTTCTAAGCCAATTAACGGTGATTTTTGTCATCAAATTTTATTGCACCGATATAAAATATCGAAAACTGCCGGTTTGCTCCTTATTATAGGGATGCATAAAAGCATGTAAGGGTTGCAGCTTTTTTACAATAAATTAAAGATTCCCCAAATCAAAACCACCTCTATGTGAAATTTTGATTTTTACAGATGAATAACCTCGCCATAGGCTGCTGCTGCAGCCTCCATAAGTGCCTCTGACATAGTAGGGTGGGGGTGCACGGATTTTATTATCTCATGGCCGGTTGTTTCAAGATTCCTGGCAACAACAATTTCAGCTATCATTTCAGTAACATTGGCACCTATCATATGTGCTCCAAGAAGTTCTCCATATTTTGAGTCGAATATAAGCTTGACAAAACCATCTTTTTCTCCGGCAGCGTTGGCTTTTCCTGATGCAGAGAACGGAAATTTTCCGACCTTTATATCCAGGCCCTGTTCCTTCGCTGATTTTTCTGTCAGACCAACAGAGGCAACTTCAGGATTTGTATAGGTACATGCAGGTATATTTTTGTAATTCAATGGTTCCGGATTCAGTCCCCCAATCTTCTCAACACATATTATTCCTTCGGCAGAAGAGACATGAGCAAGTGCCGGTCCCCCCACAATATCACCGATAGCATAAACACCTTCCAGGTTTGTACGGTAAAACCTGTCAACCTTTACCTTACCCTCGCCCATTTCAATACCGTTCTCCTCCAGTCCGATCCCCGAAGTATTAGGTGTTACGCCAACAGCAGATAGAATGATCTCTGCTTCGATATTTTCATTCCCCTTTTGGGTTTTAACCGCCACTTTACAGATATCCCCATCTATTTCAGCAGATTCGACCGAAGCACCGGTCATGACCGTTATACCTGTTTTTCTGAAAGACTTTGCGAGCTGAGCCGATACTTCCTCATCTTCAAGGGGCACTATGGAGGGCATATATTCAATCAGGGTTACCTTGGTCCCCATAGAGGCATAGAACCATGCAAACTCACTGCCGATGGCTCCTGAACCCACTACTATCATAGATTCAGGCAATTTCTCCAGTGTCATGGCTTCCCTGTAACCTATGATTTTTTTCCCGTCCTGTTTTATACCCGGTAATTCCCTGGAACGGGCTCCTGTTGCCAGGATTATATGCTTTGCGGTAATGGTGGATTTTGAGTTATCCTCTGCGGTTACCTCAATACTGTTACTGCCGGCCAGTCTTCCAAAACCTTTTATATGGTCAATCCTGTTCTTTTTGATGAGGAACTGGATACCCTTGCTCATCCCTTCAGCCACCTTGCGGCTCCTTTCAATTACCTTTCCGAAATCTGCTTTTAAATCTCCATGAATTTCGATTCCGTAATCTGCGGAATGTTTCATGTAATTATATACCTGTGCACTTTTGAGAAGTGATTTTGTAGGGATGCATCCCCAGTTCAGGCATACACCACCCAGTTCAGCCATTTCAATAACTGCAACTTTCATTTTTAGCTGACTGGCCCTTATTGCAGCGACATATCCGCCGGGACCGCTTCCAATTACTATAAGATCATATTGCATGGTTTCTGTCTTAGAATTTATAATTAAAAATTATTTCATAGAAAATATTGGATAATTTACGCGATAAATTAAGCCTTAGTCGGTTTTTTCTGGTTTAATACCGCCTTTTTCACACTTAATTTATTTACAATAATAGTGAACAATTTTGCAATAATAAAAGTAAATACCAGTGACATTATTACAGATGCTCCTGATGGTATGTTAAGGCTGTAGGATATCAGGAGGCCGGAAAAAGCGCAGAAGAAAGCTATCGGAACAGATAAAATCAGAATATTCATAAAGTTTTTGGAAAACAGGTTGGCTATTGTCTGGGGAATAGTCAGAAGTGATATTACCAGTATTATCCCGGCAACCTTGATGCTTAGTACTATAGTTAGGGCAACCAGGCTTATAAGAGCATAATTGATGAACTGAACTGGAGCATTATGCGTCTTTGCATATTCCTGATCGAATGAAATAAACAGGATCACTTTATAAAATGCGACAAAAAAAAGGGTTACGATAATTGTAAGGGCAATCATTAATCTTATATCAAGAGGTGTTACAGTAAGAAGGCTACCGAAGAGATAACCCATCAGATTGGGAGTATACCCGGGAGCGAGGAAAGCAAAAATAATACCCAGTGCCATGCCAAAAGACCAGAAAATCCCGATAAGTGAATCTTCTCTCACATCAGCCTTTTTTGAAAAGAATTCAATACCTAAAGCAGCAAGCACCGAGAAAACAGCTGCTGATACAATCGGGTTAAAACCAAAGAAATAACCAATACCTATCCCTCCAAAGGAGGTATGAGTAATACCTCCGCTTATGAATACAAGTCTTCTGGTTACTATATAAGTGCCGATGATTCCACAGTTTATGCTTGCAAAAACCGAAGCCAGCAGAGCGTTTGTGAAGAATTTGTAATTAAGAAGTTCAAAAAATAACTCTGTCATTTTAATTTTGGTTGTCAGGTAACACCTGACCTCAGTTTGGTATTATTTATTATACAACATTTCTGTTGGTCCGTTTCAGTGCTTATGGGTTGCCAGCACCGTATGTGGTATATCGCCATGAGTGACTAATTGGATTGGGCAGTTATATGAGGCAAGTTGCTCCTGAGTTATAGTGTTGGTCGGATGGTAGTGCAGATTTCTGTTAACGCAGGCAATTGTTTTAACATACCAGCTTATGGTTCCAACATCATGGGAAACAACAATGATTGCCATATCATTATTAAGGTCTCTGAGAATCTCATAGAAATCAGTTTCAAATTTGGTGTCAACGAACGTGTTTGGTTCATCAAGCATAAGCAAACGCGGGGATGAGATAATTGCCCTGCACAGGTATATGCGTTGCAGCTGACCTCCCGACAGCTCACCGATGGTTTTTTTCCTAAGATGATAAACTCCGAGCCTGCTGAGCAGGCTTTCTGCAAGTTTCTTCTGTCTTCCGGAGTAGCGGCTGAAGAGACCTTCCTTGCTCATCAGTCCGGATAATACCACATCAGCAACCTGTATGGGGAACCGCAGGTCAATCTGGTTTATCTGTGGAAGGTAACCTATGATATTGGATGATTCTCCATTGGATGATTCTCCCTGCCGGTCATTGAAAAAAGTCACAGAACCCCTGTATGGCTTTATGATTCCCAGAATTACCTTAAGCAAGGTTGTTTTTCCTCCCCCGTTCGGCCCTATGATTCCAATATAGTCATTATCGTTGACCACCAGGCTCACATCCTTCAGAATTATTTCATTGCCATATCCGGCATAAAGATCTGTTATCTCAAGGATTTTGCCCATTATAGTCGAATTTTTCAGTCTTTATTTAAAACCATAAGCAACTTTTCAGATATTTCTTTTATACCATCCGTCCAGTTCTCAGAGAGCGGGTTGATCTCAATAACCTCTCCTCCCAGTTCCCTGGCAATTGCCAGGGCGTTATCAAGTTCAAATTCCATCTGAATAAATACATCCTTAAGACCTTCTTCCCTTGCTATATCTATTATTTGCCTCATGCCGGCCGCAGTAGGATTTTTTCCTTCATGCTCAATTGATATTTGCGTCAGGCCGTAATCGCGTGCAAAATAGCCCAGGGCAGGATGATAAATAATAAATGTCCTGCGTTTTACATCACTGAATTGATCCTTTAGCTCTGCGTGTAACAGGTCCAGCTCCTCTTTGAAAATGTTATAATTAGCCAGATATTGTTCCTTATTATCCGGATCAGCATCAATTATTGCCTTAAGCATATTTCTAACCTGGATTTTTACTCCCGTAACAGTGATCCATGTATGAGGATCGACACCGAATAAGTGTACGTGATCACCATGGTCCACTATATCGGCAGCAATCAGGTCGATCCCTTCCGAGGCATTAACAAATCTGAGATTGGTATTCTGTGCCTGAATATTTCTTAACAGTGTTCTCTCAAACTCCATAAAACCAATCTTGAAATAAAGCACAGAATTAGCTGTATTCTGCATTTGCCGGGGTGTAGGTTCATAGGTCTCGGCACTTGCTCCGGGGGGAACAAGGACATTTATCCTGAAATTATCTCCCGCAATTCTTTCGGTCAGATATTTCTGGGGTAAAATGCTTACTGTAATAGTTGGTCTTTCATCCTGTTGAACAGTCCCTCTGCATGCTGCCAACAGGATTATAACTAACGCCAGGGAAAATTGAAGGCTTCTTATCATTGACCTGAATTATTTAGAATATTTTAAAATAGCAAAATTATTCGTTTTTTTTGATTTTGCGACTAAAATACCAGAATTTAGTCGTTCATTACTTTTTCAGAAATGCATAGTATTTACAAACCGCTTCTGATAACTGTGCTTGGTCCTACAGCATCAGGCAAGACCGCCTTTGCTGCCAGACTGGCATATTTTCTCGACGGGGAGATAATAAGTGCTGACTCCAGACAGGTTTACCGTAAGATGGATCTGGGAACAGGGAAAGATTACTCAGATTATTATGTTGAAGGCAATTTGGTCCCCTGTCATCTTATAGATATAGTGGATGCAGGATATAAATACAGCCTTTTCGAATATCAGCGGGATTTTGACAAAGCCTGGAAGGATATTACAGGTCGCGGAAGGCAGGTTGTTCTGTGCGGTGGATCAGGGATGTATATTGAATCTGTCCTTGATTCATACCAACTGGTAAACGTACCTCATAACGAACCATTGAGAAAAAACCTGGAATCAAAATCCGATTCTGAATTGGCCGGTATTCTGTCATCATTTAAAAAACTGCACAACATTTCCGACACATCCTGCCGGAAGAGGTTAATCAGGGCGATTGAGATAGCTGAATATTCCCGGACAAACCCTTTAGCAGCGTTACCATTTCCGGAGTTTGAGAGTATTATCCTTGGCATTGATATCGACAGGGAGCACCGCAGGAAAAGGATAACGTAGAGGCTGGAAGCACGGCTTGAGCAGGGGCTTGTCGATGAGGTGAGGCAGCTGCTCAGTCAGGGGGTCTCAGCTGACACTCTGGTTTATTACGGACTTGAATATAAGTTCATTACCATGTACCTGAATGGAGATCTAAGTTACGATGAGATGAAGAAACGGCTTAACATTGCCATACACCAGTTCGCTAAAAGGCAGATGACCTGGTTCAGAAAGATGGAACGCAGCGGTTACAGGATTCACTGGCTTGATGCGCGCATGAATATGGAAGAAAAGCTTAAAGCAGCTCTTGAAATTACAGGGCAGGAGAAAACCTAATGATAATGAATATGGTTTGCTGTAATGATAAATCTCTCAGGGCTAAGTTGGAAGGGGGGTCATGAGTTAAAAGCAAGCAACGGGATCTTTGTTATATATGCCATTTCCCTTGTGATGCTTTTGCTGAATATCCTGCCAAAGAGGGTTTGTTTTGAGGTTGCCATGCTTATCAGATCTGCCCCGTAATAGTTAGCAAAATTATTTATTGCATCAACAACATCTTCTTTTTCAGTCAGATGAAAATATGTTTTCCTGTAGTCAAACAGGGCATTCACCTTTCTCCTGAATGAATCAAAAAGGGCTTCAGATCTGAATTCCCCCTCTTCAGTCTGAACATGCAGGAACCTGAGTTCGGATTGAAATAAAGATGCAAGATTTATCAGTTTGCCGATGAATTTAAAATCGCTGTCCCTGTAGTCTGTTGCAAACACAATTTTTTCAATTGGCCTGTAGGTGGTTTTTATTGGTATGGCAAGAACAGGAATTACTGAATTCTGTATTACTTCGGCAGTAGTGCTGCCAAAAAGCCACTTTGAAATACCGCTTGCACCCGTTGTACCCATAATGACCAGCTCTGCTCCCGTTTTTTCAGATGTAGCGGTAATCCCTTCGGAAACAGGGGAGACAGATAGCTCAATATTGCAAAATATTCCCGAGTCCATTGATTTCTGGCAGATAGATCTGAGTTTATCACGTGTTTCAATTATGATGGCCTGTTTTTCCTTTTCAATTATCGAAGGTGCGGGGCGGTGGACACTGGAGGCTGGTATCTGGCAGGCATGATATAAAGTGATGGAGGAGTGGTACTTTTTTGCCAGGTGAAGGGCATAATCAAATGCATTTTGAGCATTTTCCGAGAAATCGGTAGGTACAAAAATATGCTTCATCCTGATTACTTGTTAAGCTGCCGGATATTTTCTAGAACAACCATTCTGTGTGTGAAAGGAGAAAGTAAATATAGTAAATTACGAATAAATTCAGCACAGAAAAAAAATAATTGAAAAATACCCGTTGATGCTTGATTGACCTTCTTGCCATCATACCAAGATTCGGAAGGAACAGCATTATCATTGAAAGGATAAAAAAGGTGTCCCGGAACTGTTTTTCAAACTCCAGGTCCCCGTAAAAGACAAAGCTGTAAATGGCAACAAGAAAAATTGCCAGGTATAAGAGATAGCTTAATTTTAACGACAGAGTGGAGTATTTTCTCCTGTAATTCATCCGGAAAGGTCTGATTGTGATAAAAGCTATTGCATAGGTAATCAGAACAGCCGCTATGAACAGGATATGGGTGAACAGGCTCAATTCTTTAACCATTTGTCAAGCCAGGAGAAGAACTCCCTTTGCCAGAGAATACCGTTTTGCGGCTGAAGGACCCAGTGCGCCTCATTGGGGAAGTGGACAAGTCTTGCCGGTATGCCTCTGAGCCTTGCGATATTGAAAGCCTGCAGCCCTTCCGTATAAGGTACTCTGTAATCTTTTTCGCCGGTATATATAAGGATAGGAGTATCCCAGTTATGCACGGTATTATGTGGTGAGAATTGCTGATAACTTACAGGTTGAGGGCTTTCCCAGAAGGGGCCTCCAAGGTCATGATTGACAAAAAAGGTCTCTTCTGTTGCCGCGTACATGCTTTCAAGATTGAAAACCCCGTTATGGGATATGAAAGCCTTAAAACGACCTTCATGAATGCCGGCAAGCTGGAATGCCGAATATCCGCCGAAACTTGCTCCAACCGCACCAAGACGAGTCTCATCAATATAACTCTCTTTTTTCAGCTCATCGACCGCTGAGAGCAAATCATCCATTGCCTGTCCGCCCCAGTCCCCCGATATCTGCCTGTTCCATTCCTGACCGAATGTAGGCAGTCCCCGTCTGTTGGGAGCAACGATAATGTAGCCGTTAGCCGCCATTATCTGGAAATTCCAGCGATAGGAGAAAAACTGGCTTACTGCGCTTTGCGGGCCGCCCTGGCAATAGAGCAATGCAGGATATTTTTTACTTGAGTCAAAATCAGGCGGATAAATTACCCAAACCAGCATCTCTTTCCCGTCTGTTGTTTTAACCCATCTTTCCAGTACCCGACCCATTTCAATATTGTCGTAAATGTGCCGGTTTGTAAATGTAAGCTGTGTTTCCCGTCCGGTAACAGGGTCTATCCTGAATATCTCGCTCGCCATCGACATTGACATCTTCTCTGCTATCATCAGATTTCCGTTCAAATCAATTGAGGTGATATTATGCTTTCCATCGGTTATCTGCCTTATATCCCTTGTCGGGACATTTATGCTGAAAATCTGGTAGGTGGCATTTATGCCGCTTATGAAATAGATATACCTGCTGTCATCACTCCATTTGAATCCGGATGCATTCTCTTCAAAATTTCTGGTCAGGTATGTTTTTACACCGTTATTGAGGTTATAGATAAAAAGCCTTGCTTTATCAGATTCATATCCTGGAGTCTCCATGCTCTGCCACGCAAGGTAATTGCCATCAGGCGAGAAAACGGGGTATTTGTCGTAACCCCTGTTATTTCTGGTTATGTTCCTGGTTTCTCCTGAGTCAACGTAGTAAAGATAGATATCTGAATCAGTGCTTTGTGCATACTCCGTACGGTCCATCTTTTTACTTGTGTAGGCTACTATCTTACCGTCACTGCTCCATGAAATTTCAGAGGGGCTGTAAAAAGGGGCCAGAGGCGAGTCATATTTTTCTCCTTCCATTATATCAATTGCATCACCCAGTTTTCCTCTGTCGTAAGGAGCAATAAATACATGACTGTATGAGTAATTGTGCCACCTGTCCCAGTGCCTGTACATAAGTTCATCTTCAATCCTGACATCAATAAGCGGCAGATCAGGATATTTTTCTTCGGGAGTCGTTTCAAGCTTTACCTGGGCGGTATACCAGATATGGTCTCCAGTTGGTGAGTATTCAAAGCTGGTGATGCCACCATCAATAGCTGACACCTGTCTTTTACCGCTGCCGTCAGGATTTACTTCCCATAGCTGAACTGTTCCGTCTTCCGCACTCAGGTAGCCTATTTTACCCCCGTCAGGATGCCAGCGGGGGTTGAAATTCCTGCCCCCGAAGGTAGTCAGCGGCATTGTTTCCAATGTCTCAAGGTCAAGAACAATGATATCCGTTTTACTTCTGTTGGTCTTGTAATCAAACCTTGTTACCGAATAGATCACTTTTGAGCCATCCGGAGATATATGCGCATCTCCCGTTCTGCCAAATTTCCACAGAATCTCTGGGGTAAGCTTTCCGCCCTCTATCTCTTCGGGGGTAAGTTCTCCAGAAAAGTCCGGTGCCGGTTCGTCGTGGGTGGCTTTGCATCCAACCACCAGAAACGTCAGGATTACTAAGGTTAAGATGAAAAACCGGTTAATTTGAATACAATTTGACATATGTTGAATGGGGTGTGACATAAATTAAGTTGTTTGGGGGTTTTTGGGGTGCATGACAGCTTCTCTTATTTTTTCTCCCAGTTCTTCAGTCAGTTCGGGATTATCCGACATAAGCTGTTTCACCGCATCACGTCCCTGCCCGAGTTTTGTGTCACCGTAGCTGAACCAGGACCCGCTCTTTTTGATTAAATTATAATCAACTCCCAGGTCGATGATCTCACCGTGTTTCGATATACCTTCTCCGTACATAATGTCAAACTCGGCTTTTCTGAATGGAGGTGCAATTTTGTTTTTGATAATCTTAACTCTCGTGCGGTTGCCTATAACTTCTTCGCCCTCCTTGATCTGGCTGATGCGCCGTATGTCTATCCTTACCGAGGCATAAAATTTGAGGGCATTTCCACCGGTTGTTGTTTCGGGATTGCCGAACATGACCCCGATTTTTTCCCTCAGCTGGTTGATGAAAATACAGCATGTTTTGGTTTTGCTGATGTTGGCAGTAAGTTTTCTCAGCGCCTGTGACATCAACCTTGCCTGAAGGCCCATTTTTGAATCTCCCATTTCGCCTTCTATCTCGGACTTTGGGGTAAGTGCTGCTACCGAATCTATTACAATAATATCGATAGCGCCTGAGCGTATGAGATGATCGGTAATTTCCAGGGCCTGCTCACCATTATCGGGCTGGGATATCAGCAGGTTTTCAATATCAACGCCTAGCTTTTCTGCATAGAAACGGTCGAATGCATGCTCTGCATCAATAAAAGCAGCTATACCCCCGGCTTTCTGGGCTTCGGCAATAGCATGTATAGCCAGGGTTGTTTTCCCTGAAGATTCAGGCCCGTAAATCTCGACTACCCTGCCGCGGGGGAATCCCCCGACTCCAATGGCAAGATCAAGGGCTATTGATCCTGAGGGAATGGAGGCTACATTGTCAATGGCTGTATCACCCATTTTCATGATTGCCCCTTTACCGTATTCCTTGTCAATTTTGTCCAGGGTAAGCTGAAGAGCTTTCAGTTTTTCCTGGTTGACGTTCTGTGCTTTTTTTTCGGTTTTTTCGTTTTTGACTTTTTCCATTGATTTATAAATTATTTGTACAGGGCCATAATCTGTTCAGAATGATTTTTCGTGTCAACTTTGGGTATTACGTGTTCAATGATACCATCCTCAGAAATCACGAACGTGGTTCGCAAGACCCCTTCATAGGTTTTACCGTACATTTTTTTTTCTCCCCATGCACCATAATCCTTGAGCATTTTATGTTCCGGATCTGCAATAAGGTGAAAGGGCAGGTTGTGCTTTTTACTGAAGTTCTGATGTGATTTCTCGCTGTCGGGACTGGCACCTACAACTACAAAGCCCGCACTCAACAGGTCATCGTAACCATCCCTGAGACTGCATGCTTCTGCAGTACATCCCGGAGTATTATCCTTCGGGTAAAAATAGAGTATTACTTTTTTTCCTTTAAGTTTTTCCAGGCTGATTTCATTGCCGTTCTGGTCTGTCGATGAAAATGGAGGAGCCTTGTCTCCGGTTTTTAATCTGTCTTCCATAGTTAATTTTTATGATTTTAGGGTTATCTGATGAACTATATAAATAGATTTTTAATTATGACGGGGTCTAATGTAAAGATAAAAAGATTCCATTGGATAAATCAGTATGATATTGTACTTTTTATCAACAGAAACCTGTAAGATTTGTTTATTGCGCATGAAAGCAGTTATTAACCTGGTTTTGATCCTTTTTCAGAAGCTCAGGGAAATTAACCGAAGTAAATTAAGGTCTTTCTTAAATGAAACAATATTATGAGTTATAACAGTAAGAACAGTCTTTTTGTTAATTTCGCAAATTATTTTAATTATAGTAATTTTAAGCCGATGTTCATTTTACATTAATTGCAGAAATGAAGAAATTCCGGTTATATTTTCTTGTTTTCTCAGGATTGGCCTTTGCCGGCTTGTTTAATATCAACTCCCAGCAGACAACAGGTCATGATTCAGGGTTGACACTGACTCAGCAATATGAGGAGTATATTACAAAAGCCCTCAGGTTACAGGTAAAGGCTGATTCACTGTCAAGAACTGCCAACCGGATAAGACGGGAGCTTGCATTTGCAGCTGATGATTCCCAAAGAAAGGAGATGGAAAGAGAGGTCCTGTCGCTTGAGAGTGAATCATTTATTGTCCAGAAGAAGGCGGACAGTCTTTATTCTCAGGCCAGGGCAACTGAACTCAGAATTATCGCCGCCGGAAAAGATACCATTGAAGAGAGTTTGCCAATCAGAAGAAACGATCCACCCTTAATATCCGAAAGCTCATTTCTTGTTCTTGGAGACACAGACATCAGTCCGGCCCTTGACAATCATGAACTTTTAATTGCCGCAGAACTTGAGCCGGACTATGAAAGGGCAACAACACTTATCTGGAAAGCCGCAGATTTGAGTGACGAAATTGAGCAACTCGGACACAGACTTGATGCCGGAGCGCGCTGGAGAGAAAGAAGACGTATTAACCGCAGAATTGATGAGCTGAAAGGAGAGTTATTTGAAACTAAACTGGAGGCTATGCAAATATTTGAGAGAGTCAATCATCTCCGCTATGCTGCTGCTTCAAGGTTTCTGGAGGAGAAGCGGAAGGAGCTTACTGATTCGCTTATTATCAGATCCGGGTTGATACATGAAAAGTCCGCGAAAGAGAGCTACAACCAGGCCGGAATCCTTCGTGAAAAAGCCTCCGGTATGAGAAGTGAAAAATACCTTGAAGGGTTTATGCTTAGAGCCTACACAGAAGAACTTCAGGCTTTCAGTGAAATGGAAAAGGCCCTGGAGATATATAATACCCCCTCAGTCCCCTTTCAGGATGCAGTAACTGGTGTTCCCTTTCACGCAGACGGACGAATAGATCCCGGACTTGCGCTCACAAGGGCAGGATCAGGCGGTTCAGCACCCATAGCCCGCACAGGTCAGGAAATTGACTTTGGCTTTGAGGTATTGCCCGAAACTCCATATTCAGCTCAGAATCCTGTTCCGGCAAATGTTGTACTACCTGAGGGAATGGTTTACTCCGTTCAGCTGGGGATTTTCAATACAGTTATGACACCGGCCTCCTTCGGTGGTCTCTATCCTGTAATGGCAGAGAGAGATCCCGGAAGCCAATCAGTACGCTACTATTCCGGAGTTTTCAGAACAATTGCCGATGCTGAAAGGGCTCTTATTGAGGTTAACAGGCAGGGATTCACTGATGCTTTTGTTGTTGCCTACAATTATGGAAGGAGGATGCCTGTCAACAGGGCCCGCCTGATGGAGCGGGGAAACAGGCAGGCCTCTGCTCCTGATATACAGGCAGAGTCATCTCCTTCTACGGCGTCTGATGCAGTAACATTGCATACAGAGGTTTCCCCCTACCCGGAAACTATGTCTGACAGATCTTCACCCGCAGTTGAAGGCTCCCGTTCGCCGGAAATTGAAAAAGCTGTAATTGTTACTTACAGAGTTCAACTGGGTGCGTTCAGCAGTATTCTGGAGCAGGATGTATATCGCAGATGGCAAAAGATGGCAGGAGGGAAAAGGATTGATTACAGCATAAATAATAATGGATTGTATGTCTATTCTACAGGAAAATTTAATACATTTGACGAGGCGGCAAGAATGCGTGAACTATTCAGGCAAAATGGAGTAACAGATGCATTTATTATTCCATATAAGGAAGACCTCCGCATCAGTATGGAAGAAGCAGATCAATTATTGCGCAGTCATTGATAAGCAGGGGTATTTGTGAGTTTAAAATATGTCATGATGGGAAACAGAAATAAGATGTCAACAAAGGAGAAACCCGGTATAAAGGAAGACATGGGTAATGATAAAATGCATTTCCTGGTATTGCACAATGATGATATCCATACTTTTGAATATGTCATTCAGTGCCTTATGGAAATTTGCGGACATGACGCAATCCAGGCAGAGCAATGCACTTATCTTGTCCATTTCAGGGGAAGCTGTGATATTCTCAGAGGCGGCTACAGTCAATTATTACCTTTCCGGAAAGATATGACAGCAAAAGAGCTTAAAGTAACAATAGACTAATAACAACCTGGGTATTCGAATATGTCAATATATGCCATCATACTGCTTATAATACTGGGTGTTGTATTATTATGGGTTGAGTTTCTTGTGGTTCCGGGAATTACAATTGCCGGAATCGGAGGCGTACTGCTGATCGGTGTCAGTATATATCTGGCTTATGAGCATCATGGTGTATCTGCCGGCAACTATGTGCTGCTCGGATCGGTTATGTTTATGTTTCTGAGTGTCTATTTTTCACTGAAATCAAAGACCTGGAAAAAAACAATGCTTGAATCCAGACTTGAAGGAAGGGTAAATATTGTTGATGTTATTGTAAAACCCGGAGATTC
>SLKJ01000046.1 GCA_007134675.1 Bacteroidales bacterium
AAACTCCTCTATCTTGATTCCCAGACAGCTCCTCACAGAGCAAATCTTCAGCAGGATTACTCTGATATAAAGGAGATGGCTTTAAATAATAAAAGGCATAAAATCCTTGAAGAATGGATTACAGATAGAAAAGAACGAACTTATATAAAGATTGATGAGGCCTACAAAAATTGCAACCTTACACTTAGAGGCCTGGGGCAAAGGTAGGTAATAACAAGTCAGCAATTCCCGCAAAACCGGAAAACAAAAACCTGTATCTCTCAGCTCTCCTGATAATAAAATAAACTACCCCGGGGCAGAGCCCCGAAGTATCATATGGAATTTATTATTTCCGACTCAGAGGGCCGGGGAATCGAACCAGCAAAGCTGGTGAGATCGGCGAAGCCAATTTAACCACCTCAATAATTAAAACAATACCCTGTTTATAATACCCCTGTTTATAATAACTTTCAGATGCAATATGGAAATCTGAACAATTTTGTTTTATTTCGGATCAGAAAATCAAGGCCCAAACAACACGTGCTATTCCTTTAGAAATAAAAGTTATCTTATAAACCCATGGTATTATGAATATTGGATTGATCAATCCGAACAGGGAGATCAAAGAACCTGCGATTCACCTCGGTTTGGGCTACCTGGCTTCCTATGCCATGCAGCAGGACAAATCACTGAACTTTAAGTTACTGGACACCAGGGTTGCTTCTGAAAGGGAGTACCGTAAATTTCATTCAGCCAGTTTTGATTTAATCGGCATTACCGCCTCCAGCCAGGTATACTCAGAAGCACTGGAGATAGCCCGGATGATTAAAAAGGAAGCACCCGGCACACCAATTGTAATCGGAGGGCCGCATGCATCAACTGTAAAAGAGGAAGTACTTGAAACATCACTGTTTGATTTTGCAGTATTTGGCGAGGGGGAAATAACTTTTTATGAACTGATAAATTATCTGCGCGGACAAATACCAATTGAAACTATCAACGGCCTGATCTACAAAACCAGTGATGGCAGAATCATAAAAAACCCGGCCCGCGCGATCATTCCGGATGTTGACAGCATACCCTTCCCCTTGTACCGGCTGTTCCCGATGGAACGGTACCCTCAGCACCGGATGATAACGAGCAGGGGATGTCCCTATAATTGTGTTTTCTGCAACTCCCGCTCCATATGGACCAACCGGTGGAGGAAAAGAAGCGCAGAAAGTGTTTTCCGGGAGGCTGAACATCTGATATCCGGATATTCACTTAAATCATTTGTTTTCAATGATGACAGTTTTAATATAGATGCTGCCAGGGTAGAAAAAATATGCGATCTTTTTACAAGCAATAATACCGGAATAATATGGACTACTTCAATAAGGGCAGACAGGGTAACGCAGGCAATGGCATTAAAAATGAAAAAGGCAGGCTGCTATAATGTCAATATCGGAATAGAATCGGCCAATAACAGGATCCTTGAAATGATGCAGAAAAAAATAACCAAGGAAAAGATATACGACGGGATACAGATTTTAAGGCAATCAGGGCTGGATGTAATGGGCCAGTTTATGATAGGTAATCCGGGAGACACCATGGAAACGGTAAAGGAATCGATTGAATTTGCGAAAACTTCCAATTTAACCGGCGTGGAGTTTTATACTGCTTTACCATATAAGGATTCGTTTCTTTATGAATATGTGAAAGAATCGGGTAAAATATTAACTGAACGGCCGGTTTATGAATACCACAGGATAAACCCGCGTATTATATTTGAAACGCCTGAATTTACATACCAGGAACGTTTGCAGGCCATTGAACTTGCCAGGCAGAATGGTTTCTACCATGCACTCAGCACAGACAACAGAAGTATTCTACTGGATATCGGTAAAAGCGCCACTAAAAAGGTACAGATTCTTCTGGGCTCTGCACTTGGAAACAGGGTTTACCTTATTTTCAGGAATATCTATCAGAAAGTTTTTGTCAGGAAAAGGTAAAAACCCTGCCTGGATAAAATCAGAAAACCCTTCCCACAATCTGTACGATATTGTCATATCTGCTCATGGTGTAATAATGAATGGCAGGAACTCCTGATTTTTTTAGTTCGGCGGACTGGGAAACGGCCCATTCAATACCAAGCAGGTAAACATCACTGTCCGTTTTGCAGGCTCGTATTTCATCTGCCAGCTCTCCGGGAATACCTACACCAAAAACCTTTGGAAGTATATCAAGGTGCTTTTTCACGGCTACAGGTTTGATACCTGGAATTACCGGCACTTCAATCCCGATATCACGACACTTTCTTACAAAATCAAAGTAGACACGGTTATCAAAAAACATTTGCGTAACAATATAGTCGGCACCGGCATCAACCTTCTCCTTAAGATATTTAAGATCACTTTCCATGCTCGTGGCCTCATAATGCTTTTCAGGATATCCGGCCACTCCTAGTGAAAAATTTGAAGCTGCAGGATCATCATGATAAGGCTCAAGATAGATTCCCCTGTTCATATCCATTATCTGTCTGACAAGGTCCACGGCATATGAGTGACCATCAGGATGCGGAATGAAAGTACCCGTTCCCTTGTCACCGTCTCCTCTTACAACCAGCAAATTATGAATTCCAAGAAAATCAAGGTCAATCAGGGCATCTTCAGTCTCCTGCCTTGAGAATCCCCCGCAAATAATATGAGGAACCACATCAATGCCGTACTTGTGATAAATAGCCGTTGCT
>SLKJ01000047.1 GCA_007134675.1 Bacteroidales bacterium
GTTATCCAGTTTTCAACATCAGCCATAGAGGGATTCTTCAATCCCAGCTTATTCTTTTTATTATAACCGCATAGCTCATTATGAAGTTTTCCAGCCGACGAACTTTTAAGTTTCCCTATATTAATATATCCAAGTTTTATCAGAATGGCAGCCCAGTCCTCTGGCACCCCTTGTTTCACAAAATCGGCAGGTTCATCCGTTTTCACCTTCTTTTCAGGCCTCATCTGGGGAAAAAACAAGACATCCTGTATGGACGCTGAATCGGTCATAATCATAGCAAGCCTGTCAATCCCAATTCCCAGGCCGGCTGTCGGAGGCATCCCGTACTCAAGTGCCCTGAGAAAATCTTCATCAAGCACCATCGCCTCCTTATCACCTCTTTCTACTAACATCTTTTGCTGCATAAACCGTTCACGCTGATCAATCGGATCATTGAGCTCTGAAAATGAGTTACACAACTCCTTACCGTTAACTATTGCCTCAAACCTCTCGACAAGTCCTTTTTCAGACCTGTGCTTTTTTGCAAGCGGCGACATTTCCAGGGGATAGTCGGTAATAAAAGTGGGCTGTATAAGGTTTGGCTCACATAGCTCACCAAAGATCTCATCTATAATCTTACCCCTGGCCATGGTCTTGTCGATCTCAACACCAAGCTTTACGGCAGTCTCAGCCAACCTGCTTTCATCCATTGATGAAATATCGATACCCGTAAAACTCTCAATGGCTTCATACATAGTATACCTTTTCCATGGCCTCTTGAAATCAATAACCTTGTCTCCAACACTTACCCTGGTTGACCCATGCAGATCAATTGCAGCCTGTTCGATCATCTCTTCAACAAGATCCATCATCCACAAATAATCCTTGTATGCAACATAAAGCTCCATCTGGGTAAATTCAGGATTGTGAAAACGGCTCATTCCCTCATTCCTGAAATCCTTTGAAAATTCATAAACACCCTCGAAACCGCCAACAATAAGCCTCTTCAAATATAACTCATTGGCTATCCTGAGATAAAGGGTCATGTCGAGAGTATTGTGATATGTCGTAAAAGGACGGGCAGCAGCTCCCCCGTATATAGGCTGAAGCACAGGAGTTTCAACTTCGAGGTAACCCTTTATATTCAGGTAATTTCTTATTGAATCAACAAGCCTTGTTCTTTTAATAAAAGTTTCCCTGATCCCTGGATTAACAATGAGGTCAAGATATCTTTGCCTGTAACGGTGATCTGTATCACTGAAAGCATCATAGGTTTTGCCGTCTTTCTCCTTTACAACGGGCAGAGGATGCAAAGACTTAGCTAGCAGTTTCAGATCTTTAACATGTATTGATATCTCTCCGACCTGGGTAACAAAAACAAATCCCCTTATCCCAATAATATCTCCTATATCAAGCAGTTTTTTGAAAACGGTATTATACATGGTTTTGTCCTCATCCGGACAAATATCATCCCTGCGGATATAAACCTGTATCCTGCCTTTCTCGTCCTGCAGTTCGGCAAAAGAGGCATTGCCCATTATCCTCCTGCTCATTATCCGGCCGGCAATAAGGACATCCTGGTATTTCTCTTCGGCCGACCTGAAATTATCAAGAATATCCTTTGTATTTACATTTACCTCAAATGTTTCAGCCGGGAATGGATCAATACCAAGCCGGATAAGTTCATCAAGGGCATTTCTGCGTATTATCTCCTGCTCACTTAAATGCAATGGTTCCATTACTGAAAATTTTTTTGCAAAGATAGAAGAATATATTTGCCTGTGGAAGAGTTAACCTCAATTTACAAATACCTTAATGAGGTGCGGTTATAGATCAAAGCATGAATATTTAAAAAATATAACATAATTTTCAGAATATTTTAATGTATTTTTATGTTCTGCTTAATGACTAAGAAATCTCTGTTGGAAAAAACCATGGTAACAAGAACAAGACGGCTTCCGGAATGGTTTAAGATGAAATTGCCCATGGGTTACAAATACTCAAGGGTAAAAAACCTTAGTCAGAAATATCATCTCAATACCATCTGTTCCAGCGGGAATTGTCCCAATATAGGAGAATGCTGGAGCAATGGAACCGCTACATTTATGATACTCGGCGATGTTTGTACGAGGAACTGTAAATTCTGCGGAGTTAAAACAGGCAGGCCTGCACCGCCGGATCCGGGAGAACCAATGAGACTAGCCGAGTCAATCCGCATTTTGGAGCTGGATTATTGTGTTGTTACATCGGTCGATCGCGATGATCTGAATGACTCTGGGGCAGGGCTCTGGGCAGAGACAATAAAAACGATCAAAAAAGTTAACCCGTATACCGGCATTGAAGTCCTTATCCCCGATTTTAACGGAGACGAATCGCTTCTGAAAAAAGTAACCGATGCAGGGCCAGATGTAATTGCTCACAATCTTGAGACCGTAAGGCGCCTGACCCCTCATATCAGGAGCAAGGCAAGCTATGAGGTAAGCCTCAGGGTTATAGCCGGGATAACTGCAGCCGGAAAAAGAGCAAAATCCGGTATTATGCTGGGACTTGGAGAAACACAGGAGGAAGTGATTGAAACAATGGATGACCTGATAGGAGCAGGATGTGAAATAATGACGATAGGACAATACCTGGCTCCCGGCAAGAGCCATATGCCTGTTGTTGAGTATGTAAAACCGGAAGTATTTGAGGAGCTTAGAAGGATCGGACTGGAA
>SLKJ01000028.1 GCA_007134675.1 Bacteroidales bacterium
GTCAGGGTCAGGTTTGTGCCAATGGTATCGCTGCAATTGGATCAGGCTATAACGTATTTGGAAATACGCTGATCCTGGGTGTTTTTCCGGAGTTATATGCTATTATTGCTTTTGCTGCCACTTTCCTTGTGAGTGGTGCTATTACCTAGTATATAGTAAATTATAACCAAAACCCGCTGTTCCTTGTTTGTCCGGCGGGTTTTATATTTATGGATGTTTGGGTTTTGTCTTTTTGAATTCTTTGGAATTAAATATATATTGCGCAATAATTACCGGCAATAATGCAATTCTTCGATGGGGATCACTTTGAAAAATAGATTAATAATTCCATGGCATGGCTTTGGGTTCTTTCTCATGATTATCGGGTCTTTGATAATTATAACCGGGTGCGAGCAGGATGATGACCTTGTTGCCATTACTTCCTTTGTAACAATTGAACCTTCCATAACGGCCACCGGTTTTGAAACCGGGGGCAGACTGGCTGCAAACAGGGAGATTGAGTTTCTTGAATACGGAGTGGTATATAGTACATCAGAAAACCCGACCACTGAAAACGACATTATAGCTCCGGGAGCTGATCTTATTGTTACCGATACCCGGAACAGGTTTTCTGCAGAATTCAAAAGTCATCTCACCCTTTTAAACCCTGGCGCAAAATATTATATAAAAGCATTTGTTTCAACAAGGTCCGGAACTGCATATGGCAGCCAGATCAGTTTCACCGTTAATTGATATTTTGCTGATGAGGAATGTTCAGGATCCGGCAATAGCATAATATCTGCCGGCAAAGCGGCAGGCAGGCGGGCAGGCAGTTTTAATATGTCCGGGACGCGCCGTTGCAGGATGCGCAAAGAGCCCTGAGGGAGGGCATGGTTATTCGCTTGCTTTCGGACGGGGCTATTTGCAGACACGGACTGACAGGCTGTATTACTGGTTAAGTTTTTTGAATAAAGCACTATGATATCAATATGCATACCTGTCCATAATTTTAATATTCATAAACTTGTTGATAGATTGTCAGGACTGGGGGTTAAATCCGGAATTCCCTTTGAGATAATTGTAATAGATGACTTCTCTGCGGATGAATACAGGGAGCAGAATGCCAGGGTATGCAAGCAGCACAAATATATCAATCTGGACAGAAATATTGGCAGAGCCAGGATCCGTAACCTTTTTCCGGGGTATTCAAAATATGATAAGCTGCTTTTCCTGGACTGTGATTCAGAGATCATATCAGATGACTTTCTGGAACATTACATAATTGAAATTCAAAATATTGAATCACTGGTCATTTGCGGAGGCAGAATATATCCAATGGATCAGCCGGTGCCTGATATGAGATTAAGATGGAAATTCGGGATAGAAAGGGAGAGTTTCCCTGCATCTGTCAGGAGTAAAAGCCCTTTCAGGTATTTCATGACCAACAATTTTTTAATAGACCGGGAAGTCCTTGAGAAAATTAAATTTGATGAAAGGATCGTCCGGTACGGATATGAGGATACGCTGTTTGCATATCGCCTTATGAAAAACGATATTGAGATAAAGCATACGGATAATCCGGTTATGCATTTCTGCATGGAAACCAACTCCGGTTTTCTCGGAAAAACGGAACAGAGCATTGTCAACCTGGGAAATATACTTGATTATATAGACCATGACAAGGATTTTATCGATAATATCAGGATTTTACGTGTATATAAAAGACTTGAAAGACTGTATCTTACAGCACTTTTAAGATTTTTTTTCAGTATTATGAGACCCTCACTGAGGTTTTTACTGGAACGGGGACTGACAAGGTTGTGGTTTTTTGATCTATATAAGCTGGGGCTGTTAACTGTGGTTAACGGAAAACAAAAACCCCCCGGACAGGCTGCCGGGGGATTAGAAACAGAGATTCCATCATCGGCTATTCAATCATAATTAAGGTTGCCGGATCGTGGATCTGAAGTGTAAATGACTCGGTAAAAAACAAGCGCACTTCCTTTTCGTTATGTGATTCATAGCCGATTGAAATATCCTGTCCCAAAACCAGGTTAAGCTCTGATGCATGGACGGGAGCCAGAAAGGCTTCTTTGTTAATTATTTTCACGCCTTCAACAAAGGGGCCGATCTCCAGTATCCGTTGCATTACTTCGGCCAGCGGTTGATTTTCAACCATGCAGTTTTCAAATATCACATTCTCTATTTTGTTATTTTCACTGAAGCCTTCCAGTGATACGGGGCCTTCATGAAACCATGATACATTTCTGACTGTTACATTCCTGATAGTGCCGGATATAATACAAATTGCGGTATCTGCTAAAACCTGAGCGATTGCAGATAAACCGCAGCAGACTCCAGACACCCCATTCCATCCTTTGCATTGTCCTTTTCTACGAAATAGTGCTGTATGCCCTGATCCAGCGTTTCTGCCAGCACCTCCTGAAAATCTATTATGCCGCTGCCAGGACAGGCAAATGTCTGCTCATCACCCGGAGCCATATCCTTTACATGAATTAACGGATACCTTCCCCTGTATTTTTGGAGGGTCTCAACCGGATCAGCCCCTCCCTTTTTGGTCCAGTAGATATCAAGTTCGCATTTAACAAGCTCCTTGTCAGTGTTTTCCATAAGGTAATCAAATGGAATAACCCCCTCCTCAGTGGCATGGAATTCCAGGTCATGATTATGCCAGCA
>SLKJ01000041.1 GCA_007134675.1 Bacteroidales bacterium
CTTTCAAGAAGATCATCTATATGTGTTTTGGTTTCAGGTATCAATACCTTCCCGGCACCGCTGGCCATACCACTTCTGAGTGCAATAAAACCGGCATCACGCCCCATCACCTCAACAATAAATACCATATCATGCGAATAGGCAGTGTCCCTCAGCTTATCAACAGCACTTACAACCGTGTTAACCGCGGTATCGTAGCCAATGGTATAGTCGGTACCGAAAAGATCGTTGTCAATGGTCCCCGGAAGGCCTATTACCGGAAAATCAAATTCATTCATGAATATCTTTGCTCCTGTAAAGGTCCCGTCGCCGCCGATTGCCACAAGTGCATCAATTTTATGCTTCCTGAGGTTCTCATAAGCCTTTTTCCTCCCTTCCGGGGTTCTGAATTCCTCACACCTTGCACTCTTAAGTATGGTACCACCGAGTGGAAGTATATTCCTAACATCTTCCCTGCCCAGCGGTTTAATAACATTATTCACCATACCATTAAACCCCCTGTAAACACCATATATCTCCAGTCCGTGATACAACCCTGTCTTCACCACAGCCCTGATGGCAGCGTTCATACCCGGAGAATCACCTCCTGAGGTCAGAACGGCTATCTTCTTTAATTCATCCATATTATGTGTTTTATTAATTAAAAAACTCAGTCTGCATTTTTTTCAAGGTGTAACATACAAAAAAGAGGTTTAAAAGCCAAGGCCAAGACCTCAGGAATACTTTCATTCAGGAATTATTTTCAAAACGAACAAAAATAAATTATACGTTATTTGTTTTATATTACCTATTTAGTATATTTACAGCTTAAACGTATTTATGTTATGAGTGAAGGAAAAACAAATCCGCGTTACCGGCAAATTCTTGCAACTTCGAGGAGGCTATTCTGGAAGCACGGACTGAGACGGGTGACCGTGGAGGAGATATGCAGGGAGGCAGGTGTCAGCAAAATGACATTCTATAAATTCTTCCCGAATAAAATTGAGCTGGCAAAGACCGTTTACACCATCGAAGTTGACAGGGGTATAGAAAAATTCAGGGAAATAATGAGTAATAACGATACCCCGGCACTAGAAAAGATGGAGCAGATGATGTTGCTTAAATCTGAAGGCACCATGAACATAAGCAGGGAGTTCCTGAATGATTTCTACAGCAATCCTGAACTGGGACTCTCGGGATGGGTGGAAAAGAAAAGCAGGCAGGCATGGCAGGAGATGATCGGGGATTTCCAAAATGCCCAGTCTAAGGGATGGTTCCGCGCGGACTTTAAGCCTGAAGGTTTCCTGTATATGGTTAAAAAAATCAGTGAAATGGTAACGGATGAGAACCTGCTCAGGTTGTACGGAACTCCCCAGGAGGCAATTATGGAACTATCAAGGTTCTTTACATTCGGGATCATGCCGAGAAGCGGAAAGTTGGCCGGGGAAAAATCCCGGGATATTACCTGAACAAATATTATAAACTTTGGTGTTTCGATATGCTGGCAGGGTGAGTTTAAAATTTTTTTATTGGACAATTAATCCAAAAAGTAATGTGATTGCCTGTAAAATTGAACGAAGATCAATTTTCTGAATAAAAACTTGCAGGAAAAAAAGAGGGTGGTAAAAATTACAGTCATATTGCTGTTAATTCAGATCTATGCGCTTTCTGCAGCTGCACAGGTAAAGGATCATATTGGTTGGCGGGGACAGGCATCGGCATGGGCCAATGTCAACCCGGAAAATGATCTGCCCCTCCGGATGGGTTTAAGGTACATTCCGCAGTTGAATATAAACGTCCAGATGGGTGATGGCAGGCTTCTTGATTTTGAGTTTTCTGCAAATATCAACGGAAGCGGAGGTATTAAACCCTATGATGAGTATGACCATGAAGGGAATATCAAGCCTTACCGGGTATGGGCCCGCTACTCCGGCAACCAGTTTGAAGTTCGTATGGGGCTGCAGAAGATAAACTTCGGATCGGCTTCAATGCTCAGGCCCCTTATGTGGTTTGACCAGGTGGACCCGCGTGACCCGCTGCAGCTTACCGACGGTGTGTGGGGAGTCCTGGGCAGGTACTATTTTTTGAATAACGTCAATATCTGGATATGGGGGTTGTACGGGAACAAAGGGCCTAAAACATGGGAGATTGGCGAAACCAGGAACAAAACCCCGGAGTTCGGGGGAAGGCTGCAGTTGCCGGTGCCCCGCGGCGAAGCTGCCTTATCCTTTCATCATCGCAAGGCTGATCTGCGTGAACTGGGAATAAGTTTTTTGCAAAACGATTTTGCATCATCTTTTTTCCCCGTTAATACGCAAGAGGAAGCAAGACCTGACTTATGGGATTACATCAATTTTTTCTCTGACAATATCCCTGAAAACCGGCTTGGTTTTGATGCCAAATGGGATGTTGAAACAGGTCTGTGGATTGAAGCAACATGGATACAGAAGCGACAGGATCTGTTGCAAATGACAAACCAGCACCTTTTTACACTTGGTGCAGATTATACATTCGACATTGGGAACGGCATGTATCTCAGAGTGGAACAGATACTGATATCAATGGACCGGGATCCGTTTGAAATGGGCAACAGGAACAATTTTACGGCAGCCACCCTCTCCTACCCACTGGGAATTTTTGACAATATCAGCGCTATCGTTTACAGGGACTGGACCAACAGGAATACATA
>SLKJ01000138.1 GCA_007134675.1 Bacteroidales bacterium
GAGTGACTCTATATTCTATTCAAAACCCGCATTGAGAAACGAGGCATGCATATTCAACGGATACGTCACAAAACCAATTTACAGGAATGAAATCCTGGATATTGCTCAAAAACAAATGGAAGACCGGACGCTCCATAACCTGTATATTAAACTTGGAGAAGTTCCCGGGATATTAGAAGGCCAGCCATACCAGGTAAACCTCCTGGTGTTGCATAAAAACAGGATCATAGAAAGGATGAACTTTGAGTCATACCCAAGGGGTGGTCTCTACTTTCAGGCACATGCAGACACCATCCCAATACAAAAAAACTATCTGGCCAAAGATGAAGCACCTATACCCTGGCAGCCAAAAAAAGATACCCTTTTTAAACAGATCTTTTTTGACAGAAACGAAACTGTTGTAGACACTACACAATTACCTGACATGCTGGAGAAACTGAGGGACCCACGGATGAAACTGGTTATATGCCACATATTTGCCTTTGCCAGTGTTGAGGGAACAGCAGACATCAACAAAGAACTCTATTCCCGGCGTGCTGAAAATTTACTTGACATCATCCGGAAAGAACAACCTGATTCGATCACTGTACAAATATCTACCAGGGAAAACTGGTCAATGTTCAGGGTTCAGATCAAAAATACCGAATATTCTTACCTGGCTGATTCAAGCGAAGCTTTTATCCGCGATTACCTTACATCAGAAACAGTGATAGCCTCAATCGAAAAAGAGCTTGACAGGCAGAGATATGTAAGTGCCTATATGATATTCGAAGAGGTTAAGTCAGAAGAGGACCAGGTAAGGCAAATTCTAAGTGAGTACAGTTCCATGGTCAGATACTATGAAGACAAGATACAAGGGGATATAGAACAAAGGATTAGAAATTACCGCGATGACAAAAACAAAACGATAGGAAGGTTCACTTTCAGGAAGTCTCCAAAGCCTTATATTATTCCCGCCAGGGCAATAGAAAGAATGCTATCACAACAAAGGTATTTGTTCAAACAGGTAGTTGAAGGCAAAATCCCATTTTCCATGATCAATACAATCCCTTTTTATGAAGTGGCCCGGTTCGATAGTCGAAATAAAACAGGAATAAGAAATATATTAAGTGAATTTATGGTATTCAAGCTTGACAATGACCCAAACCTTGATCCACAGGGAAAATATGATGCACTCCGGTTTATCGCTCACATGGATATCTCAGACCCGCTTGTTGCTATCAACTATTTCATAATGACAATCGATACCACATACCATGATACAACTTTCAGAACTGACGATATAGAATTAGCCGGATTTTATAATCCACTGTCAGAAGGCTATACCTCCTGGCAAAGTCTTAAAAAGTTTATTACAACGATAGAAGAAAATCATGACACCATTAACCTGGACGAGCTAAAGGCTAAATATCATATTTTCGACCTTACAAACAGGTTTGTTGATAACCCCAATTACAATTTCCGTTGGAAAATGAACGACATCATGTTCCTGTATGAATTTTTTACTGAAGGAGAATATGAGGAGGAGCTATTATATGATGTCTCAAAATTTTTCGGGCTGTTGAAGCAACACGATCTGTCATTTAAAATACTTGAAACAATATACTTGCGAGGCACCACCAACAGCGAGATCATCAGGTACTATATAGTTTTAGCGATAAATAAATTTTTTTTAGGATATGATGAAATCTACCAAAGGCTGATTGAGCTGCAGGATATTCTGACAACCGAAGAATGGTGCAACATGTTCTACGATAAGCCCTCAATTAATTACAGCATCCTGGAGCTTGAAATATTCAGAGATCTGTTCTGTCTTAATTGCGGCTGTGTTGATTAAAGAACTTTTTAAGCGGCAAGCAATTACCTAATAGTCTATCCTGTCCTTAAAATACTCTCTCGTTTCATCATCCACAAAATATGCATAACAGCTTTTCATCCCCCGTGTAAACAAGGTCCTGTAAGTATTCTTAATCAGGTTATCAGCAATATCTGCGGCCTTGCCCGGATCCTTTTTAGACAATCCCACCAGTCCGCTCAAAGATTTGTCCGTTTGAGCACGTTCGCGAAAATTGGTGACTATCTTTCCATCTCTTGCCACCAGATCTTTACCAACTATCACACCAACATTTTCCAGTTCCAGACCTTGACTTGTATGAATGCATCCGATCTCCTTTACGGAATCAGGGCTTATAATCCATCTCATTCCATCACTCGCTAAATTCCATCTATGCCTGAAGTCATACTCATCAAATTCTATATCATAACTCTTCCAGCTTTTTTTGCTAACCCAGTTCCAGCAATACCCTGCAAGCATGCGGGATTTATTATTATTTCTATTCAAATCATAAATAACATCCCTCATGTCAGCGGGATTATCTACAATTTCAAAATTAAACTCATCTCTTTGTAAGGTAATATTAGCAGTCTCTTTAATCTGAAGCGTATTATCCAGCCAGGCCAGGTAGCCGTTGGACCCATTGCACCTGAATTGAGAACGTAACTCCAACTTACGCACTGATGCATTGAATTCCTTAGCCCATTTGAGAATCTCATTAATGCTGCCGATATCTTTTGTAGTTACTTTTTGATCTTCATCAATAAAAAAGACGCTGAACTTGCTCGCCTTAATAATCTCTTTAACCTGATTCTCCCCA
>SLKJ01000113.1 GCA_007134675.1 Bacteroidales bacterium
CCACCCTGGCTGATTTCCCAGTTAATGCAGAAAACACACAACATTGCGCAATGAGTGAAAAAAATAGTCCCTGAACCGTTCCTTCCGACCAGTGGCCTCTCTTCACCAAAATGCGGATTAAAGGAAGATACACGGAGCTGCGCGGTAGCGCTGCAGTAATCACCTTTTTGTCCGCGTATCCTGTCATTCTCGCATTCGCGGGGGCAAAGCCTGCAGGCGCTCATCATATCCCACATAACTTCAGCCCTGGCTCTAAGTTCACCTGTACGATGTAGTTTCAGGTAGCCAGGTTCAAAATCACCGGAAGTATTATCTGGAATTGCTGACATATTTTCATGGGATATATTACTTTTTCGCGTTGAGGGATCAGAAAAACATGCAGCCAAAGTGGGCATTGGCAGAAACCCGGCCAGTGATAAAGATGCAAATTTCCGGCAAAAATCCCTCCGCTTTAATTTTAAGGCATCCATAACAAAACATTTTAGATTTGAATTCAAAAAAATCGCACCCCATTGTCGTGGTCATCTGATAAATTCGCTATTCTTTTTGGTATAAAACTTAACGTATAAAAACAGTCCAAAATTGCCGGTAATCAGGTTTCTGCACTTATAAAACCCGCCAGGCCTGTTCCCATGCCGGTTAAATTTGACACCCGGTAAGGTAAATAGCAAGACAGAAACCTGTTTGACGAATATACAGAAAAACCATGAAAATTCCCAACATGTCAAAATCGATTAGTTGCCTGTTGGATGAGCCTTTGAATAAAAAGTATTAATTTTGCAATGATCCGCAATCGATTTTATACACTGAATATCAATTGGAAATTGATCAATCCGGAAAAAATTCAATTAATCATGGATAAATACTTCAGAAAAATCAGAAATAACGGTATCATTTTATTGGCAGCGGCGGGCTTAATTATGCTGACCTACGGATTCACCAATATTTCCGGAGGCAGAGATTTCCAGCTCTCACGGAATATGGATATTTTTTTCTCGATGATCAGGGAGATAAACCTGTTTTACGTTTATGATACTGAGCCTGAAAAACTTATAGAAAACGGAATAGGGGGCGTGCTCCGCGGACTTGACCCCTATACCACCTACATCCCTGAAACTGAGAAAGATAATTATGCAACGATGACAACCGGCAGATACGGAGGGATAGGCGCTTTGATCCGCCAGGTAGGTGATTTTGTAATGATAATCGAGCCCTATGAAAACTACCCTGCACAAAAATCAGGACTGCGCGCAGGAGATATCATTATCGCCATCGATGGCAAATCAACAAAAGGTTTTTTGGTGAATGAAATCAGTGAATTACTCAAAGGTCAGCCTCAAAGCAGGATCAATATCACAATTCAGCGCAGTGGAGAGCCTGACCCGATAAGTAAGTTGATAACAAGAGAAGAAGTCAAAATTAACAATGTAGCCTGGTACGGAACTGTTGCCGACCGAATCGGGTATATCCAGTTCAATGGTTTTACTGAAAATGCTCATCAGGAGGTCAGGGATGCCATGAAATACCTGAAAAGGTCACATGGTATTGAATCGGTAATTCTGGATGTAAGAGGCAACCCGGGTGGATTGCTTATGGAGGCGGTAAATGTTACAAACCTTTTTGTTGACAAAGGTGAGGATATAGTCAGTACCAGGGGAAAGTTAAAGCAATGGGATCATACTTACAGGGCAAGGAAAAATCCCCTTGATCCTGATATACCGGTGGTAGTTCTTGTTGGAAGAAGCTCTGCATCGGCTTCTGAAATAGTTGCAGGCGCTTTTCAGGACCTCGACAGGGGCGTTTTAATCGGACAACGGACATTCGGGAAGGGACTCATTCAAACTACACGCCAGCTCAGCTACAATGCCCAGCTTAAAATAACCACCGCAAAATACTACACACCAAGCGGCAGATGTATCCAGGCCACGGATTTCTCAAATGTCAGCGGCACCGCCTATTCGCCGGATAACCAGATCAATGAATTCAGGACAAAAGGCGGGAGGATAGTCTATGACGGCGGTGGCATTATGCCCGATATCGAAATAGAAGAAAAAAGAACTGCCCCGGTTGTGGTAAATCTTTACGCCCGCAACCATATCTTTAATTATGCTACCCTTTACGCAGCGCGTAATCCTGAAATACCTCCTGTCCCTTCTTTTCAGATCAGCGATGAAGAATACCGGGAATTTTTGGAATTCCTTGAAGAGTTGGATTTTGATTATCAAACTCAAACTGAAGCAAATCTCAAACAGCTCATTAATGCTGCAAAACAGGAGCAATACTATGATCTTTCCAGTGATTTATTCAAAAAGCTCGATGAAAGAATCAGGCATGATAAGAAAAATGATCTCCAGACATATAAAGATGACATAAAAGCTCTCCTCAGGGAGGAAATTGCCAGCAGGTACTATTACCAGAAGGGGAGGATAGAGGCCTCTCTGACAGGCGATCCATATATCGAAAAAGCAATTGACATTCTTGAAAACAGGGCGATTTATAATTCCATCCTCGATGGTTCCCTTGCATATTCAAGTGAACGTTAATCACAACACTTGCTTACGCAATCAATAATCTGAGTCAGATTATTATGCTTAAGGAAATAAAAAGTATTTTTCCCTTCTCTCTTCGACGACAATA
>SLKJ01000004.1 GCA_007134675.1 Bacteroidales bacterium
ACCAGTGCCATTATCACCGGTTGGGATACGAGCACCAGTCCCGCGTCACGAGGCGTAAACTCTTTTATATATTGCAGGTAAAGGCTCAGGATAAATGCAACTGCAAAGGTGGCGCTGTAATTAATAAGGGCGGCCAGATTTGACCAGGCAAAAACGGGATTGTTCCTGAAAAGGCCAAGCTGCATAACAGGAAAGGGAATTCGCAACTCATACAGGATAAACAGAAAAATTCCGGCAATACCGCCTGTAAGGCATACAAACCCCCCGGGATCAGGAAGACGGCTAAAGCCGAATATCAGCAAAAACAGGGATATCCCGTAGATCACCGAACCGGCAAGGTCGAATGGTTCACCTGCTGCCTCAGCCCATTCACCCTTGATTTTGCGGATCAGAAAAATTATTCCTGTGACTCCAAAAATTACAGTAAACAAAAAAATGCTGCGCCAGCCCAGATACTCAGTCAGCAGGCCACCTGCAAATGGTCCGAATGATAACCCTGCATATACTGAAGCTATGGTAAGCCCGAACGCCTTCCCCCTCTCCTCGGCGGGAAATACAGATGATACGATAGCCAGACCCGTGGCGAAAATCATTGAGCTGCCCATTCCCTGGAGTACACGGAAAGTTAAGGGCGGATATATTCCCGGTGCAAGGGATGAAAGCAGGGATGAAACCGTGAAAATTATCATTCCGGACAAAAAAATCCTTTTTCTCCCGTATATATCAGCCAGACGTCCAAAAGGTACAAGAAATACTGCACTTGAAAGCAGATATGCGGTTGCTATCCAACCAAGTAAGATAGTATCAGCATCAAAGTCCGTTCCAATGGAAGGCAATGCCAGGTTAATGGCAGAGCCCATAAAAGGTGTAAGAAATGCAGATATTACAGCAACCAGCAGTATGGAAGTTTTTTCAGGATCTGACTTATTTCCGGTTAAAGTCATACGTTGCATAAAGACTGCAAAGTTAGCATTTTGACAGGATATTCCCGGAAACGTTAAATTGATTGACCGGGCAGCTTATTAAACGGATATCCCCGGAAACTGTAACCACAGTTATACGATGAAATTATCAGGTGGTGCTTATTCCCTGTTCTTTGTGTCTATGATAATAGTCACCGGTCCGTCGTTCACAAGTTCCACATCCATCTCAGCACCAAATTCACCGGTTTTTACTTCAGTTTCAGCTTCGCTCCCGGTCCTTTCATTGAAAATTTCATAAAGGGGGATGGCTTTTTCGGGCGTGGCAGCCTGGATGTAGGAGGGCCGGTTTCCTTTTTTCGTTTTTGCATGCAATGTAAACTGGCTAACCACCATAATCTCACCCCCGGTTTGCAGGATATCGAGGTTCATAACCCCCTGATGGTCGTCAAATATCCTGAGACGGGCAATCTTTTTGCTCAACCAGTCCGCATCTTCAACAGTATCTTCATGTTCTATTCCAAGTAATACCAGCATACCTGCTCCAATAGAGGCTTTTATAACTCCGTCGATTTTAACACTGGCATATTTGACACGCTGAATAACCGCTCTCATAATCCGTTAATTTAAAAGGTCCGGTAAAATATATTAATGCCTTCTGCACAACATGTCCGGTCTCCTGGATTATCTGGTTACATGTTGACAGGGGCCAAATTAATAAAAATTATTATTTTCGGGTGACTAATTAATTGCAGAAAACCGTTAAAATTATTTTAATTACACTGTTTTTAGCATATTGTTTTACGATCACTTTAACAGATTTAAAATTATAACAATAGCTCATATACATTCATTACAGATCTGACATTATGAAAAAACTAATTGTTTCCGCAACAGCTTTAATAATCTCGGTCAACATGCTTGCAGGCAGTATCCCGGTGGAAAACTGGCTTGTAGTTTCAGGACCTGACCTCCGGATGCCGGCATTTTCAGAAACAGAAAATACCAGGGGAAAACCCTTTACCCCCCAGGATCTCTTCGGGTTCAGTTCAATTGAAATATCCGGACATTATCCTGAAGAGGGCAAGGTTTTTCTGCGTGATCAACAATCCGTTCAAAAATGGCAGATCGCAGAGACAAATGATTCGGGATATGTAAGCCTTTCAAAGAGTGATGTCAATGCTGATGCAACTTCCTTTCTGGCAGCGTATATTTGGGCAGATCGATGGATCAGCGCCGGGCTTGAAATTAAAAGCAGGCAGAGATTTGAGGTATTCCTCAACGGCAGCAGCCTTGGCTCAAAAAGCAGCAATCAACAGGCTGATGAGGATCCTGGTAAGTGGACACATGATGTTGAGCTCACAGGCGGAAAACATCTTCTGATTATCAGGTCCTTCCATGAGAGCGGCGAACAAAGTAATTGGAAAGTAAGGGGATCTTTAAATCTGCCATCCTGGTCAGAAACCGAAGATGCAAATATTGAGCTTTACCCCCTGCAGGGTAAAAACATAAATCATCTGCTCGATGGCATCAAAGCAGGATCAACCACCCTTTCGCCTGACGGTAAACTATATGCAGTGAGCTTCAGCCGCTCGCTTCCACCGGCGGACAGGTCAGAGAACTGGACCGAGATCAAAAGGGTAAGCGACGGAAAGCTGATCCATTCATTCAGGCATGCCTCCG
>SLKJ01000075.1 GCA_007134675.1 Bacteroidales bacterium
ACTTTTTTGAATTTGAAAAAGCAGACGTTTTACCTCTTATTGATGAAGTAAAGGAATTCCAAATCCAGATTGAAAATTTGATCAATGAATGAGGCCTACCCCTAACAAAGTGTATATTCCAGGCGGGTTTTGGTGATGAATTCAGTAACTTGCTCAAAGAGGAAATAGGGTAGAGGGACAAACTGTAGCAGAAATAATTCCCGCCCGTAACATACACTCGACCGTTACAGGGCATTTAACTAGCAATCAGTTTATATCGATAAGGGCTGATTAATTTAGGCTGTCTATACTATAAATATAGTAAAAATATTATAAAAATAGTTGCATTAATGATTTTGTTTACTATATTTGTAGTAGCAAAAGTGATGTATTGTTTGTTCAAGTTTTTTAAATAATCGTATAGATGAAGAACCTCACAAAAGCAGAAGAGCAGGTGATGCAGATCCTCTGGGAGCTGGAAGAGGCTGTTGTAAAAGACATTGTCTACAGGTTCAAAAAACCAAAGCCGGCCTATACCACAGTGGCTACCGTTTTGAATGTACTTGAAAAGAAAGGGTTTGTGCAGCGGAAAAAGATCGGAAATGTCAATCTGTTTTTACCCGAGATCAGCAAACAGGAATATACCGGCTTCCAGTTCAAATCCTTACTCAATAATTACTTTAATGGATCCTTCCCGAAAATGGCTTCCTTCTTTGCCAAAGAGAACAATCTTGACATTGAGGATCTGGAAGAAATATTGAAAAAAACCGGGCAGGAACTGGATAACCCTGAAAATTTTTAAAACTATGGAACCATTATTTGCATTCCTGATACGAAGCTCTGCCGGAATTATCCTGTTTTATATTGTATACTGGGTATTCTTGCGAAATGAGACGTTTCACCATGCCAACCGGTGGTATCTTCTCGGGGCATTGGGCTTTTCAGTCTTAATACCCCTCTTCCCTCTCCGTTATGCTGTGCCGGTTGAACCAGTGGAAAACATAATTTTCTTTCAGGCACTGAATGATCCCTTTAACAGTGTTCAGCCTGCTGATTCTATAAGCGCTGCAGCCACGGGTGGCATAGATCTGATGACCATCTTATCCGCGATATATATAACAGGCTCATTTTTGGTGATTTTGCACCTGGTTATTCAAATGGGAATTTTAACCCGTTTATTTTCCCAGAGCAAGATCAGGAAAAGGGATGGGATCCGGTTTGCAGAAAATACAAGGTATAATACACCATTTACATTTTTCGGCACAATATTCATCAACCCTGATGTTGTCAGCCAAAACGACCTTCCAAATATTATCGCTCATGAAAAGGTGCATATCAATGAATATCACTGGTGCGATCTGCTTATTATTGAGCTGTTGACGGTCATTTTCTGGTTCAACCCGTTTATCTGGTTTTACGCGCATTCCATGAGGCAAAACCACGAATATCTTGCCGACAGGGGAGTGATAACCGGGGGATGCTCACAAGATCAATACAGCGCACTTTTAATAAACCAGTCGCTCGGTACGCAAATTATCGGCCCGGTCAATTCACTCATTTTTTCACTCAACAAAAACCGGTTTAAAATGATGACAAAAAAGAAAACATCCGGATTGAGAAGCTTGAAGTTTCTCCTGGCTCTACCTGTACTTGCGGCTATGCTGATTGCATGTGCCGAACCCTGGCATCAGAACCAGGAGCAAAACACTACTAACAGTAATGATCTGTCGGATGTAACATCCGATATTGCGGAAATTACCGGGGAGGTTGTCGATGAACACGGAAAACCGATCCATGGTGTATCGGTAGTAATAAAAGGAACAACTGTGGGAACTATAACAGACCAGGAAGGGGTATTTATACTTAAACTTCGTCTATTAAATGATCTGGTTCTTTCATTTGTCGGAAAAGAGACTATTATCGATGATCTGGCAGAATTAAGATCCAGAGGACAGGTTCGGGGGAAATTTCATCGCAGCTATGTGATGCGGGAAGGGGTATTTAATATTGACAGGGAAGTGCATTTTTCGGCACCACCGCCACCTCCACCGCCCCCCGGCCGGTCAGAGGATCGTCTTGCAACTCCTGTTTATGCTCCGCAAAATTCTAATGGAGAAGTCGAGATCTTTTTCGTAGTGGAAGAGATGCCCGAATATCCCGGTAGTTTTTATGCACTTGGGCAATATATTAAAGGTATGGAAGACAAGCTATCAAGGGAGAAAAACCTGAAAGGGGAAGTACTGGTTGGGTTTACAATTGATGAAGCCGGGAAAGTAATTAACATAACAGTATTGGAAGCAGATAATGATGCCTTGGCCAAGAGTGCCATCGATATTGTATCCTGGATGGGTGACTGGAGCCCCGGTAAACAGCGTGGCAAACCTGTTCCCGTTAACTTTGCACTGCCTTTGGAGTTTTAATAGTAGTATGTTAAAGTACGGGCAACAAGTCAGTAATAAGATCATTATTTCTATCGTATATGTGAACCTTCCAATTCGTATATGCCATATTTAATTGCGATCTTGAGGATAAGTTATCCAAAACCTAAAATTGCAATCATCAAAGTATTATGTGATTTTTCCTAAAAACTAAACTGTAAGTACAAGAATTAAACGCCCTGTAA